>NZ_JBHSFK010000005.1:0-423445 GCF_042653945.1 Streptomyces vulcanius | reverse complement strand
GAGGGCGAGGCGGGCTCGGAGGGCGAGGCGGGCTCGGAGGGCGAGGCGGGCTCGGAGGGCGAGGCGGGCTCGGAGGGCGAGGCGGGCTCGGAGGGCGAGGCGGGCTCGGAGGGCGAGGCGGGCTCGGAGGGCGAGGCGGGCTCGGTGCCCGCTCCGCCCGCAGCCTCGGCCGGCCCGGTGGCGCCCTTCTCGCCCTCCTGGAGGTCCGGCGCCGACGCGTCGGCCTCTGCCGCGTCCTTCGCGTCCTGCCGGACGTGCACCGCCGGCCCGTCGGCTTCGTCCGAGCCCTCCCCCAGCCGGTCCCCGTCCCCGGCGCCCTCGTGCAGCGGCGCGGACGCCTCCGCCGTGGCCACCGCCCGCAGGGCCGTCAGCAGGGGGGCGATCGCCGGTTCATGGCGGAGGGGCAGGTCGTCGCCGTCGATGTCGAGGGGGACTCCGGCGGCGGTGAGGGCCCGGCGGACCGTCGGGATCGTGCGGGAGCCGGCGCGTACCAGGACGGCCATCTCGCTCCAGGGCACGCCGTCCTCCAGGTGGGCGCGGCGCAGAATGTCGGCGACGTTGTCCAGCTCGGTGCCGGGGGTGGGGTACGTGAATACTTCGACGCCGCCGCCCGCGCGCGTAGGGGCGAGCTCACGGTGCGCACGGACCTTCTCCGCCGGGAGGCGGGTCAGGGGCATGCGCTGGGTGACCAGCCGGGTGGCGGCCAGCAGGGCGGCTCCGGAGCGGCGGGAGGTGCGCAGGACCTCGACGGGGGCGGGGCGGCCGTCGGGGCGCGGGAAGGCGCTCGGGAAGTCCAGGATGCCGTTCACGTCGGCGCCCCGGAAGGTGTAGATCGACTGGTCGGGGTCGCCGAACGCGACGAGGGCGCGACCGCCGCCGGCGAGGGCGTGCAGCAGCCGTACCTGGGCCGGGTCGGTGTCCTGGTACTCGTCGACGTACACGGCGTCGTACTGCGCGGTGAGCCGCTCGGCGGTGTCGGGACGGTGGGCGAGGAGCACCGCGCGATGGACGAGTTCCGCGTAGTCGATCACGCCGTGCAGGTCGAGGACGTCGAGGTACTCGGCGAGGAAGGCGGCGGCGGCCCGCCAGTCGGGGCGGCCGATACGGGCGGCGAAGGCGTCCAGGGCGTCGGGGCCGAGGCCCAGTTCGCGGCTGCGGGCGAGCACCGCGCGGACCTCGTCGGCGAAGCCGCGCGTGGTGAGGCAGGCGCGCAGTTCGTCCGGCCAGCGCACGTGCGCGAGGCCGAGCCGCTGCAGGTCGAGCTGGCCGGCGAGCAGTTCCCGGACGGCGACGTCCTGCTCGGGGCCCGACAGCAGCCGCAGCGGTTCGGCGAACAGCTCGGTGTCCTGGTGGGCGCGGACCAGGGCGTAGCAGTACGAGTGGAAGGTGGTCGCCTGGGGGGCGCGGGCGGCGCCCATGCGCAGCGCCATCCGGTCGCGCAGCTCGACGGCGGCCTTGCGGCTGAACGTGAGCACCAGTACGCGCGCGGGGTCGCCGCCGCGGGCGATCCGGGCGGCGACGGACTCGACGAGGGTGGTGGTCTTGCCGGTGCCCGGGCCGGCGAGGACGAGCAGCGGGCCGTGGGTGTGGTCAACCACGGACCGCTGCGCGGCGTCCAGAAGAGGGGGGTCCACCCGGGCCGGTGTGGTCCGCACCAGCCGGTAGGCGCCACGGCTCCCCTGTCGTCCCGCGGGGGGCGACAGGCGTCCGGTGGAGGAAGAGGAGCTCACGTGGTTCGTCGCCGGTCCTGGTGGGTGTGCTGGTGGTCCGGGGGCCGGTGGTGCCGCCCCGTGACCCTCGAACGTACGTCATGCCACCGACGTGCCCGATTTCGACGGTTTCCCCCGTACGGGCCACAGGGTCCCCTCAGCCGCGTCCGATGGCGGAAGCTGTCAGGTGTGACCTTCCGTCCGCTCGCCGCCGTCCCATCGCGCCCGTCTCATGTCGAGGCGGGGCAGATGGCCCTCGGCGGCCCGGCTCGCCTCCTTCAGCGGCGTGCCCTCGTCCCGGTAGTGGCCGAGCGCGCGCAGTTCGTGGCCCGGCAGCAGCACGCCGTCGGAGCGCACCACGCGCCACCACGGGACGCCGCCGCCGTAGAGGGACATCACCCGGCCGACCTGCCGGGGCCCGCCCTCCGCAAGCCATTCGGCGACGTCCCCGTACGTCATGACCCGCCCGGGCGGAATCAGCTCCGCCACTTCGAGGACCCGCTCGGCGTACTCCGGCAGTTCGCCGTCGTGCCCCGGGCCCGCGTCGTACGGAAGGCTCTGCTCGCTCATCCGCCCCATCCTGCCGCACCGCACCGACAGCGCGACGGGCTCCTGACCCTGCGTGACCCTCGCCCCCGAGAGATGCTTGGGGCAGACTGTGCGCCCCCGCGTTTGCACCCTGATGCCCCCGTGTGTCGGTGGGGCATGCCACCATCGTGCGGTCGGTGACCGGTGATACGAGATCAAGAAGAGACGATGAAGCAGCAGGGTGTGCATCCCGAGGACGCGGAGGGCACCGCTGACGCTGCGTCGCGCCCGGACAGCCCCGACGGACCGGCCGAGCCCCGTGCGGAGGCGCCCGACCGCGACTGCGACGAGGTGCACATCGACGAGGTCGAGGGCGACGAACCGCTGCTCCCCGCGCGCGTGCACCGCCCCTCCGACCTCATGCGCCTGCTGGTGGGGGTGCTCGCCGTCGCGGTGCTCCTCGGTATCGCCGCGTTCGCGCACGGGACGACCTCGGGCCTGGAACAGGACATCAACAAGGGCACCGGGCAGGCACCCGATCTGCTCATCAAGATCGCGGGTCTGGCGTCCAGCATCGCGATCCTGCTGGTGCCGGTCGCGTTCGCGATCGAACGGCTGATCAAGCGCGACGGGCTGCGCATCGCCGACGGTGTGCTCGCCGCCGTCCTCGCGCACGGTGTGACACTCGCCACCGACCTGTGGGTCGCCAAGGCCGCCCCGAGCTCCATCCGGGAAGCGCTTACCCAGCCCTCCCCCGGTGACATCCACGCCCTCACCGACCCCGTGCACGGCTACCTCGCACCGGTCATCGCGTACATGACGGCCGTCGGTATGTCGCGTCGGCCGCGCTGGCGCGCGGTGCTGTGGATGGTGCTGCTCCTCGACGCCTTCTCGATGCTGGTCACCGGCTACACGACACCGTTCTCGATCATCCTGACGGTACTGATCGGCTGGACCGTCGCCTACGGGACGCTGTACGCGGTCGGTTCCCCGAACGTCCGGCCCACCGGGCGGAACCTGATGGCGGGCCTGCGCACGGTCGGCTTCCACCCGGTGAGCGCCGCGCGCGAGGAGGCCCCGGACACGGCGGAGACCGGTGACCGGGGCCGGCGCTACTTCGTCACCCTGGAGGACGGCCCACCGCTCGACGTCACCGTGGTCGACCGCGAGCAGCAGGCCCAGGGGTTCTTCTACCGCGCGTGGCGCAACCTGACGCTGCGCGGCTTCGCCACCCGCAGCAGCCTGCAGTCGCTGCGCCAGGCGCTGGAGCAGGAGGCGCTGCTGGCCTACGCCGCCATCGCGGCGGGCGCCAACGCGCCGAAGCTGATCGCGACCTCCGAGCTCGGCCCCGACGCCGTGATGCTCGTCTACGAGCACAGCGGCGGCCGCACCCTGGACTCGCTGGCGGACGACGAGATCACCGACCATCTGCTGCGGGACACCTGGCACCAGGTGCGCGCTCTTCAGTCGAGGCGCATCGCGCACCGCAGGCTGGTGGGTGACGCCGTCCTGGTGGATCGTTCCGGCAGGGTGATCCTCACCGACATGCGGGTCGGCGAGATCGCCGCCGGTGAGCTGCTGCTGCGCATGGACGTCTCCCAGCTGCTGGTGACGCTCGGCCTCAGGGTGGGCGCCGAGCGCACGGTCGCCTCGGCGGTCGGTGTGCTCGGCCCCGACGCGGTGGCGGACTGTCTGCCGATGCTCCAGCCCATCGCGCTCAGCCGCTCCACGCGCGCGACGCTGCGCAGACTCGCCCGGGAGCGGGCGCAGCGCGAGCGTGACGCGGTCCTGGAGGCGTCCCGTCAGGCCAAGCAGGCCCGTCTGGACGCCGGGAACGAGGAGAAGCCCGTCTCGGAGAAGGCCGAGAAGAAGGCCGTACGCGCGCAGGCGCGGGCCGACAAGCGGGCGCTCGACGAGGCACTGGACGAGGCGCGCGAGGAGGATCTGCTGACGCAGATCCGGCACCAGGTGCTGCGGATCCGGCCGCAGGCCCCGGTGGAGCCGGCCCGCCTCGAGCGGGTGCGGCCACGCACCCTGATCAGCTTCATCGCCGGCGCGATCGGCGCCTACTTCCTGCTGACGCAGCTCACCCACATCGAGTTCGGCCCGCTGGTCGCCAACGCCGAGTGGGGCTGGGTGGCGGCGGCCGTGCTGTTCTCGGCGCTCAGCTATGTCGCCGCGGCCATGAGCCTGCTCGGGTTCGTACCGGAGCGGGTGCCGTTCCCGCGGACGGTCGCCGCGCAGGTCGCCGGCTCGTTCGTGAAGATCGTGGCACCGGCCGCGGTCGGCGGAGTGGCCCTGAACACCCGCTTCCTGCAACGCGCGGGCGTGCGCCCCGGGCTCGCGGTGGCGAGCGTCGGCGCGTCGCAGCTGTTCGGTCTCGGCTGTCACATCCTGATGCTGCTGTCGTTCGGCTACCTCACCGGCACCGAGAAGACGCCGTCACTCTCGCCGTCCCGCACGGTCATCGCGGGTCTGCTGACGGTGGCGGTGCTGGTGCTGGTGGTGACGTCGGTGCCGTTCCTGCGGAAGTTCGTCGTCACGCGCGTGCGGTCGCTGTTCGCCGGAGTCGTGCCGCGCATGCTGGACGTGCTCCAGCGCCCGCAGAAGCTGGTCACCGGCATCGGCGGCATGCTCCTGCTGACCTTCTGCTTCGTGATGTGCCTGGACGCGTCGATCCGCGCCTTCGGCACGGAGTCCTCGTCCATCAGCCTCGCCAGCGTCGCCGTCGTCTTCCTGGCCGGCAACGCGCTCGGCTCCGCGGCCCCCACCCCGGGCGGTGTCGGTGCCGTCGAGGCGACCCTGACGGTCGGCCTGATCGCGGTCGGCCTGCCCAAGGAGGTCGCAGCCCCCGCCGTCCTGCTGTTCCGTCTGCTGACGCTGTGGATCCCGGTGCTGCCCGGCTGGCTGGCCTTCAACCAACTGAGCCGCAAGGGCGCCCTCTAGGACGGCGCCGTACCTCGTACGGACCGCGGCCTCGCGCGCGTGAGCGGAGGCGACCGCACGATGGGACCATGCCGAGCCCCTTCCGCCTGCGGGCCACCGCCCTGACCACGACCGCCCTGCTGCTGTCCGCCCTGGCGACCGGATGCGGTGACGACGGCGGTACGGACGAGGACCTGACGGCGCAGAAGCTGAGCTGGAAGGACTGCCCGGCCCCGTCCCAGGCCGAGGGCGGCGGCAGCGCGCCCTCCCCGCTGCCGGACGGGCAGCGGTGGCAGTGCGCCACGATGAAGGCACCCCTGGACTGGAACCACCCCAAGGGCGACACGATCGGCATCGCGCTGATCCGGGCGGAGGCGAGCGGCGACCCGAGCAGGCGGATCGGTTCGCTGGTGTTCAACTTCGGCGGGCCCGGCGGCTCGGGCGTGAGCACGCTGCCCGCGTTCGGCACGGACTACGACACGCTGCGCACCCGGTACGACCTCGTGAGCTTCGACCCGCGCGGGGTCGGCCGCAGCGCCGGCGTGAAGTGCGAGAACGACCAGCAACTCGACGCCTACTTCCAACAGGACTCGACGCCCGACGACGCCGCCGAGCGCACCGGGCTGCTGGACAACACCAAGGAGTTCAACGCGGCCTGCGACAAGAACTCCGAGAAGGTGCTGCCGCATGTGCGCACCACCGACGCGGCCCGCGACATGGACCTGATGCGCCAGGTCCTCGGCGACACGAAGCTGCACTACTTCGGCATCTCCTACGGCACCGAACTCGGCGGCGTCTACGCCCACCTGTTCCCCAAGAACGTGGGACGCGCCGTGTTCGACGCGGTCGTCGACCCAACGCAGACGTCCGAGCAGGGCGCCCTCGGGCAGGCCAGGGGTTTCCAGCTGGCGCTCGACAACTACGCCGAGGACTGCACGTCCAAGATCGAGGACTGTCCCGTCGGCGACACCCCGCAGGACGTGAAGGACCGGATCGCCAAGCTGCTGAAGGACCTGGACGCGAAGCCGCTTCCGGGCATCCTCCCGCGACAGCTGACGCAGAGCGCCGCCATCACCGGCATCGCGCAGGCGCTGTACTCGAAGGACTTCTGGGAGTTCCTCACCGAGGGCCTGGAGCAGGCCTACGACGGGGACGGCAGGATCCTGCTGCTGCTCTCCGACTCGATGAACGGCCGCAGCGAGAACGGCGAGTACAGCAACATCGCCGCCGCCGGGGTCGCCATCAACTGCTCGGACGACAAGCCGCGCTACTCGCCCGGCTATGTGGAGGGGAGGCTGCCGGAGTTCCGCGCCGCCTCGCCGCTGTTCGGGGACTTCCTGGCCTGGTCGATGGTCGGCTGCACGGACTGGGCCGTGCCGGGCGCGGCCGACCATCCGGACGTGAGCGCGCCGGGCGCGCCGCCGATCCTCGTCGTGGGCAACACCGGCGACCCGGCGACCCCGTACGAGGGGGCCCGGAAGATGGTGGACGCGCTGGGCGACGGCGTCGGGGTGGAGCTGACGTACAAGGGCCAGGGGCACGGCGCGTACGGCAGCAAGGACAAGTGTGTGCAGACGGCCGTGGACGGCTACTTGCTGGACGGGAAGGTGCCCGCCTCCGGCACGATCTGTGCATGACACACATTCCCCGACGGGCCGGCAAAACAGCAGGTCAACAGGTTATCCACAGGCTCCGACAGACAGGCCCCGCGCCGCCTACGATTGCCTGACAGCCGTCCCGCCGCTCGGCGCGGACGGTCAGCAAGGGGGGCAGGCACATGGCGCGATTCCTACGGTGTGCGGCACTCGGCGCCGCCGTCGCACTACTGGTCGCGAGCTGCAGCGGCGGCTCGTCGGACAGCGGCGGGGACGGTAAAGGGGCAGGCAAAGGGGCAGGCAAGGGGACCGGCACGGGGACCGGCGGCGGGAGGGCGGCCGGTACCTCGAGCACGTCCGCGCCGGCCTCGCTCACGGAGCAGAAGCTCGACTGGGGGCGCTGCAAGGGCACTTCGGACTCCGCCGCACCGAGCGGAGACTGGCGGTGCGCGACGCTGAAGGTGCCGCTGGACTGGTCGAAGCCGGCCGGCAGGACCATCGGCCTTTCGCTGATCCGCGCCAAGTCACGGTCCGGCGGCGGGCAGCGGCTCGGCTCGCTGCTGTTCAACTTCGGCGGCCCGGGCGGCTCGGGCGTCGGCACACTGCCCGCGTTCGGCTCCACGTTCTCCTCCCTCCGTGAGCGCTACGACCTGGTCAGCTGGGACCCGCGCGGGGTCGGCGGCAGCGAGGGAATCCGCTGCCGCAGCAACAAGGACATCCGGGCCGCCGAGTCGATCGACATCACCCCGGACACCCCGGCCGAGGAGCGGGCGTACCTCCAGGACGCCGCCGACTTCGCCAAGGGGTGCGAGAAGGCCGCGGGCGACCTGCTGGCCCACGTCTCGACCACCGACACCGCGCGCGACATGGACCTGATGCGCCAGGTCCTCGGCGACACGAAGCTGCACTACTTCGGCATCTCCTACGGCACCGAACTCGGCGGCGTCTACGCCCACCTGTTCCCCAAGAACGTGGGACGGCTGATCCTCGACGCGGTGGTCGACCCGAGCGCCGACGCCGTGGGCCACGCCGAGAACCAGGCGCGGGGCTTCCAGCGGGCGCTCGACGACTACCTGAAGTCGACGGGCCAGGACCCGGAGCGGGGCAGCGCCAGGATCGCGGCCCTGCTGGACCGGCTCGACAGCGATCCGCTGCCGGCCTCCGACGGGCGGAGGCTGACCCAGTCGCTCGCCGTCACCGGTATCGTCCTGCCGCTGTACAGCGAGCGGAGCTGGCCGAGGCTGACCAGCGCCCTGGAGTCGGCCGAGGACGGCGACGGCTCCGAGCTGCTGGAGCTCGCCGACGCCTACAACGAGCGGGACTCCTCGGGGAAGTACGGCACGACGGCCCACTCGCAACGGGTCATATCGTGCTTGGACGACAGGCAGCGGCCGACCGCCGAGGAGGCGAGGAAGCGGCTGACGGAGTTCGAGAGGATCTCCCCCGTCTTCGGCGACTTCCTGGGCTGGGACACGGCCGGCTGGTGCCACGACTGGCCGGTGACCGGGCAGTACGACACCCCGGAGGTGAGCGCGGCAGGTGCGGCGCCGATCCTGCTGGTCGGCAACACCGGCGACCCGGCGACGCCGTACGAGGGCGCCCGGAAGATGGCGGACGAACTGGGCAGGGGCGTCGGCGTGCTGCTCACCTGGAAGGGCGAGGGGCACGGTGCGTACGACAGCGGGAGCGACTGTGTCGACTCCGCGGTGGACGCGTACCTGTTGAAGGGCACGGTGCCGAAGGACGGCAAGGTCTGCTCATGACGACGGCGGGGGCTCCGGGCACCCATGGTGCCCGGAGCCCCCGCCGACCGGACGGACCGGAAAGGTCAGTAGACCGGCTTGCTCGGCTCGATCTGGTTGACCCAGCCGATGACACCGCCGCCGACGTGCACGGCGTCCGAGAAGCCCGCGGACTTCAGCACGGCGAGGACTTCCGCACTGCGGACACCCGTCTTGCAGTGCAAGACGATCTTCTTGTCCTGCGGCAGGCCCTCCAGGGCGGTGCCCAGCAGGAACTCGTTCTTCGGGATCAGCTTGGCGCCCGGGATGGAGACGATCTCGTACTCGTTCGGCTCGCGGACGTCGATGATCTCGATGTTCTCGCCGTCGTCGATCCACTCCTTGAGCTGCTTGGGAGTGATCGTGGCGCCCGCCGCCGCCTGCTGGGCCTCCTCGGAGACGACGCCGCAGAAGGCCTCGTAGTCGATGAGCTCGGTGACGGTCGGGTTCTCGCCGCAGACCGCGCAGTTCGGGTCCTTGCGGATCTTGACCTGGCGGTACTGCATCTCCAGGGCGTCGTAGATCATCAGTCGGCCGACCAGGGACTCACCGGTGCCGGTGAGGACCTTGATCGCCTCGGTGACCTGGATGGAGCCGATGGACGCGCACAGCACGCCCAGGACGCCGCCCTCGGCGCAGGAGGGGACCATGCCCGGCGGCGGGGGCTCCGGGTAGAGGCAGCGATAGCAGGGACCGTACTCGGACCAGAACACGGAGGCCTGGCCGTCGAAGCGGTAGATCGAGCCCCACACGTACGGCTTGTTCAGCAGCACGCACGCGTCGTTGACGAGGTAGCGGGTCGCGAAGTTGTCCGTGCCGTCGACGATCAGGTCGTACTGGCTGAAGATGTCCATCACGTTCTCGGCCTCGAGCCGCTCTTCGTGGAGGATCACATTCACGTACGGGTTGATGCCGAGGACGGAGTCACGCGCGGACTCGGCCTTGGAGCGGCCGATGTCGGCCTGGCTGTGGATGATCTGGCGCTGCAGGTTCGACTCGTCGACCTCGTCGAACTCCACGATGCCGAGCGTGCCCACACCCGCCGCGGCCAGGTACATCAGCGCCGGCGAGCCCAGGCCGCCGGCGCCCACACAGAGCACCTTGGCGTTCTTCAGCCGCTTCTGCCCGTCCATCCCGACGTCCGGGATGATCAGGTGGCGGGAGTACCGGCGAACCTCGTCTACGGTGAGCTCGGCAGCCGGCTCGACCAGGGGTGGCAGCGACACGGGGACTCCGTTGGTCGGTCTATCACTACGGTTGTTCTCTCCGTAACAGTGCCATGGCCTTCTTCATTCCGAGACACCCGTTCCGATCCGCGAGACGATTTCGTCCCAGTAGCCGGGCAGGGTCTCCCAGGGGTCGCACCGGCCTCCCGAGTCGCCCCGGTCGGTGAACCAGATCGTCGCCGCGCCCTGCCAGCGGGCGATGCGCAGCGCCTCGTCGAGGTGGGCCCGGGGCACTCCGTGCACCAGGTGGCAGAACCGCTCCGGCGGATGCTCGGCGGTCCACTCGGCCACCTGCGACCAGCGGTAGTCGTTCCACGGCCCGGAGAAGGTGACCAACTGGTCGGCGTGCTCGGCGTAGCCCGGGTACGGATGGGTGCCGTGGCCGAGGACGACGTGGGGCGCGTCGGCCAGCGCGCGAAGCGCGGTGGCCGTGCGGCGGATCCCGGGGAACTCCTCGCGCGAGCCCGGGCAGCGGTCCAGCAGGAAGCCGTCGACCCGGTACCAGTCGAGGTACCGCCGGGCGTCGGCCATCACATCGGCGTGGGCCCGGATCCCGTAGGCGCTGTCGAGGTGCCCGAGGATCCGGATGCCGGCGTTGCGCAGTCGGCCCGCCGCCTCCAGACAGTGCGGGTCGGGGCGGACGCCGGGGCCGCCGCCCGCGATGTTCAGGACGACCCAGTGCAGCGGCGGCCCGGGGCGGGCGAGGTCGCCCCACTCTGCTGGGGCGAGCAGCGGGTGGGCGAGGCCGGGCACGCCGATGCCGGTGCGGAGGTCGGTGCTCCCGGCGTCGGCGGTTCCCGCCGGAGTGCCGGTCAGATACGACACGCCGCCTCCATCCAGATGTCGGCGAGGGACTCCTCGAGGTTGATCCGGGGCCGCCAGCCGAGCCGGTCGCGGGCGGTGCGCACATCGGCCTGCTGCCAGCTGCCGCAGCCGTCCGGGTACGCGACCGGGGCCGCGTGGTCGGGGTCGGGGCGGGGATGGCCGATGGCCGGCCGCAGATGGGCGCCGGGCGGTCCGTCGAGTTCGTGGAGCGCTCCGCCGTACCCGGCCACGCGCGCCAGGATCGCGGCGGCGTCGCGCAGCCGGACGGCGCGGCCCGAGCCGATGTTGATGACGCCCTGCGCGGCGGAGAGCGAGGCGGCGTGCACGGCGCGGGCGACGTCGCGGACGTCCACGAAGTCGCGCTGCGCGCCGAGGCCGGCGAGCTTGAGTTCGCCGTCGCCGGACTGCATGGCGCGGCGCATCGCCTCGGCCAGCCGCCCCAGCGGGGAGCCGGCCGGGGTGCCGGGTCCGGCCGGGGAGAAGACCCGCAGCACGACGGCGTCCAGGCCGGAGCCGAGGACGAGTTCGGTCGCGGCGAGCTTGCTGACGCCGTACGGGCCGCCGGGGCGGGGGACGGCGTCCTCGGCGGTCGAGGAGCCTGGCTGGCTCGGGCCGTACTCGGCACCGCAGCCGATCTGCACCAGACGGGCGCCGCAGCCGCTGCGGCGCAGCGCCTCGCAGACGGTGGCGACGGCGACGGTGTTGTGCCGGGTGAGCTCGCGGGCGCCGCCGCGGGTGGCGCCCGCGCAGTTGACGACGACCTGGGGATGGACCGCGTCGAGGAAGCGGGTGAGCGCGCCGGGGCTGCCGCTCGCGAGGTCGAACCGGACGTCGGCGTCGTCTCCGCGGCCGAGCGCGGTGAGCTGGACCGCCGGGTCGGCGAGCAGACGGTCGGCGACGAACCGGCCGAGGTAGCCGTTGGCTCCGATCAGCAGGACCCTCATCGCGCGACTCCCTGCACTGCGGTTGGTCCGGTGACCGCGGGGGCTCCGGTGACCGCGGGTGTCCCGGTGACTCCGGTCGCTCCGGATCGGGAGGTGGTCATCTGTTCTCTCCTTCTGAGGTGTTCCGATTGCCTGCGGCGGGGTGGAGGAGCGCGTGCGTCGTGCGGTCCGTGCACGGTGGGGGTGGCGCTGCGCGGGGTGGTCGGAGGGCGGGGGGCCGCCGGTGCCTCAGCACGGCCGGTCCGTCAGGGGGGCGTGGGCGGAGGCCGTGGCCAGGGTGCGGGTCGCGTGGACCAGCAGGGTCGTCGCGGCGGCTCCGCAGATCAGGGTCGGTGGGCCGGCCGGGCCCCAGGCGGTGACGAGGGCGTCGACGGGCGCGGACAGGAACCCGCAGCCGGGAAGTCGGCCGGCGAAAACCGTGGCCGGGGCCAGCGCCTCGGCGGTACCGGCGGCTCCCAGGACGACCGCGGGGGCGTGGGTGAAGCCGTGCACGGCGAGGAGGCGGGCGAGGAAGAGGAGGAGGCCCAGGGTGAGGACGCCGGCGTGGTCGGCCGGCTCGTCCAGCGCCGCGGCGCACAGGGCGGTCAGGGCGGCGAGCGCGCATCCGAACAGGGCGAACACGCCGAGCAGCAGGGGTTGCACGGAGGAGGTGAACTCCGCCAGGCCGCGGCTGGCGTCGAGTCGGCGCCGGGCGCGTACCGCGAGGAGGCGCGCGCAGTACGCGGCGGGCGCGCAGGCCAGGGTGAGGGCGAGGAGGGGCGCGGCGGCGAACGGCCAGGGGCCGTCCGGTGTTCCGTCGGGCAGGGTGTCGGGGCCGCCGGTGACGGCGCCGCGCAGGAGGCCGTCGCCGAGGGCCGCGTAGGCGAGGAGCCAGCAGGTCCAGAAGCCGCTGCGGTACGGGCCCGGGCGGGTGCCGCCGTGCCGGGCCAGTGGCCCGCTGTGGAGTACGGCGTGCAGGGCGAAGGCCAGCGCGAGGACGCCCGTGGCGGCCACGAGGAGGCGGGTCCGTCCTTCGGTGAGACGCAGTCCGGTCAACGCCGCGGCGCACAGGGCGCCCGGGAGCAGGGTGAGCAGCGCCCGGTCCGGGCGGGGCCGGGGGGCCGGGGCGGGCACGGCGGGCGCGGGGGTGCCTGCGTCGCGGGAGGCACGGGCGTACATCTCCTCGGCCAGCGAGAAGACGTCCCGGTGCCGGAAGCGGGCGGCGGTGCGGTCGGTGACTCCGTGGGCCTCCAGACCGGCCGCGATCTCCAACGGATCGACGGCCCGCGCGCACAGGTCGCGATGACGGTGCATCAGGGTCTTCACCGGGTCCGCGGGGCCCCTGCGCGGAGCGGGGAGCCTGCGGCCCGGCCGGTCCAGTTCGCCGAGTTCGCTCATCACGCACCTTCCGTGGCGACAAGTGGGGGCGGGAGGACGGACGAGGGAACAGCTGAGGACGGAAGGACGGACGAGGGAACCGCTGACGACGGCACGACGGTCGACGGCACGACGGACGCCATGCCGTGCACCGGCGGTCCCGCCGACCAGCCCGGACCGCCCCGGGCGGTGCCCCGTACGCCCGGGCCGGTCCAGCGGCCGGGCAGCCGGGCCTCGGCCGGGACGGCGAACGGCCGGGGGTCGGCCGCGCCGTCGAGGACGGCCCGGCGGGCCGGGCAGCGGGAGACGATCTCCAGGTAAGTGCCGCGAAATGCCTCGACGTTCTGCTCCACCGTGAACAGTTCCAGGGCGCGTGCGCGGGCGGCTGCCCCCAGGCGCGCACGGCGCTCGGGGTCGCGCAGCAGCGCCCCGCACGCCTGGGCGAGCGCCCGCGGATTGCGCGGCGGTACGACCAGCCCGGTCCCGCCGACGACCTCGACCACGGCACCGACATCCGTCGACACTGTCGCCCGGCCGCAGAACATCGCCTCGACCAGGCCGACCGGGAACCCCTCGACGACGCTGGACAGGACGACCACCGCTCCCGCCGCGTACGCCTCGGCGGGGCCGGGTGCCTCCGGGCCGCCGATCTCCTCGAAGGACACGGGGTTGTCGCCGACGGCGTGCGGGCCGTCGGCCTCGTCGGGGAAGAGCTGCGCGGCCAGCATCCTGCAGTGGCCGAGGTAGGCCCCGCCCTCGGACCCGGCCGGGGCCCCCGGTGCGCCGATGATCCGCAGACGTGCCCTCGGGTGTTCCCTGCGGACCTCCGCGAAGGCGTGCAGCAGGGACACCAGGTCCTTGGCCGGTTCCACCCGTCCGACCCAGACCAGCGTGTGCGGGTCGGCGGCGTCCGGGGCGTCGCCCGTCTCGGCGAAGCGGTCGGCCGCCATGCCCGGGTAGACCGTGCGGAGCCTGGCGGGGTCGGCACCGCAGCGTTCCTGCCAGCGGCGGGCGTGCGCGTTGCCGGAAGTGACACAGGCCGCCTGCCGGTAGACCTCGGCGGCGAGCCGGCCATGGAAGGCGGCGAGCAACGCGCGGACGGCGGGAGCGGCCTCGACGTCATCGGCATCCGGCGCGCCGGAACCCGGATGGCGCCGGTTGCCGGAATGCGCCCCCGAGCCCAGGTAGTGGCTCCGCAGCCGCACCCCGTACTCCGTCACCAGCAGCGGTACGTCGAAGAAGTGCCGGGCGAGCAGCCCGGGGAGCGCCACCACCCCGCCGGAGGCGGCATGGCACAGGTCCGCCGCAGCAAGACCGTCGTCCTCGTACCAGTCGAACGACAGGGGGCGCAGAGCGCGTTCGAGGTGCGCGGCGACGGCGAGCAGCTCGGGTACCCGCGCCTCGCGCGCCATACGCAGTGCGCCGGGCGCCCGGCAGGCGCGTTCGAGGGCGCGTACGGCACTCTCCGAGCGGAGCGCCCGCACCAGTCCGCCCTCCTCGCGGGCGAGTTCGGCAAGGCCGTACAGCGCGTTGGCGAAACGGTCCGCCTGAGCGTTGGAGCCGCCTTCCGAGACGTCGGCCAGGGCCGTCACCAGCTCCCCGTAGGACTCCGTGAAGCGCCGGCGTGCACGCCGTCCGTGCGCGACCTCGGCGTCCCCCCGGTGGTGTCCGTCGCCGAGCGCGTAGACGTCGAAGTCGTGCTGCCCGAGCCCGCGCACGAGCCGGTCGCACCAGAGTCCGACGTCACCGCTCACATACGGATGACCACCCTCCGTCAGCAGTCCGATGCGCACGCACGCACCCCCGATCTCCCGTTTGGGGAGCCGCCGTTGACCCGGCGGCTCGCAGCGGGAAGAACGTATGCGGACAAGGTGGTGGTGCGACGGACGGTTGTCCGTCGCACCACCAAAAGGGGTGAACGACCGTAACTTTCCCGTGCGGGTCGCGTTCGATCGCGCTAAGAAATCACGCAGTCACGTTTCGTCAGGCTCCGGCCAGTTCCTGCCCGGCGCCCGCCAACTCGCGCCGAGCCGCCTGCCGTCGGGCCGCCACCTGCGGATCGAGGGCGGGTACGGCGGCCAGCAGTTGCCTGGTGTACGGGTCCCGCGGGGCGTCGTACACCTCGTCGGCCGGCCCCGACTCGACGATCCGGCCGCGCCGCATCACCGCGACCCGGTCGCTGACCTGGCGCACCACGGCGAGGTCGTGGGCGACGAAGGCCAGTGCGAGCCCCAGCTCCCGCTGCAACTCGCCGAGCAGGGCGACCACCTGGGCCTGCGTGGTCACATCGAGCGCGGAGACCGGCTCGTCGCACACGATGACGCGCGGGTCGGCCGCGAGCGCCCGCGCAATGCCCACGCGCTGGCGCTGACCGCCGCTGAACTCGTGCGGATACCGGTCGTAGTGCGCCCCTTCGAGCCCCACGCGCTCCAGGAGTTCGATCACACGCCCCCTGATGCGCCGCTCATCGCGTTCTCCACGCGCGCGAAGCGGGTCGGCGACGGACTCGCCCACGCTGCGGCGGGGGTTGAGGGAGGAGACCGGGTCCTGGAACACCATCTGCACATCGGGACGGACACCGCCGCCGGGCGTGACCGTCCCCGCCGTCGGCTCCAGCAGCCCGACCAGCATCCGCCCCAGCGTGGTCTTGCCGCTGCCGCTCTCGCCGACGATCCCGAGGGTCTCGCCCCGGTGGATCGTCAGAGACACGTCGTCCACGGCCGCGAACGCCCGCCTGCCGCGCCCGAACTCGCGCCGCAGCCCACGGGCCTCGAGAACGACGTCCTCCGAGGCGCCCGTGGAAGCCCGCCGCACCTCCACCCGCCGCACCTCAACCCGAGGCACCGCCGTCAGCAGCTCCCGCGTGTACTCCGCCTCCGGGGCGCCGAGCACCTCCCCGACCGGGCCGTGCTCGACGCGCCGCCCGTGCCGCATGACGAGTACCTCGTCGACGCTCTCGGCGGCCACGCCCACGTCGTGCGTGACGAGCAGCAGCCCCATCCCGGTCTCCTCGCGCAGCGTGTGCAGGAGGTCGAGGATCTGGGCCTGGACGGTCACGTCGAGCGCGGTGGTCGGCTCGTCGGCGATGAGCAATTCCGGTTCGCAGGCCAGCGCCATCGCGATGAGCGCGCGCTGGCGCATACCGCCGCTGAACTCGTGCGGCCGGGACCGGGACCGCCGTACCGCGTCCGCAATTCCCACCCTCTCCAGCACCTGCACCGCACGCGCGCGTGCCGTACGGCGTGACACACGCGTGTGCACGCGGTGCACCTCGGCGATCTGGTCGCCGATCGCGTAGTAAGGGTCGAGCGACGACAGCGGGTCCTGGAAGACCATGGCGGCCTTGGCGCCCCGCAGCCGACGCAGCGCCTCGTCGGACGCCTCCTGTACGTCCACTCCGACGACCTCGATCGAACCGCCCACCCGCGCGCCCGTGCCGCGGTGCAGCCCCAGCAGGGCCGAGGCGACCGTCGACTTGCCGGAGCCGGACTCGCCGACCAGGGCGAGGGCGCCGCCCCGCTCCAGCCGGAAGGAGAGACCGTCGACGGCGCGCAGATCGCCGAACTCGACGGAAAGGTCCGTGACCTGGACAAGACTCATGTCAGCACCACCCGTCGGTCGGCCACCGCGTACAGGACGTCCGCGACGGCGTTGGCGAGGACCACGAAGAAACCGATGACCAGGACCATCCCGACCACGACCGGCAGGTCGACCACATTGACGGCGTGGACGAGTTCCTGACCGATGCCGGGCAGTCCGAACAGCGTCTCGGTGAGCACCGCGCCGCCGACCGCCGACCCGAAGTTGTTCGCGTTCAGCGCGATGACCGGCGCGAACGCCCCGCGCAGCGCGTGCCGCCCGATGATCGACCGTTCGCCGACGCCGTACGCGCGGAAGGTGCGGATGTGGTCCTCGGCCAGGGTCTCCAGCATCGACGCGCGCGTGAGCCGGGCGAACGAGGCGGCCTCGATGAGGGCCAGCGAGAGCCAGGGCAGCAGCAGGTTCCACGCCCACTGCTCGGGATCGTCGGTGAGGTTCACGTACTGCGGGAAGGGCAACAGTTCCAGCTCGCCGCAGACGACGATCATCAGGACGAGGCCGATGACGAAGACGGGCGTGGCCGTGCCGGCGAGGGTGACTGCGGTCAGCGCGCGCTCGGTGAACCGGCCGCGCCGCCACGCGGAGAGCACCCCGGTGCCGACGCCGAGGATCAGCCACACCACCATCGCGCCGAACACCAGGGAGAGGCTCACCGGCAGCTTGGCCAGGATGAGCTGGGTGACCTGCTGGTCGCTCTGGTACGACAGCCCCAGGCAGGGCGCCGAGCAGTGCTCCACGGCCGTGCCCGTCGAGTAGTCCTGGCCGACGAGGAGCCCCTGGAGGAAGTGCCAGTACCGCACGTACAGCGGGTCGTCCAGGTGGAGTTGGAGCGCGACCTGGTGGACCTGTTCGGGCGAGCAGCGCGGGCCGCAGGTGATCTGGGCGACGTCGCCGGGGGTGACGTAGAAGACGACGTAGACGATCACCGAGATGGCGAGCAGGGTGAGGAGGGTGCCGACCGCGCGGCGCACGACGAAGCCCCCGAAGCCGCTCACGAGGCACCCCCGGCCTTGTTCTCTCCCCTGCGCCCCGTGCCGACCCGCAGCCGGGAGGCCACGCGCGGGTCCAGGGCGGTGCGGACGCCGTCGCCGAGGACGGTGAGCGCGAGGACGGTCACGAAGAGCGCTCCGGCGGGCAGCAGGAGGTACTGGGGGGCCGCCTGGTACCAGACGTCGGCGGCCGTGAGCATCTGCCCCCAGGACGGCGTGGGCGGCTTCACGCCGACGCCGAGGAAGGACAGCGCGGCTTCGACGGTGATGTTCTGCGGCACGAGCAGCGCCGCGTAGGTGATGACGGGCGCGGCGAGTCCGGGCAGCAGTTCGCGGCGGGCGACGCTCCAGGAGCCCCAGCCGCTGAGCCGGGCGGCCGCCACATGGTCGAGCTCCTTGAGGCTGAGCGTCCGGGCGCGGACGACCTTGGCGATGTTGCCCCAGGAGATCAGGCCGATGACCAGGGTGACGAGAACGGGCCGCGGGAAGCTCGTGGGGACGATCGCGAGCAGCGCCAGCGACATGATCATCAGTGGCAGGGCGACGAAGATGTCCGTGATCCGGCTCAACAGTTGATCAACCCATCGGTTGCCGAGGGCCGCCGCGATGCCCATGGTGATGCCGACGGCGACCTGGACGACCGTGGCGGCGAACGCGACCCCGAGCGAGACCCTGGCGCCGTAGGCGAGCCGGGCGAACAGGTCGCGGCCGGTCTGCGGTTCGACGCCGAGCCAGTGGTCGCCGCCGATGCCGCCGAGCGCCCCGACGGGCACGCCCCCGCGCGCGGAGTCGATCAGGGACGGGTGGTAGGTGGTCGGGTCCTGGCCCTCCAGGGCGGTGAGCAGGGGCGCGGCGAGCGCGACCAGGACGAGCAGAGCGACGACGACGGCCGCGACGAGGGCGGCGCGCTGCGCACGCAGCCGCCGCCAGAACTGACGGCCCCCCGAGGCCCCCGGCACGGATCCGCCGGGGGCCTCGGTGACGAGGAGTGTCTCGCTCACGGTGCTACTTGACCGAGACCTGCGAGGGGTCCAGGACGCCGTCCCAGTCGCTGATGACGATGTTGCGGACGTCCTTGCCGTACAGCCGCTTGTAGACCGGGTGGAACAGCGGGACGGTCAGTGCCTGTTCGCCGATCTTCTTGTCCAGTGCGCCCCATCGCTTGGCGGCGGCGTCAAGATCGGTCAACTTGTTGATCGCGTCAATGTCGGCATTGACCGACTTGTCATTGAGCAGGCCGGTGTTGAAGTTCGCGCCGTCCGTCACGATCTGCCGGCCGTCGAAGATCGGGGCGAGGAAGGGACCGCCGGAGGGCCAGTCGGCACCCCAGTGCGCGAGGAAGAAGCCGGGCTCGGTCTTCACGTCGTGGATCGTGTCGGAGTAGTCGTTCTCCTCCAGACCCTGGAGCTTGACGGTGATGCCGGCCTTCTTGAGCGCGTCCTGGATCGCGGTCGCGATCTCCGGGCTGGTCTCGAAGTCCTGGCTGTTGGAGTGGGTGAGGGTGACGGTCAGCCCGTTCGGGTGACCGGCCTCCTTCAGCAGCTCCTTGGCCTTCGCCGGATCGCCGGTCGCGCCGGCCGGGAAGAGGTCGTACGGCGCGTAGCCGAAGGACTTCTGGTTCGGCAGGAAGGTGGTCGCGGCCTCGGCGAGCGACGAGCCGCCCGCCGCGTTCACCACGGACGACCGGTCGACGGCGTACGAGACCGCCTGGCGCACCCTGATGTCGTCGAACGGCTTCACCTCGGGGTTGAAGGCGATGTAGTTCGTGTAGCCGAAGTGCCCGGTGCCGACGCGGGCGGCGAGTTCCTTGTCGCCGGTCACCTTGGCGAGCTCGGCCGGCCCGAGGTTGGTGTCCGTGGTGATGGCGGTGGCGTCCGCCCCTTGGGACGCGGACAGCCGCTGGTTGATCACGGACGAGTCCAGACCGGACCGTACGTCGATCTTGTCCGGGTAGGCCTTGCGCTCGGCGTCGGTCTTCTCCGACCAGTAGGTGTTGCGCGCCAGGGTGAGCCGCTCACCGTCGTTCTCGTTCTTGACGACCTTGTACGGCCCCGACGACACCGGGTGCTCCTCGTACTTGGTGCCGGTGTCCTTGGCCTTCGGGACGGGCGCGAACTGCGTCTGGGTGGCCAGGTAGGGGAACTCGCCCTCGGGCTTGTTCAGGTGGAAGACGATGGTGCGGCTGTCCGGGGTCTCGATGGCGTCGAGCCCCTTGGCGTCCTTGTACGGCCCCTGGTAGTCGGCCGCGCCGACCAGCCAGTCCCGCAGATAGGGGGCGCCGCCCGACAGCTCGGGCGCGAAGGACCGCTCGATGCCGTACTTGATGTCGGCGGAGGTGATCGCGGTGCCGTCCTCGTACTTGAGTCCCTCCTTGAGGGTGTACGTCCAGACGGTCGCGTCCTTGTTGGGGCGGCCGGTGTCGGTGGCGAGGTCGGGGACGACCTTCGCGCCGGCGGCGCCGTTCTCGCGGTTGCGCGTGGTGAGCGTACGGAAGACCAGGGAGGGGACCTTGCCGCCGCCGGAGGTGTAGAGGCGGGCCGGGTCGAAGTCCTGTTGCGGGTTGCGGTTGAGGATGGTCAGCGTGCCGCCCTGGTGTGGCGTGGAGTCGCTGCCGGAGGCCTTGGCATCGTTGTCTTCCGGCCCGCAGGCGGCGGCACCGGCTGCCACCACCAGGCCGACGGACGCCGCGGCCACACGGCGCGCTATGAGGGACAGTTGACGCATGGGAATGACGACCTCTCGGTTGGCAGTCTCCGTCGATGTCTCGGCATGTGAGACAAATTGACGAGGGGTGAGACGGAAGTGGACAGACGTCCGCCCCGGCGCAAGGTGTCGTCAGATCGTCGTCAGACAAAAGGAGTGACGCGCGCCTGAAGGGGCGGGCGTCAGCGACAGTGGATGTCGGCCACGCAGAGTGCGGTCACGCCGATGAGCGCCAGCTCGATGGCGGCGCTGCTGTCGACGGCATGACTAGACCACATGCGCAAAAATATGGATGACATTGCTGAGCATGTCAACGTGGCTTCCGGACGGCCCGTCAGCTCTCCGGGTACGGCCAGGGGTTGGGCAGACAGTGGATCCCGTCGTGGTCGAGGAACTTGGTCTGCTGCTGCATGACGGGCGCCAGAGCGCCGTCCGTCTCGCAGTTCACATGGTGGTACCCGAGGCGGTGGCCGACCTCGTGGTTGATCAGCATCTGCCGGTAGGCGTAGATCTTGTCG
Organism: Streptomyces vulcanius; assembly: GCF_042653945.1. NCBI lineage: Bacteria > Bacillati > Actinomycetota > Actinomycetes > Kitasatosporales > Streptomycetaceae > Streptomyces > Streptomyces vulcanius. Next base: position 402,746 of record NZ_JBHSFK010000005.1, on the reverse strand, counting down.
CCGTACGTCTTCGAGCCCTGGGCCCACCGGTAGGCGTTGATCATGACGCGTTCGGTGGCGGCCGAGTCGCAGGAAACGTTGTCCTCGGTGGTGTCCAGGCCGGACTCGGCGCACCAGTCCGCGGTGGTGCCGGGGCTGGCGAGGGTGATGACGAAGTCGGGCTCGCCCGAGTGGATCCGCTCGAAGGTGCGCGCGCCGTTGTGCGCCCAGCTGCGGTCGTCGTTGAGGGTCTTCTGCACGGCCTGCGCGAAGAGCGTGCCGTCGAGGTCCAGCCCCTTCTCCACGTCCACCCGGTAGGTGAACTTCTCGCCCTTGCCGGGCGCCTTGTCCACGCCGGGGACCGCGTAGAACTTCCCGGAGCCGTCGAGGTCGGCGTCGAGCTTGTACTTGGCGCCCATCTTCTGCGCGTACGTCCGCACCACCGGGGTCGGCGAGACGGAGGCGGACGGGCTCGGCGCGAGTGAGCCCACGGCGCCCGCGGGACCGCGGCCGGCCGCCGACTGCGACTCCACGCGGTCCTCGTCGCGCGTGCCGGTCATCTGGCCCGCCACCACGACCGCCAGCACGGTGGCGACCGCGGCGGCCCCGATGCCGGCGAAGGTACGGCCCTTGGCCCCCTTCGCGTCCACGGGGGCGCCGGTGGGTGGGGCGTCGTCGTCCACGGGGGCTGCCGTATGCACGTCCCCATCCTGACCGGGGACGCGGTCCGACGCGCGCGTAGACGCGAACGGCCTACCCGTGCGCGTGAACACGTCGTCGTCATCGTCGGCGTCGTGGGCGAAGGCGTCGAGGTACTCCTGGCGTGGCCCCCGGGGCCCCCGCGGCGCCGACCGCTGACGCGGTATCACCGGTCCCCCGGCGGAGCCGCCCTGACGTCCGCTCAGCTCACCCCAGCCGCCTCCGGCCTCCCGCTGCTCGGGATGGCCGCCCCGGACCCGTGGGAAGCCGTGTGCGGGCGTGCCGTCGGGGTGACGGGGGGCGCCTCGGTCCGGAGTTCCCTCCGGGAGCGCCGGGAAGCCGTGCGGGGGCGTCCCGTCGGGCACCAGGGGCGTACCGCGCCCGGATGTGTCGTCGGCGTACCCGGAGGCGCCGGAGGAGTTCTCGGGCGCTCGCTTGGCCGCCGACCCACGTCGGCTGTGACGTCCCACGTCTGCTTCAGCCCCCCGGTTTCGCGTCGGCGGTCTCGGCGAGGAGCTCCCGGAAGGCCGTGGCCACCGTCTCCGGGTACTCCATCATCGCCACGTGCCCGGCGTCCGGCAGCGTGAGCAGACGGGAGTCGCGGAAGGCACGGGCGGCGCGCTGGGCCATACGGAAGCCCACGAGCTGGTCGCGACCGCCGTAGACCAGCAGGGTCGGGGCCAGGACGCGCTCGGCCTGCCGCCACAGCCCGTGCTGGCCGCCCAGGGTGTAGGCGCTGACCAGCCCGCGCGTGGAGCGCGTCAGCGCGTCCCAGAAGTACGGCAGTTGCAGCCGCCGGTCGAACTCCTCCACCGCGTGCCGGAACTCCTCCGGGGTGACCCGCTCGGGCTCGCCGTAGCAGAGCGCCAGGACGCCGCGGACGCGCTGCTCGGCGGTCCACTCCCGGGTGAGTCTGCTGAAGAGCGCGGTGACGCCGGGCATACCGGCCAGTGCCGTGGGCACCGCGGTGCGCTGCACGCGCAGCTCCGGCAGCGCGGGCGAGACCAGCGTCAGGCTGCGGACGAGGTCGGGGCGCACGGCGGCGACCCTGGTGGAGACGGCGCCGCCCATCGAGTTGCCGAAGAGGTGCACCGGACCGCGGTCGACGGCGTCGAGATAGCGGATCACGGCACGCGCGTGTGCCGTGAGGGAGTAGTTGCCGTCGTCCGGCGGCGGGGAGTCGCCGAAGCCGGGCAGGTCGAGGGCCTCACCGGCCACGTCCCCCTCCAGCAGCGCCATCAGCGCGGACCAGTTCTGCGAGGAACCGCCGAGGCCGTGGACGTACAGCGCCGGCTCGAGGTTCCCGCGCGTGGGCGGCCTGGAACGGACGGTGAGGGTGACGCCCGGCAGGCCGACCGTCCGCAGCCGTTCGCCCTCGGCGACTCTGACGGAGACCGTCTTCGGCAGCACACTGGTCGGCGGCACGGAGGGCAGCTCGGTCGACGACATGCGGGCAATGTTACGAGACGATCACGCGCGATCTTGTGTGTTCGCCGTCACAGGTACATCTCGGAGGCACACCGCATGGCGTCCGAAACAGGTGTCTCCTAGGCTCGTATCGAGGGCACCCGCTTGCAGGAGTTGGTTCGTAGGAAGGGAGCCCACCATGGCAGTCGACCCCACCGACCCCGAGACGTTCGAGGAGGACGACGACTTCGGGGAGATCGATGTCGAGGCGCCACAGGACGACGCCGCCGAGCAGTACACGGACGTCACCCGGGAGCGGGACGTCCCCCTGGAGGACGTGGACCCCGCGCGGGCGAACGAGGCGGATCTGGCCGAACAGGCGCGCGTCGTCTCCCTCGACGAGGACGACTACCGCTGACGTCGGGGCGATGCGCCGGACAGAAGCGGGCGCGAGTCTGCCCGGACCGCCCCACTTCAAAACCTTCTGTACGGCTTTTGTGATCGTCCGGTTCGTGAAATTCTGCGCTCGCACCGCGCGCCACAGGGTTACTGAAAAGTACGATGGGCCGCGCGGCGCTCACCGCATGTGGACGACTTTGGGAGGCGGCGTGACAGCCATCGAGCAGACAGAGGCGGCGCGCCCGCGAGGGACGCGCCTGCCGCGCCGTGCCCGACGGAACCAGCTGCTGGGCGCCGCCCAGGAAGTCTTCGTCGCGCAGGGCTACCACGCGGCCGCCATGGACGACATCGCCGAGCGGGCGGGCGTCAGCAAGCCCGTGCTCTACCAGCACTTCCCGGGCAAGCTGGACCTCTATCTCGCCCTGCTGGACCAGCACTGCGAGTCGCTGATCCAGGCCGTGCGGGGCGCGCTCGCCTCCACGACCGACAACAAGCAGCGCGTACGGGCGACCATGGACGCCTATTTCGCGTACGTCGAGGACGACGGCGGCGCCTTCCGCCTGGTCTTCGAGTCCGACCTGACGAACGAGCCCGCGGTGCGGGAGCGCGTCGACAAGGTCACCAACGAGTGCGCCGAGGCGATCTGCGACGTCATCGCCGAGGACACCGGTCTCTCGCGTGCCGAGTCGATGCTGCTCGCCTCCGGGCTCGGCGGACTCGCCCAGGTCGTGGCCCGCTCCTGGCTGCACAGCGACCGCAGCGTCCCGCGCGACCAGGCGGTGCAGCTGCTGGCCTCGCTGGCCTGGCGGGGCATCGCCGGTTTCCCGCTGCACGGGACCGAACAGCACTGACCCGCACGCGCGTCGCCCGTTTGTTCCCGTCCGCTGTTCGCTGACGGCGTGGACCACCGCGCCGTACACGTCCCCTCACCGGGCTAATGTGTGCAGCGAACGGCGCGGACGCCCGCGCACTACCTGACCGTCGGAGGGACATAGCCGTGGAGGTCAAGATCGGCGTGCAGCACGCGCCCCGCGAGATCGTTCTGGAGAGCGGTCAGACTCCCGAGGAGGTCGAGCGCGTGGTGGCCGAGGCACTGGCCGGCAAGACGCAGCTGCTCAGCCTCGTGGACCAGCACGGCCGCAAGGTCCTGGTTCCGGCCGACCGCCTCGCCTACGTCGAGCTGGGCGAGCCGGCCCCGCGCAAGGTGGGCTTCGGCGCACTGTAGGCAACGCATCGCGTGAAGCGTGAAGGGGGCTCGGTGGCTGCGCAGCCACCGAGCCCCCTTCACGTCTGTCAGGCATTCCGCGGGCTCCACGGACGGCGCACAAGTCGTCCACACGGAAGGATTGCATTCCGCAGGTCACGGGTATGACGGGCTACGACCTTGGTGCACAGCCCCACCGTCCGGGAGGGACCCTCACATGATCTTGGAAGCGCTCGGCTCCGCTGTGCTAGGTCTCGCCCTCGCGTGGGCGGCGCTGGCCCGCCTCTCGCACCGTCTGCCGCTGCGCGCCCTCGTCGTGGCGACGGGCGTCGCCGGAGCCCTGTTCGGTGACTTCGTCACCCACAGCGCGCTGGGCCCCGGCAGCGTCCCGGTGAGCCTGGTCGGAGCGGCCGTCGTCTCCGTCGCGTCCCTCTCCCTGCTGCTGCGCCCGGCCGGCCACTTCCGCGGACGGTCGGCACCGGCCCAGGTGTAGGGCACGCGCGCGGCGGCACGTACCGGAGCCCGCGCGGTCGACACTGAGGCCTCCGCATCCCCGGCACCGCAAACGCGCAGGCACCTGCGCTTCGCTCGGCGACCGGCACCCGCGCAGGCCGCGCAGGCCGCGAGGGTCTACGCGGCCAGCCCCAAGGCCGCCATCCGCTTGGTGTGGGCCTCCGTGATCCGGGAGAACATCCGGCCGACCTCGGCGAGGTCGAAGCCGTCGGCGACACCGCCCACGAGCATCGTCGACAGCGCGTCCCGGTCCGCGACCACCCGCTGGGACTGCGACAGCGCCTCGCCCATCAGCCGCCGCGCCCACAGCGCGAGTCGTCCGCCCACCCGCGGTTCGGCGTCGATCGCGGCCCGCACCCGGTCCACGGCGAAGCCCGCGTGTCCGGTGTCGTCGAGCACCGCGAGCACCAGGGCACGGGTGTCGTTGTCGAGGCGCACCGCGACCTCGCGGTAGAAGTCGCTGGCGATCGAGTCGCCGACATACGCCTTGACCAGGCCCTCCAGCCAGTCCGAGGGCGCCGTCTGCTTGTGGAATCCGTCGAGGGCGGCCACGAACGGTTCCATCGCCAGCGTCGGCTGCTCGCCGATCTCCGTGAGCCGGTCGCGCAGCCGCTCGAAGTGGTGGAACTCGGCCGACGCCATCTTCGCCAGCTCCGCCTTGTCCTCCAGGGTCGGCGCCAGCTTGGCGTCCTCCGCGAGCCGCTCGAACGCCGCCAGCTCGCCGTACGCGAGCGCCCCGAGCAGGTCCACGACCGCGGCCCGGTACTGCGGCTCTGCGGACGCCTGCGCCCAGTCCTGAGCGGCGATGCCGGTGGGGGCTGTCTCCTCGGCCTTCCCGGCGTTCCCGGTCTTCCCCGCGTTTTCGGCGGGCTCGGGGGACCCGGAAGACTCGGCGGACGGGTTGTCAGGCTTGTCAGAGGTCGTCATGAAGCGCACAATAGCCCGCTCACCGCGGGGTGGAAGTCCCTGGTCAATCAGTGTGACAACGTCGACGCACGGGACCGTCCCCGGCACTGTGACAACCACAACGTGACCGAATCGGCCATCGCATGTGCGTGTTTCCGGGGTATGGTAGTAATGCGCCTGCCGAATATTCGACGGGCCGCACGTATGAGGATGCCCGGTCGGTGGCCCGATCGGCTCCGACCCGACAGCCCTCCCTGGCCGTACGGCACATTGCGTACGACGACAAGAGGGACACCCTCAGCGGTACGAGCGCTAGAGCGTCGGTAGAGGTCCCGTGTCAAACGGCTTGCCGCTCACGGCTCGCCCGTATGGCAGCCGACGTCCCCGGCACGGTCCGTCAAAGACCCCCGCGCTCGCCTCGCACCGCGTACACAGAAGAGGCAGCACCCTGACTACGTTCCGAGACCTCGGGATCCTTCCCGAGACCGCTGAGGCCCTTGAGGCCGTCGGCATCATCACTCCCTTCCCCATCCAGGAGATGACGCTCCCCGTGGCCCTTTCGGGCACGGACGTCATCGGCCAGGCCAAGACGGGCACCGGCAAGACGCTCGGCTTCGGCCTCCCGCTCCTCGAGCGCGTGACCGTCCCCGCCGACGTCGAGGCCGGCCGCGCCAAGCCCGAGGCCCTCACCGACGCCCCGCAGGCGCTCGTCGTCGTCCCCACGCGCGAGCTGTGCACCCAGGTCACCAACGACCTCCTGACCGCCGGCAAGGTGCGCAACGTACGCGTTCTCGCCATCTACGGCGGCCGGGCCTACGAGCCCCAGGTCGAGGCCCTCCGCAAGGGCGTCGACGTCGTCGTCGGCACCCCGGGCCGACTGCTCGACCTCGCGGGCCAGAAGAAGCTCGACCTCAAGCACATCAGGTCCCTCGTCCTCGACGAGGCCGACGAGATGCTCGACCTGGGCTTCCTGCCCGACGTCGAGAAGATCATCAACATGCTTCCGGCGAAGCGCCAGACCATGCTGTTCTCGGCGACCATGCCGGGCGCGGTCATCGGTCTCGCGCGCCGCTACATGTCGCAGCCCACGCACATCAACGCCACGTCGCCGGACGACGTGGACAGGACCGTCGCGAACACCAAGCAGCACGTGTTCCGCGCGCACAACATGGACAAGCCCGAGCTGGTCGCGCGCATCCTCCAGGCCGAGGGCCGCGGCCTGGTCATGGTGTTCTGCCGTACCAAGCGCACGGCTGCCGACCTGGCCGACCAGCTCCAGCAGCGCGGCTTCGCCTCCGGCGCGGTCCACGGCGACCTCGGCCAGGGCGCCCGCGAGCAGGCGCTGCGCGCCTTCCGCAACGGCAAGGTGGACGTCCTCGTCTGCACCGACGTCGCCGCCCGTGGCATCGACGTCGAGGGCGTCACCCACGTCATCAACTACCAGACGCCCGAGGACGAGAAGACGTACCTGCACCGCATCGGCCGTACGGGCCGCGCGGGCGCCAAGGGCATCGCGGTCACCCTCGTCGACTGGGACGACATCCCGCGCTGGCAGCTCATCAACAAGGCGCTGAACCTTTCGTTCAACGATCCGCCGGAGACGTACTCCACCTCCCCGCACCTCTTCGAGGAGCTGAGCATCCCCGCGGGCACCAAGGGTGTGCTGCCGCGCTCGGAGCGCACCCGCGCCGGGCTCGGCGCGGAGGTGCTCGAGGACCTCGGCGAGCCGGGCGGCCGTGGTGCGCGCGGCGGTCGTGGCGGCGGCCGGGGCGAGCCCCGCTCCGCCGACCGTGCCGCCGAGCAGGAGCGCCCGTCCCGCACTCCGCGCCGCCGCCGTCGCACCCGCAACGGCAGCCCGCTCGACGGAACGCCGGAACAGTCCGCTTTCACGGCTCCTACGGCTCCCGCGGTTCCCACGACCGAGTCGGCGCCCATGGCCGAGGAGGCCGCCGCGCCGTCCCGCACCCCGCGCCGCCGACGCCGTACACGTAACGGAGCGGGCGCCGAGCCGGTCGCTGCGACGACCGTCCCCACCACCGCCCCCGAGGCAGCGGTGGCGGCCGTGACGACGGCGGAGGGCCCGGCCCTGGACGTCCCCGTGGCGCCCGAGGCCCCCGAGACGCCGGCGAGGCCGCGCCGCCGCCGCACCCGTAGGACGGCGGAGGCCGTGGAGGTCCTGGCGGCCGCTCCGGTCGCCGAGGCCGTCGCGGTCACCGAAGTCGCCGCCGAGGCCGTCGCGGACACGGCGGAGGCCGTGGAGAGCAAGCCGCGCCGCCGCACCCGCAAGACCGCGGAGACCGCGCCCGCCGTGGAGACCCCGGTCGCGGAGACCGTCGCCGAGGCCGCACCGCGCCGCCGCACCCGCAAGGCAGCGGCTCCCGCCGAAGCCGCCGTCGAAGCCGTCGAAGCCGTCGAAGCCGTCGAAGCCGTCGAAGCCGTCGACACGGTCGAGGCAACCGCAACCGCCGAGCCCGCACCGCGCCGCCGAACCCGCAAGGCAGCCGCCCCCGCCGAAGCCGCCGTCGAAGCCGTCGACACGGTCGAGGCCACGGCAGCCGTGGAGGCCGCGCCCAAGGCGCGCCGCACTCGGAAGACGGCCGCCGCCGCCCCGGTCGAGGCTCCCGAGGCCGAGGTCAAGCCGCGCCGCACCCGCAAGACCGCGGCAGCGGCCCCGGCCGAGGTCGCCCTCGACACCGTCGAGGCCACCGAGGCCAAGCCCCGCCGGACCCGGAAGGCGGCCGCGACGACGGCGACCGCAGCCGTCGCTGCCGGCATCCCGGCCCAGGCCACGCAGGAGCCGGAGGCCAAGCCGCGCCGTACGCGCAAGACGGCGGCTGCGGCCGAGGCAGCGGTCGACACGGCGGAAGCCACGGAGGCCAAGCCGCGCCGCACCCGCAAGACCGCCGCTGCGGTAGCGGCAACCGCGACCGCCGAAGCCCCCGAAGCCGAGGTCAAGCCCCGCCGGACCCGCAAGACCACGGCTGCGGCCGAGGCTGCCGTCGACACGGCGGAAGCCACGGAGGCCAAGCTGCGCCGCACCCGCAAGACCGCCGCAGCGGTAACGGCAACCGCGACCGCCGAAGCCCCCGAAGCCGAGGTCAAGCCCCGCCGGACCCGCAAGACCGCCGCCGCCGTGATCCCCGCTCAGGTCACGCCGGAGGCGGACACCGACGTGGCGGTCAAGCCGCGCCGGACCCGCAAGACCGCCGCAGCGGTAACGGCAACCGCCGAGGCCCCGGAGGCCGAGGCGAAGCCGAGGGCGCGGCGGACGCGCAAGGCGACGGCCGCCGCGGAGCCTGCCGAAGGCTGACAGACCGGCACCGCGTCCGACGGCCCGGTTCCTCCCCCGTGGAGGAGCCGGGCCGTCGGTCTGCGTTTCGGACCGCGTTGTAGCCTCGGCACGTGACCACCAGGCCGACGAACAGCACCCCGTCTCCCTTCCCCACGCCCCCGGGCGCCGACGCGTACCGGCTGCCCACCGCACGCGGTGACTTCGCCGTCGTCGACTCGCCCGTGGCCACCGGTGTCGAGCCGCGGGGCGTCGCGCTGCTGCTGCCCGGATTCACCGGCAGCAAGGAGGACTTCCACCTGCTGCACGAGCCGCTGGCGGCACGCGGCTACCGCGTCGTCGCCGTCGACGGCCGCGGACAGAACGAGACCGGCGGGCCCGCCGACGACGAATCCCCCTACGCCCAGGAGGAGTTGGCCCGGGACGTGCTGGCTCAGGCAGCCGCCCTGGACACCCCCCTGCACCTCGTGGGGCACTCCCTCGGCGGCCAGATCGCCCGCGCCGCCGTCCTCCTCGACCACTCCCCGTTCGTCTCGTTCACCCTGCTCTCCTCGGGCCCTGCCGAGATCTCGGAGTCGCAGAAGCAGCGGGTGAAGCTGCTGCACGACGCGCTCACCGTGATGACGATGCCCGAGGTCTGGGCGGCGATCCTGGCGATGGGCCCGCCGGAGGAAGTCGGCGGTCCGGCCCGCGGCTTCGGCGGCCCGGAGCAGTTGCGCCTGCGCTGGCTGAACCACCGGCCCGCCCAACTCCTCGCCACCGGGCGCCAGTTGTGCACCGAGCCGAACCGCGTCGGCGAACTCGCCGCCGTCCCACTGCCGTTGCATGTCCTGTCGGGCGCGTACGACGACACCTGGCCGGTGACGATCCTGGACGGCATGGCGGTGACCCTGCGGGCGCAGCGGACGGTGATCCCCGGCGCGGAGCACTCGCCGAACATGGAACGCCCCCTGCCGACGGCCCAGGCCCTGGCCGACTTCTGGGACAAGCACGGCCGACGTGACTAGTACTGCGTCTGCACGTGCTCCCAGAAGCCGTCCCGGAGTGCGCGTCTGAGGTCCGACTGGCCGCGCAGGGAGTACTGCAGGATGCCCTCGGCCTCCACCAGGAGGTCCTGGTCGACGGAGCCGGGCAGATAGGGATGGCCCGGCAGCAGCTCGACGAGGGACTCCCGGCCCCGCGCCGCCAGCCACTTCGCCGCGATCTGGGCGCCGACGAAACGGACGTCCTCGCGCGTGGGCCGGCCCGCGCCGCTCGCCTCGTAGGCCGCGGCGGTGCGCCGGGCGACGTACGGCTTGAAGAAGTCGAGGTCGAGGGTGCGCTGGCTGTCGACCTCCCAGAGCAGCGGCTCGGCCTGGTTGCGGCCCTCTGGGGCCTCGATGCCCCAGAGGTGGACGCGGGCGCCGTAGCCCTGGGCTGCCTCCACGGCCGAGACCAGGTCCTCGTCGCCGCCGAGCAGGGCCGCGTCGCTGATGGCGCGGTGCCGGGCCAGGGACTCCAGATCCGTGCGGATCAACGAGTCCACGCCCTTCTGCTGGTTGTTGGCGTTGAGGTTGCCCAACCGGACCTTGACGTCGGGGAGTTCGGCGATGGACTGCTGCTCGGCGGTGTGGATGCGGCGCCGGGCGCCGTCGTACCAGTAGACGCGCAGCAGTCTGCTGTCCGCGAAGATGCTGCGGGCGCGGTCGATGAGCGCCTCGATGAGCCCCTCGGCGTCCAGGTCGAACGCCCTGCGGTCCTCCGTCCCGGCGATCAGCCGGCCGGCGGCGGCGTAGAGGTACCCCGCGTCGACGAAGATCGCATGGGTCGAGGGTGTCTTGGCCACCTCGGCGAGCATGCGCTGGAGCAGCTCGTTCGTGCGGTCGATGCGGTCGCTGAGGGGAGAGAGGTCGTCATTCATCGCCTCCATTGTCTCGGCGGTCACGCTGTGAACACAACCGATCCCGTTCAGTCTCCGCAGACTCTGTTACCCGTTAGTAATTAGACGTTCGAAAAATTTCTTTAGCGTAGGGAATGTTTGTAACACGCAACGCGTTGACTACTCATGTAGCAAGAAAGCATGCAGCAAGTAATCCTCCAGGAGGATGACCAGACGAAGGGAGAAGCCCGTGCGCTTCGAAATTCTGCGACTCGACGACGTCGATGGCACGCCCGTGGACTGCACTGTCGTGGACGCCGCCTCCGTCAACCGGATCGTTCAGGACGCCGCCGCCATAGGGCAGCGGCTGTGGATCCGTCCGGCCGACAACCCGGCCTCGTAACAGACGCGGACCACCACACGCGGATCACCGCGGAAGCTTTCAGAGCCCCCGTACGGCACCTACGCCGTACGGGGGCTCTGCCTGTGACGGCCCGTCACGCGCCCTGGATCACCTGGGTCACCCCGTTGATGATCTGCTGCACGGCGATCGCGGAGAGCATCATGCCCGCGAGCCGGGTCACCAGGACCACGCCGCCGTCCTTGATGACCCTGATGATCAGCAGCGAGTAGCGCATCACCAGCCACAGCACGGCATGGATGGCGAGGATCGCCACCCACACCGAGACCTGTGTGGCGACGCTGTCGGCCTTCTGCACGGCCAGGATGACGGACACGATCGCACCGGGCCCGGCCAGCAGCGGCATGCCCAGCGGGACGAGCGCGACGTTGACGTCCTTCGTCTGCTTGGGCTCGTCGGTCTTGCCGGTCAGCAGGTCGAGCGCGATGAGCAGGAGCAGCAGCCCGCCCGCGATCATCAGCGCGGGCACGGAGACATGCAGGTAGTCGAGGATCTGGTGGCCCAGGAGCCCGAAGACGGTGATGACACCGCCCGCCACGCAGACCGCCTGGAAGGCCATCCGCTTCTGCACCTTGCCGGGCCGGCCGGAGGTGAGGGCGAGGAAGATCGGGGTGATCCCCGGGGGATCCATGATGACGAAAAGGGTGAGGAAGAGAGAGCCGAAGACGGCGACATCGAACATCAGTACAGGGGCCTTGCGCGAAAGAGGGTGAACAGGGGGACGCCGAGCGGGAGCTCAGGCCCCGCCGGTCCCCGGCACCGGGAACGCGCCCGTCGCCCGCCGGGTGATCTCGCCGTACACCTCGGGGTCGGTCGTGTACTCGCCGAGTACGCAGGTCTTGCGGCTGCCGTGGTAGTCCGACGAGCCGGTGACCAGCAGTCCCAGGTCGGCGGCGAGTCCGCGCAGCCGGGCGCGGGTCTCGTCGTCGTGGTCCATGTGGTCGACCTCGATGCCGTCGAGGCCGGCGGCGGCCAGCTCGGCGATCGTGGACTCCGGCACCGTGCGGCCGCGCTTGCCGGCGGCCGGATGCGCGAAGACGGTGACCCCGCCCGCGCCCTTGACCAGCCGGATCGCCTCGAACGGGTCGGTCTCGTGCTTCTCCACATGGGCCCGGCCGCCGTCGGCCAGCCAGTTCTGGGTGAAGGCGTCGTTCACGGTGGGCACCACCCCGAGCTCGACGAGCGCGGTCGCCACATGCGGACGCCCGACGGATCCACCCGCCGCGATCCGCGCGACCTGCTCCCAGGTGATGGGCACGCCCATTCCCTGGAGCCTTTCGACCATCCCGCGCGCCCGGGGCACCCGGTCGTCCCGCACCAGCTCGCGCTCGGCGAGCAGAGCGGGCTCCTCGGGGTCGAAGAGGTAGGCCAGCATGTGCAGGGAGACGCCGTCGACGCGACAGGACAGCTCGGCCCCGGTGACCAGGGTGAGCCCCTCCGGCAGCGCGGCGGTCGCCTCGGCGTACCCGCGCGTGGTGTCGTGGTCGGTCAGCGCGACGACGTCCAGCCCGGCGGCGGCAGCGTTGCGCACCAGCTCGGCCGGGGTGTCCGTACCGTCGGAGGCCGTGGAGTGGCAGTGCAGATCGATGCGCACGACGCGGACTCCAGGTGGTGACGGGACGGGGTGGACGCTCAAGGATAACCGGATTTTCCAGCACTCCTGTCACACCCGCAGCAGGGGTGCACCCCCTACAGTCGACCCTCAGGGTTTCAACAGCCTGGGTGACAGCGCCCCGCACGGCACCAACTCCACCTCGGCCCCCGCGTCCCGCAGATCCGTCAGCACCAGCTCGTCGTACATCAGCAGCCCCGACTGCTCGGGCCAGACCACCGCCCACAGCCACAGCCCCAGCGCCTCCCCCGCGAACACCGCGCGGTCGTCCGGCGTGGCGGAGACATGCCACAGCGGAGTGGGCCGGCCGGCCGCCAGTACCTTCGCCTGCGGCGGCTTCTCGACGCTCATGTACGGCCCCGGATCCGGCCCGTCGACCCCGGCGTACCGCGCGCCGAGCCCGACGCCGAGTTCCTCCGCGACGAGGATCAGCTCACCGACGCCGCCGAGCGGCCCGGGCCCGGAGCAGGCCACGGCGGTGGCCCGGCCTCCGCTGCGGTCGTCACCGGCGTAGGTCACTCCCGTGAACAGCCAGCCGACCGGCAGCGGCCACGGCATCCACACGGGCACCTGGGTGCGGTGCACCACGACACTGAGGGCCTCGACGCTGGGCGGGATCACGGGCTGCAGCGGATGCACCGTCCCATGCGCATCGCACTGCCAGGAGTCGGAGAAGAGTCCGGGAGCCCTGACCCGGCCACCACACTTCGGGCAACTGGGTTCGCCCCTCATAGGGCCCCACGGTCCTACCCGAGCAGGCCCACGTCAAGGACGATCACCCGTCCGGTCCGAAGCGGCCCGCTCCGGACCCAGACCGGCCCCACATAGATGCACTTTGCATTAGTTAGGCATCCTAATCTACTGTGTGTATATGGCAACTATTTCTAGGCAGCCCAAGGCGGTGTGGGCGACGGCCGGCGCATCCGTCGTCGCCTTCATGGGCATCGGGCTGGTCGACCCGATCCTGCCGTCCATCGCCCAGGGCCTCGACGCCACACCCAGTCAGGTCTCCCTGCTCTTCACCTCGTACTTCCTGATCACCGCCTTCGCGATGCTGGTGACCGGCTTCGTCTCCAGCCGGATCGGCGGCAAGCGGACCCTGCTGCTCGGCCTCGCCTTCGTGGTGGTCTTCGCGGGCCTGGCCGGCACCTCGAACTCGGTCGCCGAACTCGTCGGCTTCCGCGCCGGCTGGGGCCTGGGCAACGCCCTCTTCGTCTCGACGGCCCTCGCGGTCATCGTCGGCGCGGCGGCGGGCGGCAGCGCCACCGCGATCCTGCTGTACGAGTCCGCCCTCGGCCTCGGCATGGCGTGCGGCCCCCTGCTGGGCGCGCTGCTCGGCGACGCCAGCTGGCGCTACCCCTTCTTCGGCACCGCGTTCCTGATGGCGGTCGGCTTCCTGTGCGTCGCGGTGTTCCTGAAGGAGCAGCCGAAGCCGGCCCGGAAGACCTCGCTGCTCGACCCGGTCAGGGCGCTCGGCCACGGCGGTCTCGCCTCCGCCGCGGCCTCGGCGTTCTTCTACAACTACACGTTCTTCACCGTGCTGGCCTTCACCCCGTTCGTGCTGGACATGACCCCGTACAGGTCGGGAGCCGTGTTCTTCGCGTGGGGTGTGCTGCTCGCCGTCTTCTCGGTGCTGGTGGCCCCGCGGCTGCAGGAGCGGTTCGGTTCGCTGAGGGTGCTCGGCGGCTCGCTGGTGCTGCTCGCGGCCGACGTGCTCGTCCTCGGCTACGGCTCCCACACCACGGCCGTCGTCTGCACGATCCTGTCCGGCGCGTTCATCGGCGTGAACAACACCGTCTACACCGAGCTGGCGCTCGGGGTGTCCGACGCCCCCCGACCGGTGGCGAGCGCGGGCTACAACTTCGTGCGCTGGTTCGCCGCGGCTGCCGCGCCCTTCTTCGCGCCGAAGATCGAGGAGTGGACCGACATCCGCATGCCGTTCGTGGTGGCGGCGGTCACCGCGGTGCTGGGCGCGGTCGTGGTCGCCGTACGGCGGAAGGCGCTCACTCACGACGCCCAGGAGCTGGAGACGCGGCACGCGACGGAGGACAGTGTCTCCGTGTTCGCCAACTGAGCGATTCGGGCCACCGGTTGGTGACATCGGTCACCCGGGGCTCACTCCAGGGGCACGGACCTCCGGGACGGATCCCGGAGGTCCGTGCCGCTCGCCAGCCAGCGTTCCTGGAGGGCCTGGGCGCCGTGGACGCGCTTCCAGGCCGCCTCGTTCGGGGTCATCGGCAGGAGCGGCAGGAAACGGACCGGGTCGAGGGGCTCGTCCAGCTCCAGGTCCTCCACCAGACCGCCCGGCTCGGCGACCAGCACCGCGGTGAACGCGGCGCCGGGCCAGAGCGGCTCACCGACGTCCAGGGAGGCGCCGGGCGCCACGACCACGCCCTCCACCTGCGGAGACGCGGCCAGTGCAGCGAGCGGGCGGAGTACCTTGTCGGTCTCGGCAAGGCCGCCGCGCACGGAGACGATCAGCTCGGCGCGCGGTCCCGCGACCGGGTCGGCGACCATCGCCGTGGGGTCCGCCATGGGCTGCGCGGACATGCCGAGAGTGGCGTAACGGACGATGTCCCCCGCGCGGAAGCGGAGCACCTCGATACGGTCCGTGCCCAGAAAAGTGACCGCCGCGCGGGCGTCCGGCTCACCCAGCGCGGTGCGCAACCGGGCCTCGACCAGAGGAAGAACATCAGCCATGTCGCGAGCATAGAACTCGTCAGTACCGGGCAAACCAGCGCCTTGACACTTCGGTCGGCTGATAGTCTTGCCCGGTGGTTCGGGGCAGCACGCAGAAGCGTCGCCATCTTGTCCCGACGCCCAAAGGACTCCCTTACGAGGGACCGGCTGGAGGAGGTGGGGCTGTCATGGATCGAAGTCACCCGTGCAGTACCACTCGCTCTTCCCGCCGCTGACACAACTGCTCCGGCTTCCTGGCTCTGGCTGGTCGCCGCCTTTCCTGTTCGCGTCTCCACGCCGGAAGAGCACTTCGTCTTCTCTTGCCTGAATTTCTCTTGCCTGAAGTTTCTCTTGCTTGCAGCAGTAGCTGATTCAGCAACGAAGTTCGCCACCGCGACGGTGCGGTGCTCCCCGCTTTGTGGACGTGCCAAACATCCGCAGTCAGGACGTCCTCATTCCGGGTAGTTCCACCCGTCACCGCGGCCTTCGTCGCCCGATGCGAAGGAGCCTGCCATGTCGATGATCCGCGACCTGCGTGACGCCGTCCGCCCCGTCCGCCCGTCCCTGCGCAAGAGCGGCGTCCGGATGGACGGCAGCGTGTACGACGCCACCCGCGACCCCGCCACCCCGTCGGCCGTGGTCGACTGCGCCGTCTACCGCAACGGCTCCCGGGTGGAGTTCACGCACGCGCTGACCCCGCAGGAGGCCATGCGCCAGGTGCGGCGCGACGGCGGCTTCGTGTGGATCGGACTGCACGAGCCGACCGAGGCCGAATTCTCCGGTATCGCGGGCGAGTTCGGGCTGCACCCGCTCGCCGTGGAGGACGCCGTGCAGGCGCACCAGCGCCCCAAGCTGGAGCGCTACGACGACTCCCTGTTCACCGTCTTCAAGACCATCCACTACGTCGAGCACGAGCAGCTCGACGCCAACAGCCAGGTCGTCGAGTCCGGTGAGGTGATGTGCTTCACCGGCAAGGACTTCTTCATCACCGTCCGGCACGGCGGCCAGGGCTCGCTGCGCGGGCTGCGCCACCGCCTCCAGGACGACCCGGAGCTGCTGGCCAAGGGCCCCTCGGCGGTGCTGCACGCCATCGCCGACCATGTCGTGGACGGCTATGTCGCGGTCGCCGACGCCGTGCAGGACGACATCGACGAGGTCGAGACCGAGGTGTTCTCGCCGGGCCGCAAGGGCACCCCGCGCGGCACCGACGCCGGCCGGATCTACCAGCTCAAGCGTGAGGTCCTGGAGTTCAAGCGGGCCGTCTCGCCGCTGCTGCGGCCCATGCAGCTGCTGAGCGAGCGGCCGATGCGGCTGATCGACCCCGACATCCAGAAGTACTTCCGGGACGTCGCCGACCACCTCGCCCGCGTCCAGGAGCAGGTCGTCGGCTTCGACGAACTGCTCAACTCGATCCTCCAGGCCAACCTCGCGCAGGCCTCCGTCGCGCAGAACGAGGACATGCGCAAGATCACCTCCTGGGCGGCCATCATCGCCGTGCCGACGATGGTCTGCGGGGTGTACGGCATGAACTTCGACTACATGCCGGAACTGCACTGGAAGTTCGGCTACCCCGTCGTCATGACCGCGATGGTGGGGCTCTGCCTGGGCATCCACCGCACGCTGAAGCGCAACGGGTGGCTCTGAGGGCGCGCTGGATAGGCTGAACGCCATGACAAGCGAGCCGCTCGACCAGACCGTCCTCGATCGGGCCCTCGTCGAGGAGTCCACGAAGAAGTCCGGCCTCATCTGGGTCAGGGGCGCGGGTGAGCCGGCCGCGCGGGCGCTGTGGCACGTGTGGCACGAGGGCGCGGTCTGTCTGCTCGGCGACGGGCCCGGGGAGCAGCCGCTGCCGGGGCTCGTCGAAGGCACCGCCGCCGAGGTCACCGTACGCAGCAAGGACAAGGGCGGCCGGCTGGTCTCCTGGACCGCGAACGTCGTGGGGCTCACGCCCGGCACCGAGGTCTGGGAGGCCGCCGTCGCCGAGCTGAAGGGCAAGCGGCTCAACGCGCCCGACGGCGAGGCCATGACGGAGCGGTGGGCACGGGAGTGCCGGGTGCTCCGCCTGGAGCCCACAGGAGCCGTACTGCCCCTGCCCGACGGCGATCTGGCGGCGCGGCCGGTGCCGTCCCCGGCGACGACCCGTGAACCGGCCCCGGCGGGCCTGCCGAAGCTGCTGGCGCGCAGACGCCGGAAGTAGCCCTTCCCGGCCCGTCCGGCCCGTCAGGACGTCGGCAGCTGCTTGCCGTAGTCGACCGTCTCGCCCTTCGCCGGCTCCTCCAGGGCGAAGTCCTTGCCCCACGCCGAGAAACTCAGCGTGCCCGCACCGCCACCGCGCACCAGGCGCAGCGGATACGGCTCGCCCTCCAGGGACACGTCCAGCGTGCCGCCGCTGCCGCCGTCGCCGGTGATCCGGATGGTGCGCGTCCCGGCCTGCTCGTGGTGGCCGTCCGTCTTCACCGAGCCGTGCAGCGTCAGCAGACCGTCGAGAAGGAGGTCCTTGTCCGTGAAGCCGCTGAACTTCCTGTACGAGGGGTCCCCCGTCGGCACCTTCACGTACTTGCCGTCGAGCTTGTCCGCGGCCGCCGTGTCCGTACCGCCGCCGTCACCCTTGCCGTCCCCGCCGTCGTCGCCTTCCTCGTGTTTCCAGAACGCGGCGTCCGCCTTCAGGTACAGCTGCTCGCCGAGCCGCAGCAGATGGAAGGTGGCGCCCTCCGCGGTGACCGACCCGGTGCCGCCGTCCGCCTTCAGCCGCATGTCCAGTTTGTACGTACGGCCGCTGGTGACCACGGTCCCCGACAGCCGCACGGCGTCGACCGCCCCGGCGGCGGACTGGGTCTTCGCCTGGATCTGCGGCGGGGTCAGCTTGCCCACGCCGTTCGTGCCCGCGTCGGGATCCTCACTGCACCCCGTGAGACCCACGGCGAGTGCGCACAGCGCGCTCACCAGCACGGCCCGGCGGGTACGGCCCTGGGGAATCGCGGTCAGCAAATCGGCTGCCTTTCTGCGGGGGTGTGCCGAGCGGCGTACCGCAGCGTACCGGGGTGCGGGACCGGCCACGGAACGGGTCCGTCCGGAGCGCTCACCAGGGCGTATCCGATCGGGACGGGCTAGCCTGAAGCCCACAGGAGAGGGCAATCGGGATAAGACACCCAGCGGAACCGCAGTAGGCAAAGGAACCACAGCCATGGCAGCCGGCGTCCCCCGGATCTTCGTCTCGCACCTCTCCGGAGTCCCCGTCTTCGATCCGAACGGCGACCAGGTGGGCCGGGTGCGCGACCTCGTCGTCATGCTGCGCGTCGGGCGCCGGCCCCCTCGACTGCTCGGACTGGTCGTCGAACTGTCCACCCGGCGCCGGATCTTCCTGCCCATGACCCGGGTCACCGGCGTCGAGTCCG
The DNA here is from genome assembly GCF_042653945.1 of Streptomyces vulcanius. NCBI lineage: Bacteria > Bacillati > Actinomycetota > Actinomycetes > Kitasatosporales > Streptomycetaceae > Streptomyces > Streptomyces vulcanius. Next base: position 384,385 of record NZ_JBHSFK010000005.1, on the reverse strand, counting down.
GCCAGGTCATCGCCACCGGCGTGGTCAACGTCCGCCGCTTCGAGCAACGGCCCACCGAGCGGCTGGTGTTCGGGGAACTGCTGGACCGGCGCGTCACACTCATCGAGACGGACGAGGAGGTCACCGTCCTCGACGTGTCCGTGCAGCAGCTGCCCGCCCGCCGGGAGTGGGAGATCGACCGGGTCTTCGTCCGCAAGGGCAGAAAGGGCACGGCCTTCCGGCGGGCCAGGGGCGAGACGCTCACCGTGGACTGGTCGGCGGTCACCGGCTTCTCCCTGGAGGAGCAGGGACAGGGCGCCGAGAGCCTGCTGGCCAGCTTCGAGCAGCTGCGCCCCGCCGACCTCGCCAACGTGCTGCACCACCTCTCCCCCAAGCGGCGCGCCGAGGTCGCCGCCGCCCTCGACGACGACCGGCTCGCCGACGTCCTGGAGGAGCTTCCGGAGGACGACCAGATCGAGATCCTCGGCAAGCTGAAGGAGGAGCGCGCCGCGGACGTCCTGGAGGCCATGGACCCCGACGACGCGGCCGACCTGCTCGCCGAACTGCCGACGGACGACCAGGAGCGGCTGCTGAGCCTGATGGAGCCCGACGACGCCGCCGACATGCGCCGCCTGATGTCCTACGAGGAGCACACGGCCGGCGGTCTGATGACCACGGAACCGATCATCCTGCGGCCGGACGCCACCGTCGCCGACGCCCTCGCGCGCGTGCGCAACCCCGACCTCTCCCCCGCGCTCGCCGCCCAGGTCTACGTCTGCCGCCCGCCCGACGAGACCCCGACCGGCAAGTACCTCGGCATGGTCCACTTCCAGCGGCTCCTGCGCGACCCCCCGTACACCCTGGTCAGCGCACTCCTCGACGACAGCCTCCAGGCGCTCGACCCCGAGGACGCGCTGCCCGTCGTCGCCGGGTTCTTCGCGACGTACGACATGGTCGCCGCGCCCGTCGTCGACGAGGCGGGCGCGCTGCTCGGCGCCGTGACCGTGGACGACGTACTGGACCACATGCTGCCCGAGGACTGGCGGGAGACGGAGTTCCACCTGCACGAGGAGACCGTCGAGGAAGAGGGGGTGGACACCGATGACTCCCGAGCGTGAGAGCACCCGGCCGCGCGGCCCCCGCCTGGACCAGCCGCGCACACCCCGGCGCCGGCTGGTGCCCGAATGGGACCCGGAGGCCTTCGGGCGGCTGTCGGAGCGCATCGCCCGCTTCCTCGGCACCGGACGGTTCATCGTCTGGATGACGTTCGTCATCATCCTGTGGGTGGTGTGGAACATCTTCGCCCCGGCATCCCTGCGCTTCGACAACTACCCGTTCATCTTCCTGACCCTGATGCTGTCGTTGCAGGCGTCCTACGCGGCCCCGCTGATCCTGCTCGCGCAGAACCGCCAGGACGACCGCGACCGCGTCAACCTCGAACAGGACCGCAGCCAGAACGAGCGGTCGATCGCGGACACCGAGTACCTGACCCGCGAGATCGCCGCCCTGCGGATGGGCCTGGGCGAGGTCGCCACCCGGGACTGGATCCGCTCCGAACTCCAGGACGTGCTCAAGGAACTGGACGAGCGGCACGACGGACAGCACGGGAAGGTCGTATTCCCGGCGGACCGGCCGTCGGGACGTGACACAGACGACCGCTGAGGGGCTGGCCGCAGTCCCCCGTCGGCGCCGTACCATCGACCCATGGCTAGCGAAGACGCGGTGCGCGAGGCACTGGCGACGGTGAACGACCCCGAGATCAACCGCCCCATCACCGAACTCGGGATGGTCAAGTCGGTGGAGATCGGTGCGGACGGAGCGGTCGCGGTCACCGTGTACCTGACGGTCTCGGGCTGCCCGATGAGGGAGACGATCACCCAACGGGTGACGGACGCGGTGAGCGCGGTCGAGGGCGTCACCCGCGTCGACGTCACGCTCGACGTGATGAGCGACGAGCAGCGCAAGGAGCTGGCGAGCGCGCTGCGCGGCGGCACGGCCGAGCGGGAGGTCCCGTTCGCCAAGCCCGGCAGCCTCACCAGGGTCTACGCGGTGGCGTCCGGCAAGGGCGGTGTCGGCAAGTCCTCGGTGACGGTGAACCTGGCGGCGGCGATGGCGGCCGACGGCCTCAAGGTGGGCGTCGTCGACGCCGACATCTACGGCCACAGCGTGCCGCGCATGCTCGGCGCGTACGGGAGTCCGACGCAGGTCGAGAACATGATCATGCCGCCGTCGGCGAACGGCGTGAAGGTCATCTCCATCGGCATGTTCACGCCGGGCAACACCCCGGTCGTCTGGCGCGGCCCGATGCTGCACCGCGCGCTCCAGCAGTTCCTCGCGGACGTGTACTGGGGCGACCTGGACGTGCTGCTCCTGGACCTGCCGCCGGGCACCGGCGACATCGCGATCTCCGTCGCGCAGCTGGTCCCGAACGCGGAGATCCTGGTCGTCACCACGCCCCAGCAGGCGGCGGCCGAGGTCGCCGAGCGGGCGGGCTCCATCGCCGTGCAGACCCACCAGAAGATCGTCGGGGTGGTCGAGAACATGTCCGGTCTGCCCTGCCCGCACTGCGGCGAGATGCTCGACGTGTTCGGCACGGGCGGCGGTCAGTCGGTCGCCGACGGCCTCACCCGCACGACCGGCGCCACGGTCCCGGTCCTCGGCAGCATCCCGATCGACGTCCGGCTGCGCGAGGGCGGTGACGAGGGCAAGCCGGTGGTCCTGACCGACCCCGACTCCGCGGCGGGCTCCGCGCTGCGGGCCATCGCGGGCAAGCTGGGCGGCCGCCAGCGCGGCCTTTCGGGACTGTCCCTGGGAATCACCCCGAAGAACAAGTTCTAGCGCGGTGAAGAACAACTTCCAGCGCGGTTCTTCGCGCTACGACGGTCAGGGCGCCCTCCGCCGCGAGGGCACCCTTCCTCGGGCCTAGGCGTACTCGGCGATGTCCTTGATCACGGCGAAGCCGAGACCGTACGCGCTCATGCCCCTGCCGTACGCCCCCACGTGCACCCCTTCCTCCGTCGACCCGGCGAGTACCCAGCCGAACTCGGACTCCCGGTAGTGGAAGGGCGTCGGCACGCCGTCGACCGGGAGGGACAGGGTCGACCAGTCCGGTCCGTCGAGGTCGTCGGCGAGGACCCACGCCGTCTCGGTCTGCTGGTCCAGCCAGTCGTCGCGCAGGGTGTGGTCCATCTGGCCGGGCCAGGTGAAGGACAGCAGCCCCACCCCGGCGAGCCAGGCCGCGGAGGACACCGAGGTGGCCTCCAGGAGGCCCGTGCCGTCGGCGCTCCGGCGGGAGGGGTGCGCGGCGACGGTCACCACGACCGCGAACCGTCCGCGGTCCTCGCCCGCCGTCTCGTGCCGTACGGAGGGTTCGTCGCCGTGTCCGACGGAACCGTGTTCGACGGCACCGTCCGCCGCCGTCCCTACCTGCATCAGCCAGCGCGGCCCCGTGAAGGCCTCGTCAAGGCCGTACCAGGGGAAGGGCGCCTCAAGGTAGCCGTCGACGGTACGCCGGGCGGAGGGGACCTGTTGTCCACCCTCCGCGGCCGGCGCCTGTTCGACTGCCCGACTCGTCGTCTCCATGTGCCCGGACGCCTCCTCGCTCTCGACGGAGTGGCGGGCCCGCCCCCCTTCGGGCGTACTCGTCCGCTCCGCACAACAACCAGGCAGCATAGCCACCCCACCACGGACGGCGGGGAACCCGCCCGGTGCGCAGGTCGCGCCGGGGAGGCGGTCGGAGTCGTTCAGAGGGCGGTCGAGATCACGCAGGGGCGCTCAGGTGGCGTCCGCGTCGAACGGCGGGCGCTCGTCCCTGCCCGCGTCCTCGGGCTTCTTCGTCATGTCGATCCGGCCGCCCGACGAACCGCTGGACGACCCCGACCCGGCCTCCGCGTCACGGCTGTGGACGGCGTCGGTGACCTCGGCCATCTCCTTCTTGAGGTCGAAGCCGTTGCGGATCTCCTTCAGCCCCAGCTCCTCGTTGTCGAGCTGCTTGCGGATGAAGGTCTTGGGGTTGAGGTCCTCGAACTCGAAGTCCTTGAACTCCGGGCCGAGTTCCTGCCGGATGTCCTGCTTGGCGCTCTCCGAGAACTCACGGATCTTCCGGACGGTACGCATCACGTCCTGGATGACCTTCGGGAGCTTGTCCGGACCGAAGACGAGCACGGCCAGGACGACGATCGTCACCAGCTCGAGCGGTCCTATGTCATTGAACACCTGAAGCTCCTTGCGATGTCCTCGGCCATCGGCATGTGGCCCTGGGCCCTCGGTCGGGTCAGGTCTTCCGTGGTCCGGGCCGGGTCCACGGTACCTTCCGCACCTGGCCGACCGGTACCGTCCCGCCGGGTCCGAGTGGGTGTACACGGCCGGTTTTTCGCGTTGTTTGCCTTGTGGGAGCGGGTTTCCGGGTCCGATCTGTGAGGTTTCTGTCAATCGCTGTGCGTAGCGGGCCCGAGCTGGGCCTGAGCTGCGTCTCAGCTGCCCTCGGCGGACCCGAGGACCAGGGAGAGCGTCCGCTCCTTCCCGTCCCGTTCGACGGTCAGCTCCAGGCGGTCGCCGGGTCGGTGGGCGCGGGTCTTGACGATCAGTTCGTCGCCGGAGTGGATACGGCGGCCGTCCACTTCGGTGATGACGTCCCCGGCCCTGATGCCGGCCAGGTCGCCGGGTCCGCCCGGGGTGACCGCGGCGCCGTCACCGCCCTTGGGGCCGACGCGGGCGCCGTCGCCGGCGTAGTCCAGGTCGAGGGTGACGCCGATGACCGGGTGGGTCGCGTGGCCGGTGTTGATCAGCTCCTCGGCGACGCGTTTGCCCTGGTTGACGGGGATGGCGAAGCCGAGGCCGATCGAGCCGGCCTGGGCACTGCCGGAGTCGGTACCGTCGGCGGCGGAACGGATCGCGGAGTTGATGCCGACGACCCGGCCCCGGGAGTCGAGGAGGGGCCCGCCGGAGTTGCCGGGGTTGATCGGGGCGTCGGTCTGCAGCGCGTCCACATACGACACATCAGTGCCGTCCCCGCTGCCGCCGCCGGCCGTGATGGGCCGCTCCTTGGCGCTGATGATGCCCGCGGTGACGGTGCCCTCCAGGTCGAAGGGGGCGCCGATGGCGACGACCGGGTCGCCGACCTGGACGTTGTCGGAGTTGCCGAGCGGGAGGGGCTGGAGGTTGCCGACCCCGCTGACCCTGACCACGGCGAGGTCGTAGCCGCTGTCCCGCCCGACGACCTCCGCCTCGACGGTCTGTCCTCCGTTGAAGACGACGGTTATCTCGCCGTTGCCCGCGGCGGGCTCGACGACGTGGTTGTTGGTCAGGATGTAGCCGCGGGTGTCCAGGACGAACCCGGTGCCGGTGCCGGACTCCTCGTCCCCGCTGACGTGCAGGGTGACGACGCTCGGCAGGGCACGCGAGGCGATCCCCGCGACGCTGTCCGCGGCCCGCCCCGTGGGCTCCGCGGACGCCTGCGGCAGCACGACCCCGCCCAGCCCTCCGTTGCGCTCCAGACGGGCCCCCACGACCCCACCGAGCACCCCGGAAACCAACGCCAACGCCAACGCACCCCCCACCAACCGCCCCCGAACCTGCCTACGCCGCTCAGCCTCACTGACCACACCTTCACCGGCGTGGAGGAGGGGAGCGTGGGGGGCATGGGGGGCGTGAAGGGCGGCGGGGGTACCGGAGTCTCCGGGGAGGGCGGTGGTGCCAGGGGCTCCGGGAAGGGCGGGGTTTTCGGGAGCCCCCGGGAAGCCAGGGGTTCCAGGGAGACCGGGTGCTCCCGGGGCTCCGGGGAGACCGGGCGTGCCGGGGGCTCCCGAGAGGTCGGGAGCGCCGGGGGTGGGGAGGCCGGGAGCGCCGGGAGCGCCGGGAGCGCCGGGAGCGCCGGGAGCGCCCGAGGCAGAGACGCCTGGGGAGCCCGAGGTTCCGGAGGCTTCCGGGAAGCCAGGGGTGCCGGGGGTGCCAGGGGTGGCGGACCAAGGGTCGTAGCGGTGCCAGGGGTTGGCGGGTACGAGGGGTTGTTCGGAGGATGCGACCGCGGCGGGCGCGTCCGCCGGGTCGGGCCCGGCCGACCCGGCCGACGGCTCGGGCACCGGAGACGAGCCGGGCCCGGGGGACACGGCGGACTGGGCAGACGGGTCGGAAGCAGCGGGCGCGGCAGACGGGTCGTGCGTGCCCGGAGCGGCAGACGGGTCGGCGACCGGGCCGACGGCACCTGCGCCGGAGGGAGCGGTACCGGGAACGGGAGCGGCGCCGGATGGGGCCTCGGCCGGAGCGGCACCCGAGGAAACCGCAGCCGGAGCGGCGCCGGAGGCGACTCCCCGCGGGGTCACCGCAGGCTCTGCACCCGGAGCGACAGCACCGGCAGATGCGGCTCCCGACGGGGCGGCACCGGACGGTACAGCCCCTGACGGATCGCCGATCGGCGCGGCACCGGAAGAAACGGCCCCGGTCAGGGCGCCGACGGGCGCGGCACCGGAGGCAACCGCACCGGACCCGGCGGGCGCGGCAGCGGTGGAGGCCGTACCCGAGGCCGATGTGACCGCCGGATGCTGGACCGGCGGTGCGGGTGCCCAGGGGCCCGGGTGGCCGTACGGCGGGGTGCTGTAGGGGTCGGGGTCGTGCAGCGGCTTGGGTGGCTCCTCAGCCGCCGCCGGCAAGGGCGCGGCCGGCGCCCTCAGGGGGCGGCTGAGCTCGTAGTCACCGCCACCGCCGCCGGCGCCATTCGCGTCGGTCTTCGTACCGGCCGGTCCCCCGGACCCCTCCGAACCCCTCGGTGGTGCCGCTTCCGCGGAGGTCGCTCCAGGTTCTGCCAGTTCGAAGTCGCCCTCAAGTGACTCCCCCTGCGTCCCCGTCCCCTTTTCCATGCTCTCCCCACGTTCGGGCCCCGTCGCGGCTCCCTGACACCGCCTCTTCTGGATTCAACCAGGTTCGCCGCAGGCCGGTGCAGACACAGGGTCAGCGGGGGCGCTGCGAGGAGGTGGGGGCCGATGTGGCGTCAGGGACGGGCGCGGCGAGCAGGCCCGTTCCGGTCACCTCGGGGGCCGAGGCGAAGGAGGTCAGGGCGATCGGCGGGGTTGCCACCAGCGGACGTATCAGCGGGGACATGACCGCCGCGCCGGCCACCACGGGAGAGGTGAACCGGTGCAGGACGGCCTGTTCCGGATGGCCCGAGGCCGGGGTGGGCACGCCTGGCAGCAGCGGGGCGGACACCTCGGTGGGGGCCACCGGGGTATCGCCGAGGAACTGGCCGCCCTGGGCGAGCAGCGGACCGGTGCCCCGGCGCCGCTGGTTCTCCGAGGTGGCGGAACCCGTGCCCGGGGTGCGGGCCGGTGTCACATTGCTGCCGCCGGATCCACCGCGGGCGTCCGCCGTGGTGTCGACCGGCACACCGGTGCTCATGCCGCCGAGGGCGATCGCGGCCAGCGACACCGCGCCGGCGGCGACGAAGGCGAACCGCATACTGCGCGAGCGCTCGCCCTCGGAGGCATGCCGGTCGCCGCGCCCCACGGGGTGGATACGGAAGCCGCGGTCGGTGGCGGGCGGGAGCACGGAGCCGTGGTCGCCGGCGGGAACGTACCCGAACTCGAAGGGCTGCTCCCGGCCGAAGACGCCCTCGCCGAAGCCGCCGCCTCCTCCGAGCCGCGAGCTGCCGGGGTCCTGGTCGCCGCCGCCGGGAAGCCCTTGGAGCCGGGCCAGGAAGCTTTCGGAGGGAGCGGGCGGGGCCACTTCCGCGAAAACGTTCTTCAGCCGGCGCTGGGCGTCGACCTCCGCCTTGCACTTCGTACAGGTCGCCACATGGGCCAGCACGCGCTCACGGGTGTCATGACCGAGCTCGCCGTCCACGAGGGCGGACAGCCGGTCGCCCAGGTGCTGCTCCGCGAGGAGGCCCTCGGTGGGGGGATTACGTCGAGTTCCACTCACGCGGTCGCGCCCCCTCCTCCCAGAGCGGGCACCCGGGCCACGAACGAGCGGCGCTTCTCGCGCGCCTCCGGCGAGCGGTGCGCGAGGGCCTTGCGCAGCTGCGAGCGGCCGCGGTGGATGCGCGAGCGGACCGTGCCCAGCTTGACGCCCAGGGTCGCGGCGATCTCCTCGTACGACAGTCCTTCGATGTCGCACAGGACGACCGCGGCGCGGAACTCGGGCGCGAGGGTGTCGAGAGCCTGCTGGACGTCCGCGTCGAAGTGGGCGTCGTTGAAGATCTGCTGCGGGGTGGGTTCCTTGCTGGCGAGCCGCTCGGCCGCGTCCTCGCCGAGCGCGTCGAAGCGGATGCGCTGCTTGCGGCGGACCATGTCCAGGAAGAGATTGGTGGTGATGCGGTGCAGCCAGCCCTCGAAGGTGCCCGGCGTGTACGTCGACAGCGAGCGGAAGACGCGGACGAAGACCTCCTGGGTGAGATCCTCGGCGTCGTGCTGGTTGCCGGTGAGCCGGTAGGCGAGCCGGTAGACCCGGCCGCTGTGCATGCTGACGATCTCCTCCCACGTGGGCGGAGTCCACGCCTGCCCGTCCGCGTCGGTGGAGAAGGTCGCGGTCTGGCTGTGGCCGGCGCTGAAGCCGGCGGTGTGGCTGTGGTCAGCAGCGGTGTCGTTCACGGATTTCGGCCTGCCCGCCGATCCGAGAAAGCGCCGGAGCACTCCTCCCCGATCCACAGGTACGGCCGCACCTCCCCTGTCGGCTCTGGTGGTGTCCAGTGGAGCCCCTACCATAGCCACCTCGCCCGTTAGCTCCGGATAAGTGGTTTTACGAGAATTTGATCTGGGCTGATACGGCTCATACTGCTGCGTCAGCACTTGCTCGACGCCCCACTCCTCATCGTGATCCAACTGTGTCCCCCGCTCGTAGTTCCCACCCCTACAAACGCCCGGTCCCATCTGCGGGTTCCCGGCGGCAACGGATACAGTCACGCCCAGGCAACCAGCGGGGACAGGAGAGGCTCATTACCGGCAACCGGCAGGCAAGCTGGGCGTTCGCCGACGCCTATGCCGCCGAGGACGAAGCGCTGCGCTGGGCCCGTGACCGGGCCCGCGAGGCAGGGCTGCGCTCGGTGTCGCCCAGCACGGGCGCCGCGCTGCGTCTGCTCGCCGCCACCGTGGACGCGAAGGCGGTCGCGGAGATCGGTACCGGCACCGGCGTCTCCGGGATCCACCTGCTGCACGGTATGCGCCCCGACGGTGTTCTCACCACCGTAGACCCCGAGCCCGAGCACCAGCAGTTCGCCCGCCAGGCCTTCCGCGCCTGCGGCTTCGCCAGCAACCGGGCCCGTTTCATCCCCGGCCGCGCGCTCGACGTCCTGCCCCGCCTCGCGGACGCCGGCTACGACCTGGTCTTCTGCGACGGCGACCGCCTGGAGTTCCTCGACTATCTCGCTGAATCGTTGCGCCTGCTGCGCCCCGGTGGCCTGGTGGTCTTCGAGGGCGTCTTCGCCAACGGCCGCACCGTCGACTCCGGCCCGCAGCCCACGGAGGTCATAAGAATCCGGGAGCTGCTGCGGGCGGTGCGCGAGAGCCAGGAGCTCGTACCGTCGCTGCTGCCGGTGGGCGACGGGATGCTCTGCGCGGTCAAACGGTGACCATGACCGTTGGGCCGGACGAGCCGTAGGGCGCCGTACACCCCGCCCAAACAGCGGCCCCGGCACCCAAGAGGATGCCGGGGCGACTGAAAGGGTATGGTCGCTTGCGCGTCAGCCGACGACCTTCTTGAGGGCGTCGCCCAGCGCGTCGGCCTCGTCAGGGGTCAGCTCGACGACGAGCCGACCGCCGCCTTCGAGCGGAACGCGCATGACGATGCCCCGCCCCTCCTTGGTCACCTCGAGCGGGCCGTCGCCCGTCCGCGGCTTCATGGCCGCCATGCTCGTTCCCCTTCCTGAAACCAGCTCACGTCAAAGCCGACGGCCCTGGGAGGGCAGGCGCGGCCCAACGTGGGACTCGCGACACCGGCATCGAACACATTGCTTCCAGGCCATTATCCCGCATCTCAGGACCCGATGACCAACATCAGACGGCATCGCTTGGGCAACGCACGCGAGCAAAACCACTCAATTCGGCGGTGTGACTGCGATACTGCGCCGCCGCACAGACATCTGCGGTCCGTAAACCGAGTCGAATTCTTTGACGCAGGTCACACGTCGCGTCCGGTCCTCGGACAGTGATCTCCGCCATGCTGTGCTCCGTACACCGACGTACGTCAGGACTCAGAGGGGATACGGGATGGCCGACAGCGTGCTGTACGAGGTGAGCGACGGACTCGCGACGATCACGCTCAACCGCCCGGAGGCGATGAACGCGCTGAACGTCGCCACGAAGATCGCGCTGCGGGACGTGGTGCGGGAGGCGGCGGACGACCCCGCGGTACGGGCGGTGCTGCTGACCGCCTCCGGGGAGCGGGCGTTCTGCGTGGGGCAGGACCTCAAGGAGCACATCGAGTTGCTGGCCAAGGGCTCGGACGTCGTCATGAGCACGGTCAAGGAGCACTACAACCCGATCGTGCGCGCCCTGACGGAGGCGCCGAAGCCGGTGGTCTGCGCGGTCAACGGGGTCGCCGCGGGGGCCGGATTCGGGTTCGTCCTCGCCGCGGACTACCGCGTCGTGGCCGACACGGCGTCCTTCAACACGTCGTTCGCGGGTGTCGCGCTCACCGCCGACTCCGGGGTCTCCTGGACCCTGCCCCGCGTGATCGGGCCCGGGCGGGCCGCCGATCTGCTGCTCTTCCCCCGGAGCATCAAGGCTCAGGAGGCTTACGAGCTGGGGATCGCCAACCGGGTCGTGCCGGCTGCGGAGCTGCGGGCCGAGGGTGAGCGGGTCGCTCGGGCCTTGGCCGCGGGGCCGACCGTGGCCTATGCGGCGATCAAGGAAGCGGTGGCTTACGGGTTCTCGCACTCCCTCTCCGAGACGCTGGACAAGGAGGACGAGTTGCAGGGGCGGGCCGGGGCGTCCGAGGACCATGCGACCGCGGTGTCCGCGTTCGTGAAGAAGGAGACGCCGAGGTACTTGGGGCGTTGAGCCCCTAGGGCATACGACTGACGCAGGTTTGCAGGTGATCGTTGACCAGGCCGCAGGCCTGCATCAAGGCGTACGCCGTCGTCGGGCCCACGAATCTCAGGCCGCGCTTCTTCAGGGCCTTGGACAGGGCTGTCGACTCGTCCGTGACCGCCGGGATGTCCGACAAGGTCTGCGGGATCGGGCGAGTCGCCGCGTCCGGGGCGTGGGACCAGATCAGGGTGTCCAGGTCGCCCGGGGGCCAGTCGGCCAGCACGCGGGCGTTGGCGATCGTCGCGTCGATCTTGGCCCGGTTGCGGATGATGCCCGCGTCGGCGAGGAGGCGGGTGCGGTCCTCGTCCGTGAACGTGGCCACCGAGGCGATCTTGAAGTCGGCGAAGGCGGCGCGGAAGCCGGTGCGGCGGCGCAGGATCGTGATCCAGGAGAGGCCGGACTGGAAGGCCTCCAGGCTGAGCCGTTCGAAGAGCGCGTCGTCGCCGTGGACCGGGCGGCCCCACTCCTCGTCGTGGTACGCCACGTAGTCCTCGGTGGACAGCGCCCAGGGGCAGCGCAGCGCGCCGTCCGGACCGGCGACGGCCGTACCGTCGGTCACTGCTGGTCCTCCGGGGCGGGCTTCTCGAAGGAGACCTGGGACCCGCTCGGGGCCTGCGCGCCGGACAGGGCGGACTCCAGGTCGGCGATCCGGGCGTCGCGCTCGGCGAGCTCCGCGCCGAGGCGGTTCAGGGCGTCGTCGACGTCCGCCATGCGGTAGCCGCGGGCGGCCAGCGGGAAGCGCAGGCGGTCGACGTCGGAGCGCTCGACCTGGCGGTCCGCGGGCAGCGGGTCGTGCAACCGCTGGGGCGCGGCCTCCGGCAGCGGGCCGGTGCCCTCGCCGCCGCCCACCACGGCGAGTGTCACCGCGGCGACCACCACGGCGAGCGCGATGACCAGGAACAAGAACATAACCATCGGTGGGTCCCCAGGCTCGGTGTGCTCGGTCTCGAAAGTGTGTGGGTCCGATCGTGCCATGCGGGTCGGACAGTTAGGGTCGCAGGCGGTGGATGCGCAGCACGTACTAGGAGAGGTCACAGGCGATGCTCAGGCTGGGCAGGCGGGAGTTCGGGGCCCATGAGCCGGTGATCATGGCGATCGTGAACCGGACCCCCGACTCGTTCTACGACCGGGGCGCGACCTTCCGCGACGAGCCGGCGCTCGCCCGCGTCGAGCAGGCGGTGTCGGAGGGTGCCGCCATCGTCGACATCGGCGGGGTGAAGGCGGGCCCGGGTGACGAGGTGACCGCCGAGGAGGAGGCGCGGCGGACCGTCGGTTTCGTGGCGGAGGTACGGCGGCGCTTCCCGGACGTGATCATCAGCGTCGACACCTGGCGGGCGGAGGTCGGGGAGGCGGTCTGCGAGGCGGGCGCGGACCTGCTGAACGACGCGTGGGGTGGCGTCGACCCCGGGCTCGCGGAGGTCGCCGCGCGGTACGGGGTGGGGCTGGTGTGCACGCACGCGGGGGGCGCGGAGCCGCGGACCCGGCCGCACCGGGTGACGTACGACGACGTCGTGGCCGACATTCTGCGGGTGACCGTGGGGCTGGCGGAGCGGGCGGTGGCGCTCGGGGTGCCGAGGGAGTCGGTGCTGATCGATCCGGGGCACGACTTCGGGAAGAACACGCGGCACAGCCTGGAGGCGACGCGGCGGCTGGGCGAGATGGTGGAGACGGGCTGGCCGGTGCTGGTGTCGCTGTCCAACAAGGACTTCGTCGGGGAGACGTTGGACCGGCCGGTGAAGGAGCGGGTGGTGGGGACCCTTGCGACGACTGCGGTGTCGGCGTGGCTGGGGGCCCAGGTCTACCGGGTGCACGAAGTTGCCGAGACACGGCAGGTACTCGAGATGGTGGCGTCGATCGCAGGCCACCGGGCCCCGGCGGTGGCACGGCGAGGGCTGGCGTAGGCCCACTCCGGGTACCAGGGGGCTCCCGCTCCCCGGACCCCCGGCCTACGCCCGCCCACCACCGTCTCGGTAGGCCAAAAAGCAGCGGCTTCTAGCGCGCCGCCTCCTTCGAGACCAGTGCCACCGCCTCGTCCACGTCGTCCGTCACGTGGAACAGGAGCAGGTCCTTCTCCGACGCCTTGCCCTGGGCGATCAGGGTGTTCCTGAGCCAGTCGATCAGGCCGCCCCAGTACTCCGTGCCGAAGAGGACGATCGGGAAGCGGGTGACCTTCTGGGTCTGGACGAGGGTCAGGGCCTCGAAGAGCTCGTCGAGGGTGCCGAGGCCGCCGGGCAGGACGACGAATCCCTGCGCGTACTTCACGAACATCATCTTGCGGACGAAGAAGTACCGGAAGTTGAGCCCGATGTCGACGTAGGGGTTGAGCCCCTGTTCGAAGGGCAGCTCGATGCCGAGGCCGACCGAGATGCCGCCCGCCTCGCACGCGCCCTTGTTGGCCGCCTCCATGGCGCCCGGGCCGCCGCCGGTGATGACGGCCCAGCCCGCCTCGACGAGGGCGCTGCCCAGCCGCACACCCGCCGCGTACTCCGGCGAGTCGACGGGGGTCCGGGCGGAGCCGAACACGCTGATCGCCGGGGGGAGTTCGGCGAGTGTGCCGAAGCCCTCGATGAACTCGGACTGGATGCGCAGGACCCGCCAGGGGTCGGTGTGGACCCAGTCGGAGGGTCCGCCCGCGTCCAGCAGCCGCTGGTCGGTGGTGCTGGCCGTGACCTGACCTCGCCGTCGGAGGACCGGTCCCAGCCGCTGCTCCTCCGGCGGCTGCTGCTTCCCCTCGGGGTTGCCGGTAGCCATGTGCGCTCCCTCCGCTTGCAGGTCTTTCCGTGCCAGCGTAGATCCACCCGGGTTACGGACGGGGGACGTCGGCGTGTCCGGCTCGAAGCGTGCTCGTACCCAGCCGCTCCTCAGCCAGGACCCGGCCAGGACCCGGCCACTGCTCAGTCACTCAGCCAGGCCCGGAGGCGCTCCTCCCCGGCCAGGATCTTCGCCGTCTCGACGCGTTCGTCGCGCTTGTGGGCCAAGTGCGGGTTGCCGGGGCCGTAGTTGACCGCGGGGATGCCGAGGGCGGAGAAGCGGCTGACGTCCGTCCAGCCGTACTTGGGCATCGGAGTGCCGCCCACCGCCTCGATGAAGGCGACCGCTGCCGGGTGGGAGAGGCCGGGCAGGGCGCCGGGGCTGTGGTCGTCGACGACGAACTCCGTCACTCCGCAGTCGGCGAAGACCTCGTGGACGTGGGCGATCGCGTCCTCCGCGGTCCGGTCCGGCGCGTAGCGGAAGTTGACGGTGACCACGCACTCGTCGGGGATGACGTTGCCCGCGACGCCGCCCCTGATGCCGACCGCGTTGAGGCCCTCGCGGTACTCCAGGCCGTCGATCACCGGCCACCGCGGCTTGTACTCGGCGAGGCGCGCCAGGATCGGGGCGGCGGCGTGGATCGCGTTGGAGCCCATCCAGCCGCGCGCCGAGTGGGCCCGCTCGCCCGAGGTCCTCAGGAGCACGCGCAGGGTGCCCTGGCAGCCGCCCTCGACCTGGCCGTCCGACGGCTCCAGGAGCACCGCGAAGTCCCCGGCCAGCCACTCGGGGCGGGCCTCGGCGACATGCCGGAGGCCGTTGAGGTCGGCGGCGACCTCCTCGTTGTCGTAGAAGACGAAGGTCAGGTCGCGGTTGGGGGCCGGGACGGTGGCCGCGATGCGGAGCTGGACCGCGACGCCCGACTTCATGTCGCAGGTGCCGCAGCCCCAGAGCACGCCGTCCTCGTCCAGGCGGGAGGGGACGTTGTCCGCGATCGGGACGGTGTCGATGTGGCCGGCCAGGATCACCCGCTGCGCGCGGCCCAGGTTCGTGCGGGCGACCACGTTGTTGCCGTGGCGCTCGACCGTGAGGTGGGGCAGCGCGCTCAGGGCGGTCTCGATCGCGTCCGCGAGGGGCTTCTCGGTGCCGCTCTCGGAGGGGAAGTCGACGAGCCGCGCGGTGAGCGTGGCGGCGTCCAGAGTGAGGTCAAGGGGGGTGTCGGCCATGGCGTCGACCCTAACGCGCCAGTGCGACCATCACGCTTCCCACACATGCGCGCACCAGTCTCCTACGACTCCGTACTCTCCAGTACCTTGTACGCGTGCCAGAGCCGTACCCCTCTCCCAAGCGCCGCGGCTGCCTCCTCCGTTTCGGGGCAGCCTGCGTGACCCTGTCCGCTGTCGTGGGCTATGTCGTGGTCCAGTACGTCGCCGGCGGCACCGGCGATCCCGGCTGCAGAGTCGTTTCCGGCGAGGCGGGCGTGACCGGTGAGACAGAGAGCACGACGTACGAGTTCACCCCGGAGCAGGCGGTGAACGCGGCCACGATCGCGGCCGTCGGCACCAACCGGGACCTGCCCGAGCGGGCGGTCGCCATAGCCCTGGCGACCGCGATCCAGGAGTCGGCGCTGCGCAACCTCACCCACGGCGACCGGGATTCGCTGGGCCTGTTCCAGCAGCGGCCCTCGCAGGGCTGGGGCACCGAGAAACAGGTCACGGACCCGGCGTACGCGGCGGACATCTTCTACGAGCACCTGGCCAAGGTGCCCGACTATCTCGACCTCCCGCTCACCGTCGCGGCGCAGCGGGTGCAGCGCAGCGGGTACCCGGAGGCGTACGCCAAGCACGAGAAGGACGCCGAGCTGCTGGCGGCCGCGCTCACCGGGACCTCGGCGGCCACGCTGACCTGTGAGGGCCGGGCGGAGGCCACGACGGCCACCGGTCCGGCGGCGGTGCGCGCGGCGCTGGTACGGGACTTCGGGCGGGACGCGCTGAAGGACGCGGAGTCCGGTTCCGGTACGCGGGAGACGTCCGCGACCGACGAGCCGATCACCGAACCGACCGCCGAGACCGAAGGGCGGACCGTGATCCTGCCGGTGTCCGAGGACACCACCGCGGCCGGGCGCACGGTCCCGGAGCGCGGCTGGCAGCTGGCCCACTGGGCGGTGGCCAACGCCTCGGCGCTGCGCATCCAGAGCGTGGCGTACGCGGGCCGGCAGTGGACGGCGGGGAACACCGACAGCCAGTGGCGGTCGACGGGGTCGAGCAACGCGGAGGCCGCGGGTGCGGCGGGCGTCTCGGCGGCGGGCGGCGGAACCGACAGCGTGCGGATCGTCACCGCGCAGTAGTACGGGTCCGCGCAGGAGTACGGGTCGTCACTCGACCGGGTGCCGTACGGGGTGGCCGTGCGGCCGTGTGCGCAGGTTTTCGCGCCGTCACCCTCGCATCCGGCGAATCCCTTGGGATCAAAGGGCTCCGATGGTTTGACGGACTTTCACATCGGGCGGTCTTTGCCCGTTTTTATCCGCAGCCGATAATGCGACGCATTGCCAACTCTTTACGTTGGGCGTCCGCAACCTTCATGGCCTTCGAGCGGTAGTCACGGCGTCTTTGTTCTCTCCCGTCGAAGGAGCATCATGTCCCTCCCCCTGACCCGCAGGATCGCCCGTGCCGCACTGCTTGTCGCTGCGGGAGCGGCCGCCGGGGTCGGTGCGGCCGGCTCCGCCAGTGCGGCCCCCTCCACCCTGCCGGCCACCCCGAACCTCGGCGGGCTGACGGCCTTGGACGCGACGAGCGTCGCGACCACGGCCGACGGCGCGACGCAGCACGTCACCGGGCTCGCGGGCGAGGCCGGCGGCAAGGCGGTCGAGCAGGCGGTGCCGGCCGCGGGCAAGACCGGCGGCAAGGCCGTGAAGAAGGCGGCACCGGCCGCGCAGAAGGCCGCCGGTGAGGCGGCGGGCTCCGCGGGGGCCATCCTCGGGGACACCGCCACGACCGCGACGAAGGGCGGCCTGCCGACGGAGTCCCTCGCCGGGGGCGGCCTCCCGGGCGCGCAGACCCTGCCGGTGAAGGGCCTGCCGCTCGGCTGACGTCCGGACACGACGACGGGGCCCGGGGGACTCCCCCGGGCCCCGTCGTCGTATGAGCCGCTAGGTATGAGCCGTTACAGGCGCGCCACCGC
The DNA here is from genome assembly GCF_042653945.1 of Streptomyces vulcanius. NCBI lineage: Bacteria > Bacillati > Actinomycetota > Actinomycetes > Kitasatosporales > Streptomycetaceae > Streptomyces > Streptomyces vulcanius. Next base: position 367,463 of record NZ_JBHSFK010000005.1, on the reverse strand, counting down.
TGCCCCGACCCGTTCGTCCGTCGCCGTCAGGGCCACGCGTACGAACTTCTCGCCCGCCGTGCCGTAGAAGTCGCCGGGGGCGACGAGGATGCCCAGGTCGGCGAGGTGGGCGACGGTGGCCCAGCAGGACTCGTCGCGGGTGGCCCACAGGTAGAGGCTGGCCTCGCTGTGCTCGATGCGGAAGCCGTGCCCGACCAGTGCCGCCCGCAGGACCTCCCGGCGGGCCAGGTAGCGCTCGCGCTGTTCGTGGACGTGGGTGTCGTCGGACAGGGCCGCCACCACGGCCGCCTGGGTGGGCGCCGGCGTCATCATGCCGCCGTGCTTGCGGATCTCCAGGAGCGGCGCGAGGACCGCCGGGTCGCCGGCCAGGAAGGCCGCGCGGTAGCCCGCCAGGTTCGAGCGCTTGGAGAGCGAGTGCACCGCGACGATGCCGTCGTACGAGCCGCCGTTCACGTCCGGGTGCAGGACGGAGACGGGGTCGGCCTCCCAGCCCAGTTCGAGGTAGCACTCGTCGGAGAAGAGCAGGACGCCGTGCTCGCGCGCCCAGGCGACGATCCGCGTCAGCTCGGCCTGGGAGAGGACCCTGCCCGTGGGGTTCGACGGGGAGTTCAGCCAGAGGAGCTTCAGGCCCTCGGGGTCCAGCTCGGTCGGGTCGTCGTAGACCTCGTACCCGGCGCGGGCGAGGCGGGCGCCGACCTCGTACGTCGGGTAGGCCAGGCGCGGGTACGCCACCCGGTCGCCGGGGCCGAGGCCCAGCTGGGTGGGGAGCCAGGCGACGAGTTCCTTCGAGCCGACGATCGGCAGGACGTGGCGGTGGGTGACGTCCCGCGCGCCGAGGCGCCGTCCCAGCCAGCCGGTGATCGCGTCGCGCAGCGCCGGGGTGCCCCAGACCGTCGGGTAGCCCGGCGAGTCCGCCGCGTCGATCAGCGCCTTCCGGATCAGCTCGGGAACCGGGTCGACCGGCGTGCCCACGGACAGGTCGACGATGCCGCCGGGATGAGCGGCGGCCGTCTTCTTGTACGGCTCCAGCTTGTCCCAGGGGAAGGTGGGCAGCCGGTCGGAGACTACGGAGGACACGGTTACGGGCTCACTTTCGTCGGTACGGCAAACGCCTCGGTCCCGTACGGCCGCCGAGATCGTCATCGGGGGGTGATCAGGCCGTACGGGACCGAGGCGACGCGTCTGTGGGCGGGCCGCTCGGACTGGTTACTCGGCCTGCGGCGGCAGCGCGGCGACGAACGGGTGGTCCCGCTCGATCAGCCCCAGCTTGCTCGCGCCACCGGGCGAGCCGAGTTCGTCGAAGAACTCGACGTTCGCCTTGTAGTAGTCCTTCCACTCCTCCGGAGTGTCGTCCTCGTAGAAAATCGCCTCGACCGGGCAGACCGGCTCACAGGCACCACAGTCAACGCATTCGTCCGGGTGGATGTACAAGGACCGCTGGCCCTCGTAGATGCAGTCGACCGGGCACTCCTCGATGCACGCCTTGTCCTTCACGTCGACACAAGGCTGCGCGATGACGTAGGTCACGCTGTCGTTCCTCCTCGATAGGGCGCTGGCGGGCCTCCTCAGGCCCTGCCGCCTGGCGCGCGGGAGCGCGGCGTCGTCGATGCCCGCCCCTAGTATCTCCGTTCTTGGGCATGATCCGAACAGGAGGGGTGGACCGACCTGTGGAAATCTCGGCCTACGGGCGCCTCGAAGTCCGTATAACCACTGCTGACGTGGGAAAACGTGTCTCAGTGCGATGCCTGACCGCCCCCGGGGTGACGGACGGGAAATTCACCGACACGGTGGGTGTTCTCACATCATGGGACGACGGTGTGCTCGTGATCACACGGAAGAGCGGCGAGAGCGTGCGCGTTGACGAGTCCTCGCTGGTCGCCGGGAAGGTCGTACCGCCCGCCCCGGCCCGCCGCCGGGGTCCCGCCGCCACCTACGAGGAGCTCGCCAGGGTCACCGCGCGGGGCTGGCAGCCGCTGGAGAGCGAGCGGCTCGGCGGATGGGAGCTGCGGGCCGCCTCCGGGTACACGCGCCGCGCCAACTCGGTGCTGCCCCTCGGCGACCCGGGCCGCCCGCTCGACGACGCGCTGGACGTCGTACGACGCTGGTACGGCGACCGCGGTCTGCCCGCCTACGTCCAGACCGCGACCGGGGCCGAGGGCACCCAGGAACTGCTCGGCGCTGAGCTGGAGCGGCGCGGATGGGTGCGCGAGGTGACCGCGGACCTGTGGATCGGGGCGCTGGCGCCGGTCGCCGACGCGGACTCCTCAGCGGTCGTGCTGTCGCGGGTCGCGGACGACGGGTGGCTGGCCCGGTATCAGCGCAAGGCGGTGGGCGAGGTGGCCCTGAGGGTGCTGGGAAGCGGACCTTCGGTGTGGTTCGCGTCCGTGCCCGGGCCGGCGCCGGGTGACGCGCCCGCCGCCATCGGGCGGTGTGTCGTGGACGGGCGCTGGGCCGGGTTCGGCGCGGTCGAGGTGGATCCGGCGCATCGGCGCAAGGGGCTCGCCACGACGGTGATGGCCGCGCTGGCCGGGCGGGCGCTGGAGGAGGGCGCGTCGGCCGCCTGGCTCCAGGTGGAGGAGGAGAACGCGGGGGCGCGGGCGCTCTACTCCCGGATGGGGTTCTCGCCGCATCACGCGTACCACCACTACCGGGAGCCCTCGTGACGGGTTTCGCCGCCGGTGAGGTACGGCGGCTGTTCGCCGAGGAGGCGCGCGCGGAGCGGCCCGACCTCGCCACGCTGTGCCTGCTGATCGGCGCGGAGGCGGACCCGGAGCTGGGTCCGGCCGGGCTGGACGCGGCGCAGGCGGAGCTCGACCGGCTCGCCGGGGAGCTGCCGTACCGGCCGGGCGGGGCGTCGGCCTGGGCGGAGGCGGTGCGGGTCCTGCTCGGCGAGCGGTACGGGTTCCGCGGCTCCTCCGCGGACTATCAGCGGCTGGAGTCCTCCCTGCTGCACCGGGTGCTGCTGCGGCGGCAGGGCCTGCCGATCCTGCTGTCGGTGGTGTGGATGGAGGTCGCCCGGCGGGCGGGGGCTCCGGTGTACGGGGTCGCGCTGCCGGGGCACTTCGTGGTGGGGTTCGGGGCCGCGGACGGGCAGGTGCTGGTGGATCCGTTCGACGGGGGGCAGGTGCGGAGCGGGGCGGAGCCTTCCCTGGAGGGGGCCTCGGTGACGCCTGCCGAGCCGTTGGCCGTGGTCATGCGGATCCTCAACAACATCCGGTCGTGGGCGGCGGCTCGCCCCGAGCGGTCGGAGGTCTCCCTGTGGGCGGTGGAGCTGTCACTGCTGATTCCGCATCATCCCGCTCGCTTGCGGCACGAGAAGGGACAGTTGCTCGTGCGGCGGGGGGATTTCCTGGGGGGCGCGGACGAGCTGGAGGAGTACGCGCAGTTGGTGGAGGTCGTCGACGAGGAGGGCGCGGAACGGGTCCGCCAGGAGGCCCAGGCCGCGCGGGCACGGTTGAACTAGCACTCCCCGACGACGAACTCTCCCTGTCGGTCAGCAGGTACGACCGGTGTAGTGGGCGCCCTGGATCCTGCCGGCGGAGCCGAGCCAGGTCCTGCCGGGCCCGACGCACCACTCGTGATCGGGCGCCCGGGCGACCTCGACCTTGATGACGACCTGTGAGCCGTCAGAGGTGCAGTGGTTGTAGAAGGCGTCGGAGCCGGTCTCGTAGAAGCCGCACGGGGTGGCGGCCGCGGGGCTCGCGGCAGTGGTCATCGCACCCAGTGACGTGAGGACGACGGCCGCGCACCCAAGGGCGCCCGCGGTCAAACGACGAAATCGCAACGTGAAACTCCTCGCCGGTCGAGGACCAGGACCCGGTGAGCGGGCCTCCTGGCCGGTCGGATATCCGGCCCAGGATCGTCGCCCGTCCCCGGACGCGGCACGAAGCCCGGCGTCATTCACCCAGCGGATCGTTTTGTCGCTGCACCAAATGGGTGACGGGCAGGTCGTTCTCCTGATCGGGGGCGTTGTCAGTGGTGGCGTGCAGGATGACGTCCATGACAACACCTGCTGTGATCATGGATGCCGCCGCCTACGCGCAGGCGGTCGAGGACGCGGTGAAGGCGTCGGCCGCCTACTACACCGGAGGCACCTCGACGCTGGACGACGACGCCTACGACCGGCTGGTGCGTTCCATCGCGGAGTGGGAGGCCGCCCATCCCGGCAAGGTGCTGCCCGGCTCGCCGACCGGGAAGGTCGCCGGCGGCGCCGTGCAGGGGGACGTCCCGCACACGGTGGCGATGCTGAGCCTGGACAACGTGTTCTCGCCGGAGGAGTTCACGGCGTGGGCCGCCTCGCTGGCCCGCCGCATCGGGCACGAGGTGGAGCGGTACAGCGCCGAGCCGAAGCTGGACGGTCTGGCGGTCGTGGCCCGCTACACCCGAGGCCGTCTGACGCGACTGATCACGCGGGGCGACGGGACGGCCGGGGAGGACGTCTCGCACGCGATCGGCACCATCGAGGGACTCCCGGACGAGCTGGCCGAGCCGGTCACGGTGGAGGTGCGCGGCGAGGTACTGATGACGACCGCCCAGTTCGAGCACGCCAACGAGGTGCGTACCGGGCATGGTGGCCAGCCGTTCGCCAACCCGCGCAACGCCGCGGCGGGCACCCTGCGCGCCCGGGAGCGCGCCTACACCGTGCCGATGACGTTCTTCGGCTACGGCCTGCTGCCCCTCGCCGGCACCGAGTCCGCGCTCGCCGCCCGGCTGGCCGAGGCCGCGCACAGCGACCTGATGGCCCGGGCCGCCGCCCTCGGGGTGAACACGACCGCGGCCACCGCCGTACCGGGCCTCACCGCCGGCACCGTCGATGAGGTCCTGGCCCGGGTGCGGGAGATCGCCGCCCTGCGCGCCCAGTTGCCGTTCGGGATCGACGGGATCGTCATCAAGGCCGACCTGGCCGCCGACCAGCAGGCCGCCGGCTCGGGGTCGCGGGCCCCGCGCTGGGCGATCGCCTACAAGCTCCCGGCCGTGGAGAAGATCACGCGGCTGCTGGAGGTGGAGTGGAACGTGGGCCGCACCGGCGTCATCGCCCCGCGCGCCGTGCTGGAGCCGGTCGAGATCGACGGCTCCACCATCACCTACGCCACCCTGCACAACCCGGCCGACATCACCCGCCGCGACCTACGGCTGGGCGACCACGTCATGGTCCACCGGGCCGGCGACGTCATCCCCCGTATCGAAGCCCCCGTCGCCCACCTGCGCACCGGCGACGAACAGCCCATCGTCTTCCCCGAAACCTGTCCGCGCTGCGGATCGGACATCGACACCACCGAGCAGCGCTGGCGCTGCGTGAACGGCCGCAACTGCCACCTGGTCGCCTCCCTCTCCTACGCCGCCGGCCGCGACCAGCTCGACATCGAAGGGCTCGGCCACACCCGCGTCGTCCAGCTCGTCGACGCCGGCCTGGTCGCCGACCTCGCCGACCTGTTCACCCTCACCCGTGAGCAGCTCCTCGGCCTCGAGCGGATGGGCGCCACCAGCACCGACAACCTCCTCGCCGCCCTTGCCGCAGCCAAGGCCCAGCCGCTGTCGCGGGTGCTGTGCGCGCTCGGCGTCCGCGGCACCGGGCGCTCCATGTCCCGCCGCATCGCCCGCCACTTCGCCACCATGGAGCATCTCCGCGCCGCCGACGCCGAAGCGGTCCAGCAGGTCGAGGGCATCGGCACCGAGAAAGCCCCCTCGATCGTCGCGGAACTCGCCGAACTCGCCCCGCTCATCGACAAGCTCGCCGCGGTCGGCGTCAACATGACCGAACCCGGCGCCACCCCGCCCGCCCCGGCGGACAGCGACGCCGACGGCACCACCGCCGCCGCCGAGCCGGCGGGAGGGCCGCTGGCCGGGATGACGGTCGTGGTCACCGGCGCGATGACCGGCCCCCTGGAGAAGCTCAGCCGCAACCAGATGAACGAACTCGTCGAACGCGCCGGCGGCCGCTCCTCCTCCAGCGTCTCCAAGAAGACCACCCTGGTCGTCGCCGGCGAAGGTGCCGGGTCCAAGCGCGCCAAGGCCGAGAGCCTCGGCATCCGCCTCGCCGGCCCCGACGAATTCGCCATCCTGGTCGCCGACTTCGTCGACTGAACCAAAGTGCGGGTCAGTCCCCGCTGCTTCGGGTCGCCGTGGCCGATGACCGGGAGCCGACGAGGAGCAGGCACAGCACCGCGACGCCGGCGACGATGCCCGCGAGGAGGAGCAGCGGATCGAGCGGCCGGGCCGCCGCGGTGTCGCTCTGGAGGGCAACGGCGGGTTGTGCCGGGGCCGCGGACGCCTCGGCCCCCGCGGCGGCCGAACCCGACGGCGAGGGTGAGTCGTCCGCCTCCGTGGCGGCCGTGCCGTTGTGGTGGGCGTGGGAGGCGGATGCGGTCGTGCGGGTGGGCTGTGCCGCGGGGCGACCGGCGGCGGGGGCGGACGTGGCGGGCTGGTGGACGTGCTCGTGGGCGGTCGGGTGCGCGGCGGCAGTGTGCGCGGCGGCGGCCTTCACGACGAGCTGTGCGGTCATGCCCGGGTGCACGGTGCAGACGTAACCGTAGGTGCCCGCGGTGGTGAAGGTGTGACTCCAGGTGCCGCCCTTGTTCAGCATCGGAGAGTGGATCGAGGCGGGACCGGAGGTGGTCTTCACGTCATGGGGTGCCTGGTCCTGGTTGGTCCAGGTGACGGTGTCCCCGGCGGTGACGGTGAGCGAGCGCGGGCTGAACGCGTAGCCCGACATGAGGACTTGGTGGGCCGAGGCCGCGTGCGCCGTGGAAGCGGCACCGGGCAGGACGGCGACGGCGCCGGTCACGAGGAGGGCGGCCGGCAGCGCGCGCAGGACGGTCAGGCGGGGCATGTGAACTCCACGGCGACAAGCAGCCGTATGCGGTCTGCGGGACGGATGCGGGACAGGGTGAGTCCGGTCCTGCGGCGGAGCGGGCCGTACGGGAGTCGTAGGTCCCCGAGGACGAGAAGGAGGTCGTCGGCGCGGTCGACGACGCGCAGCGTGAGCGTGGCCGGCACGCGGGCGTCGTCGGCGTCGCTGTCGGTGTCGGTGTCGGTGTCGGTGTCGGTGTCGTCCAGAGCGAGTTCGCCGGGCACGGTCAGGCGGGATCCGTCGGCCTCCGGCGTGATGCTCGTGCTGACGAAACCGAGGGTCCTGCCCCGCAGCGGCCGGCCGGTCAGCTCCAGGCTCAGCAGGCAGCCCTCGGCGTCGGGCGTGACCGTGAGGGCGGTCCGCGCGGCGGTCAGACGGCGGCGCAGGGTCGGCACCGGGCCCAGCCGGGCGGTCAGTTCGGCGATACAGCGGCCCGGCGCGGCGGTGTAGGCGCCGGGGAGGGGAAGCCAGGAGGGTCCGGGCCGGGGCGGGGGCGGGGGAAGGACGGCGGTGGGGAGGGTTTCGGCGGTCATCTCGGGCACCTCGGTGGTCGAGAGGAGAGACGGGGGACGACAATGGGCCCGTGGCGGGCCGGCCGACTGCGACTCGGCCGGCCCGCCACGTTCTGCCGGACTCGGGTCAGCAGGAGTTGGTGAGGTACTCCGTGGTGGGGGCGAGCAGGTGCTCGGCCCAGACGGTGTGCATCTTCACGTACGCGTCGGGGTTGAGGAGGTCGGCGACCTGCTGGCCCAGCGATTCCTCCAGGTGTGCCGAGTTGATGTGCTGGAGCAGCACGCTGAGGGTGTCGTCGGTGATACTGCCGGTGCCGTTCACGGCCGGGGTGAGGATGGACTCCAGCCAGACGGTGTGCATCTTGATGTAGCTGTCGAGCTGGAGCGCGTCCTGGACCTGCTGGCCGGGGGACTCCTCGAGGTGGGCCTTGTTCAGGTGCTGGAGGATCGGCAGCAGGACCTGCTGGACGCTGACGCAGCTCTCGTCCCCACCGTCGTCACCACCGCTGGTGCCGCCGGAGCTGCCGGAGGTGCTGCCCCCGCTGGTCGAACCACCGGTGGAGCCGCCGGTCGATCCGCCGGTGGAGCCACCCGTGGAGCCGCCCGTCGAACCACCGCTGCTGCCACCCGTCGAACCGCCCGTCGAACCACCGGTGGACCCTCCGGTCGAACCCCCGGTGGACCCTCCGGTCGAGCCGCCCGTGGACCCTCCAGTCGAGCCGCCCGTGCTGCCGCCGCTGTCGTCGGCGACCACCGTGATCGCGGCCGTCATGTCCGGGTGGACGGCGCAGTAGTACTTGTAGGTGCCGGCCTTGGTGAAGGTGTACGACCAGCTGTCGCCCTTGTTGAGCGTCCCGGAGTCGAACTTGGCCGGGCCGCTGGTGGTGGTGACCGTGTGCGGAGCGGTGTCCTCGTTGACCCACTTCACGGTCTGGCCGACCTTCACGGTCAGGGTCGGCTGCGCGAACTTGTAGTCCTTGATCTCGATGGTGACGTCGGCCGCCTTGGCGTCGGCGGCGGCAGGCATCGCCTCGTCCGCCATCGAGTGGGCCTCGGCCGCGGGTGCGGCCGTCTGCGGGGCCGCGGCCCCGCTGGACGCCTGCAGCAGCCCGAGGCAGGCGACGGCCGTGATGCCGGCGCCGAGACCCGTCGCGAGCAGCACCCGGTTACCGAGCCGGGAGCGCCGATGGCTCGGCGGGGTTTCGGTGGTGTCGTCAGTGTGCATGGTGGTGCGTCTCCCTTGTGAGGTGAGAGGGGTGGGAGGGCGCCGGTCAGCGGCCGGGGGCGGACGTGACCAGCAGACTCGTCGCGGCGAGGACGACGAGGACGAGCCCCGTCTCGGCCGCGACCGAGTAGACGAAGGGCCGTACGGTGGCGCGGTCGCCGCGCAGGAGTACGGCGATGTCGAGCCGCGTCCGCACCCAGCCGCGGCTGCGCTGGGCGATCAGCAGGACGGTGGCCAGGAGGACGAGTTTGAGCAGGAGCAGCCGGCCGTAACCGGTGTCGACGAGCGCGTCGAGTGAGCCGACGACCTGCCAGGCCAGCACCGCCCCGGCCAGCGCGACGGCGGCGACCGAGACCCCGGCCAGAACGGAGTAGCCGGGCACCGTCGTCGACAGCTCCTCCGGGCGGCGCCTCGGCAGCACGCCCAGCAGCAGGAGGGTCAGCCCGCCCAGCCAGAGCGAGACGCCGAGCAGATGGACCAGGTCGGCCACCTCGCCCCAACCGGGGTGCGTGCCCTCGGCGTTGTGCCCGGTCATGCCGGTGGTGCGCAGGAGGCCGAGGCCGACCGCGAGGGCGCCGACCCGCCAGCCCGGCGATCGTGCGGCACGCTCGCCGCCTTGCAGCAGCGCGGCCAGCACGATGGCCGCGAGCACCCACAGCAGCACCCGGCAGGCGGCGACGATGCCGACCTCGGTGGCCAGCAGGTCGGTGTAGGTGGATCGCCGGAGTACGTCGTCGAGGGTGCCCATCGCTCCGTACGCGCCCTGCAGGCCGGGGGCGAGGAGGCTCGCCGCGAGGCCGGCTGCCCAGGAGAGCGTGAGGATGCGGCGGGTACGGCGGTCGTGGGCGCCCTGGGGCCAGAGCAGCGAGAGGAACGCGATCCCGCCGACGTAGAGGGCGAGGGCGAGGTAGCCGGCCCATCGGGTGGCCACCCAGGCCGTGCGCACCGCCTCGGACTCCCGAGGGGCGGCCTGTGCGTCGTCGCCGGAGTCGGAGTCGGCCGCGCCGGTGTCCTTCCCCTTCGCCGTGAGGGGGAAGGACAGGGTGCCGAACGTCGAATGACCGTCCTCCATGTCAAGGACATGCCAAGAAAGGGTAAAGCGGTCCTGGCCGGCGGCCTTCGGGACGGCGACCTCGACGGCGTTCCCCTCGGTGTCTCCGTGCGCGGCCCGGGACACGGTCAACTGCCTGGCGCCGCTGGTCACATGGATGTCGGCGAGGTCGACGGGCTCACTGAAGACCAGCCGTACGGTGGCGGGCGTATGGGCGAGTCGGGAGCCGGCCTTCGGGGAGGACGACTCCAGTTCGGTGTGCGCGGACGCGGCGGGGGCGGCGAGCAGCACGGCGGCGAGGGCGGTCAGGACGGTGAGGAGCCGGGGCAGCACACGGCTTGTCACGGCAGCACCCCCGCCAGGACCGAAGGCGAGGCGGCCAGGCCGACGCACAGGCCGCCCGGCACCGGGGAGGACGAGGGCGAGGGGGACGGCGACGGGGACGCGGCGATTCCGGTCAGACCGTCCAGCAGGCCGGTCACCGTAGTGAGGGTGCCGCTCAACAAGGGCTGGACGAGACGCACTTCACCCTCGTCGCAGTCGTCCGAGGGAGGGGGCGAGGGGGAGTCCGTGGCGGAGGCGGAAGGCGCGGGCGTCGGGCTGTGTCCGGTGCCGTCCCCGCCCGCACCGTGGCCGTCGTGCCCGGCCGCGGACGGTGTGCCGACGACGACCGGGATCCCGGCGTCACCACCCCCGGTCCAGGAGTCGCCCACCGAACCGGCGCCCGGGTCCGAGCCCGCCATCCCGGAGTCACCGGTCCCCGAGCCGTTGACAGGGCCGGACGACTCGGGCGGGGCCCCGGCAGCCGGAGGTGCGGCGGTGTCGACTGTCGTGGGAGTCGGCGCGCCGATTCCGGAGGCGTACCCGAGGACGACGATCACCGCCGCGACGAGTGTTCCGGCGACGATCTCGTCGCGATGGTCCCCCGGCCAGGACGCCCTGGCGAACAAGGACATGGGCCCTCCAGACTCTGTGCGTGAACCGCAGTGCCCAGGAGTGGACCAGAGCCGAGGATTCCCGACGACTACGCATTAGTTAATCGCCGGTTTCGTTGCCTCACTTTGAACGGGGAGTGGTCTGTGAGGTCGGACCTCCCCGGCCTAATGCACGCATTACATTCCGTGAAGAAAAAGAAGGGAGCGTGAATTCGAACAGGCAGGGCATTTTATTCTTCACCGAATCACCGCACTTGGGCGCTCGGTTTGCCGGCGCTTACAGCCAGCCCTTCTCCCGCGCGATGCGCACCGCTTCCGCCCTGTTGCGTACCGCCAGCTTCTGGATCGCCGTCGACAGGTAGTTGCGGACCGTTCCCTGGGACAGGTGCAGGGCCGCTGCCAGTTCCGCGTTCGTCGAGCCGTCGGCCGCCGCCCGCAGGACCTCGCGCTCACGGTCCGTCAGGGGGTTCGCGCCCTCCGCCAGGGCCGCTGCCGCGAGCGTGGGGTCGATGACGCGTTCGCCCGCCAGGACCTTGCGGACCGCCTGGGCCAGTTGGGCCGCCGGGGCGTCCTTGACCAGGAACGCGTCGGCGCCCGCCTCCATCGCGCTGCGGAGGTAGCCGGGACGGCCGAAGGTGGTGAGGACGACCAGCTTGAGGGCCGGGAGTTCCTTGTGGAGCTGGGCCGCCGCCTCGATGCCCGTCTGGCCCGGCATCTCGATGTCGAGCAGGGCCACGTCGATGTCGTGGGCGCGGGCAGCCGCCAGTACCTCGTCGCCGCGGGCCACCTGGGCGACCACCTCGATGTCGTCCTCCAGGCCCAGAAGGGCCGCCAGTGCCTCGCGGACCATCGACTGGTCCTCCGCCAGGAGGACCCGGATCGTGCCACCACTCATGAGCCGGATCCTACGGCCGCGGGGCCGCCCACCGGGACGCGGGCCACCAGGCGGAAGCCGTGCTTGACGCGGCCCGCCTCCAGCGTGCCGCCCGCCTTCTCCAGGCGCTCGGTGAGACCGGTGAGACCGTTGCCGGGGCCCTTGCCCGAGCCGCCCGAGCCGTTGTCCTCGACCGAGAGTTCGAGGACGGGGCCGTCGAGGGTCTGGCGTCTGTGGAGCTCCACCTGGCAGCGCTCGGCGCCGCTGTGCCGTACGACGTTGGTGATCGCCTCGCGCAAGGCCCACGCGAGGGCGGCCTCGCTCTCCTCGGGCACGTTGTCGAGGCCGGGGTCGGCGGGGACGTCCGCGGTGATACCGGCCGCCGTCAACGCGACCTGGGTGCCCGCGAGTTCGGCGGCCAGTCGGGGGCGGCGGTAGCCGGTGACGGCCTCGCGGACGTCCACCAGGGCCTGCCGGCTGACCTGTTCGATGTCGGCGACCTGCCGGGCCGCCTTCTCGGGGTGGTCGGGGAGCATCCGCCCGGCCAGCTCGCTCTTCAGGGTGATCAGGGAGAGGGAGTGGCCCAGGAGGTCGTGCAGGTCTCGGGCCAGACGCAACCGCTCCTCGTTGGCGGCGAGTTGGGCGACCGTCGCACGGGCCTTGCGCAACTCCACCGTCGTACGGACGAGTTGGCTCACGCCCGTCATCGCGAAGCCGATGAGCACAACCAGGACGAGAAGGTTCAGCGCCTCGTCCTCGTCGGTGCGCAGGCCCACGAGGAGCATCAGCGCGCCCGTGCCCGGGATCGTCCAGAACGCCAGCCGCAGCGGGAGGGTGATCCCGCAGGCCACGGAGACGTAGCAGTACAGGCCGAGCCAGGCGGAGCCGAGGGTGAGGGAGAGGACGGTGGCGAGGACCGCCATGGCACCGATGAGGGCTCCGACGAGCTTCGAGGGGTAGGGGGTCGCCCCCATGTCCCGGAAAAGGAGCGAGAGGTAGACGGCGACGAACACCGCCAGGCCCAGCCAGCCGGCGACGGTGCCCGCGGTGCCGTGGTGGCCGGAGACCAGGTCGTGGACCGGCGAGCTGAGGAACACCAGCCAGACGCCGATCCACAGCAACTTGCGCCGCCACAGCTCACGCCGGGTACCGGCGGGCTGCCCCAGCGGGATCAGCGGCTCCCGCCGGGCTTCCCGATACAGCTGGTCGTCCGTCATGGCGCTCACGCCTTCAGCGTGTCCTTCCGGTACAGCCAGGCCGCGCCGCCCGTGAACAGGGCGAAGAAGACGGCCAGGATGACGATGTCCTTGGCGTGCGGGGCGTGACTCTGTTCGATCGCCTGCCCCAGGGCAGCGTACGCGTGCGTGGGCACCCACTTCGCGATGTCCTGGAGCCACTGCGGGAAGGTCGTCGTCGGCATCCACAGGCCGCCCAGGATGGACAGCCCGAAGTAGGTGATCATCGTGATCGGGCGGACCGCGTCCCCGCTCGCCAGATAGCCGATCGCGACACCCAGGGCGGCGAAGACGAGGCTGCCCGCCCAGATCGCGCCGGTGAGCGCGACCCACTGCCAGGCGTCGAGCCGTACGCCCTTCACCGCGGCGGCGACGGCGAACACCACGACGATGGACGGCAGGCTCACCACGGCCGCGCTGGCGGTCTTCGCGAGGACGTATCCGTGGCCCGGGAGCGTGGTCAGCCGCAGTTGCCGTACCCAGCCGCTCTCGCGCTCCTTGGCGATGCGCTCGCTGTTGCCCATCAGGACGGCCGTGAGGGCGCCGAAGGAGGCCATCGAGACCATCATGTACGTCGGGAGGGTGAGGCCCGTGCCGTCGACCTTCTCGGTGGTGTCGGCGCTGCCCGCGATCAGCAGGAACAGGACCGAGGGGTAGATCACCGAGAAGAACAGGAACTTGCGGTTGCGCAGGGCGCGGGTCAGTTCCAGCTTGATCAGGCCCCGTGAGGCGAAGGTGTTCATCACTTGGTCTTCGCCTCCTCGGCGGCGGTGATGGCGACGAAGGCCTGCTCCAGACCGAGCCCGGCGACTTCGAGGTTGCGGGGGTAGACACCGAGGCCGTAGACCGCGTGGACGGTGGCGTCGGCGTCGGAGGACTGGATGCGGACGGTCTGCCCGGACACGTCGACGGTGGTGAGGAAGGGCAGGGCGCGCAGGGCGGCCTCGTCGATCTCGCCCTCCAGGTCGAAGGAGATCCGCCGTGCCCCGGCCTTGGCCTTGATCTCGGCGGCCGTGCCGTCCGCGAGCAGCCGGCCCCGGTGCAGGACGAGCACCCGGTCGGCTATCGCGTCGGCCTCTTCGAGGTAGTGGGTGGCGAAGAGGACCGTGCGGCCCTGGTCGGCCTGTTCGCGCATGGTGGCCCAGAAGCCCTGGCGGGTGGTGACGTCCATGCCGGTGGTGGGCTCGTCCAGGACGATCAGGTCGCTGTCGCCGGCCGTGGCGAGGGCGAAGCGGACCCGCTGGGCCTGGCCGCCGGAGAGCTTGTCGACCTTGCGGCCGGCGATCTGCGCGACGCCCGCGCGGGCCAGTACGTCGGAGGGCTGGTACGGCCTCGGGTGCAGGGAGCAGGCGAGGCCGACCAGTTCGCCGACCGTGACCTCGTCCATCAGGCCGCCGCTCTGCAGCATGGCGCCCACCCGCCCGGCGACGATCGCCTCGCGCGGGCTGGCGCCCAGGACACGGACCGTGCCGCTGTCGGGCTGCCTGAGGCCGAGCAGCAGGTCGAGGGTGGTGGACTTGCCGGCCCCGTTGGGCCCCAGCAGCGCCACGGTCTCCCCCGGGTGCAGGGCGAGCGTCAGCCCGTCCACCGCCCGTACCTCGCCGTAGCTCTTGCTCACCTGGTCGAAGCCGACCACCGGTGCTGTCGTCGGTGCTGTCGTCGTCATGACGGCAATCGTCGCGCCGGGGGCCGGTCCGGCGTCAGTGTCGGCCGTCCACGGTGCCGCATGACAGATGTCATACGGCACCGCTGTCGCGTCAGCTCGGGTCGGTGTCGATGACCCCGGTCCGGTCCGTCTTGCTGACCAGGGCGGGGCGCAGGGCGCCGATGACGTCCTCGACGGTGACGGCCGTCTTCTGACCGGTCCCGCGGGCGATCAGGACGCCGTCGAAGGCGTTGCCGTACAGCTCCTTCAGCGCTTCCTTGTCGTAGCTCTCGACCAGCTTGCCGTCGATGGCCTTGACGCCCAGGAACTTCCACAGGGAGTTCTGCGGGCTCAGGGGGACGGAGTGCACCGCGTCGGTCTCGACGGTGACGGTTCCGGACATCGCCGGTTCGGCGAACTCCTTCATCATCCGGTCGACCTCGGCGTCGGTGATGGTCGGCTGCTTGGTGGTCGTCGGCACCTGCACCGGGATGGTCCCGCCGGTGGCCACCTGGTTGCGGTATGCCGTGACGACGGCGTCCGCGGCCTTGGCCGCGTCGATGCCCTTGCCCGCCTTGCCGTAGACGGCGACGGCCTTGCCCGACTCGAACTTGATCGTGCCGTCGGTGGCCGTGCCGGAGCCGCCCGCGGCGCTCTGCAGGGCCGCCTGGAGCTTCTCCTCGTCGACCGGCATCTCGGGCTCGACCACGCGCTGCTGCCCGAAGAGCGAGCCGACGACGGAGACCGGGTTGTAGTCGGCCTTGGCGGCGCCGTCGACGGTGGCCTGGATGTCGAACTGCAGGCCCGCCTGGTCCGGCTTGAGGCTGACGGTGTCGCCGCCGACGGACAGCTTCAGCGGCTGCGCGATCCGCTTGTCGAAGGCGTCGTCGAGCTTCTTGACGGCGTCGTCGCGGGTGCCGCCGCCGATGTCGACGCCGAGCACGCTGGTGCCCTTGGGCACGTCGGAGTGGTTCATCAGCAGCCCGGCACCGTAGACGCCGACGCCGGCGACGACCAGCAGCCCGCCGAGCAGGACCAGCTTGCTGCGGCCCTTCTTCTTTTTCTTCTTCGAGCCCCCGGACGACGGGGACGACGAAGACGACGAAGACGCGTTCGCGTTCTGCCCGGCCGGGGCGGGTGCCTTGGGCGGGGCCTGCGCTGCGCTCTGCGTGCCGGTGCCGGGGCCGGCGGGCACGACGGGGATGCCGCTGGTGAGGGTGTGCCCGGAGACGTTGTCGACGGGACGGCCGTAGCCGCCCGGGCCCGGCTCGGGGACCTGCTTCTGCGGCGTGAGGACGGCGGTGTCGTCGCTGAGGCCGCCGCCGGGGAGCCGGACGGCGGTGTTGCCGGCGCCGGGAGCGGGAGTGCGGGGGCCCGCGTAGCCGTTCGGGGCGGCCGGGGGCGCCATCGGGCCGGCGGCGCCGGTGACCGGACCGCCGGTGGGGCCCGCGGGGCCCTGCGGACCGCCCTGGCCGAGGGGGCCGGAGGGGCCGTCGGGGCCGTTGAAGTTGAAGTCCTGCATACCGCCGGGGCCGCCCGGGCCCTGCGGACCGGCGAAGCCGTGCTGGTCGGCACGGCCGTTGTCCGAGAAGTACGGCAGGTTGTCACGCCCCGGCCCCTGGCCTTGGCCTTGACCCTGCCCCTGGCCGGGGCCCTGAGGCTGGCCGAGTCCCTGCCCCTGGCCCTGAGCCGGTCCTTGACCCTGCCCGGGCCCTCGGCCCTGTACGGGTCCCTGACCCTGGCCCTGGCCCTGTCCCTGTCCCGGGCGGGAGTTGCCGAGCGGGCCCGCGGCCAGTGCCTCGGTCACGTCGAAGGAACCGGTGCCGCCGCCGTGCCCGGGAGCCACCGGACCGCCGGTGGCCCCGCCGGGGAGCCCCGCGCCGTTGGTGCCTCCGGGAAGCCCCGCGCCGTTGGTGCCGCCCGGGCGGGAGCCCGGCGCGGACATGGAGCCGACCACGCCACCGGGCCGCCGGGGAGCGGGACGCGGGCTGCCGGGAGCGGACGCACCGGGAGCCGGAGCCCCGGAGCCCGCGGCCGAACCGCCCGGCATTCCGGCCCCGTTGGTGGAGCCGCCGCCCTGACCGCCCTTGGCGGGCCCGGACTTGCGCGGGGCGAACCAGTCGCTGGTCTTCTCCTCGGCGGCGGGCGCCGGTTCGGGGGGCAGCTCGAAGGCACCGGTGTCGGACATCGGATCACCCGAGGCACCTGAAGCACCGGCAGGGCCCGAAGCGGGCGCCTGCTGTGCGTCGGTGCCGGCGGTGTCGTCGCCCTCGGCGTCCGCGACGGTCTTGCGCACGACGACCGGCGGAATGGGCCGCGACCCCGGAATGTTGATCCGGATCCGGGTCGTCAGCGTGGTCTCGGTCTTCCGTTCCTCCGGCCGTCCGGCCGAACGGCCCGCGTCCGTACCGCCGTCGGACACCACAGGGGTGCCGTACGGCGGCGTGCCCGACGGGTAAGCGGCTCCACCGCGCCCGTTGGGCCCGGAGGACGGACTGTCAGTTTCACGACTCAAGGCAGGTTCTCCAGGTTGGCTCCGCCGCCCGCCACAACCTCACGGGCAGCTCGGCGGCGCGTCCACCATACTGGCCACTTCTGGCCGGTAACCCACGACCGCCGTTGAAACCCCCACGGGACTCGCACGCGAACTCCGTGGCGAAGTGGTACGTCACTTGCCAAGTCGGACGTCACGGCCGACCGGTTGCCGTCCGAACCCAAGGGTGGCGCAGATCACAGCGAGGGCCATCCCACCGAGCAGGAAGAGATAGGAGCCGCCTCCCGCGCCGAACAGGAAGTCGCCCTCGGGGCGGCCCGCGGTGCACAGCACGACGGCGATCATCCAGCCGGCGGCCGGGGCGACCGCTCCGGCCCGGCTGTCGGCGGCGCGTGCCCCGCCGAGGAACAGCCCTGCGGCGCCGGCGAGCGCGAGCAGCAGACCGCCGGGGAACCAGCCGGCCTGGACGAGCGCGCCGGCGAGCCCGGCGACCGCGCCGAGCAGCACGAGCCCGAGATAGACGGCGATCCGTCCGGCGGAGGGGCGCTGCAGGGGCTGGGCGAGCATGGAGCCACGGTCGGACATCAGGCCACCCCGTCCGTTTCCGTTCGCAGCCCGGCGAACAGGTCGGTCTCCGGGCCGTCACCGTCGCCCGCGTCCCCGCGCACCAACTCGTAGTACTCGGTGGTGAAGAGGGGCTGGGCGAGTTCGTTGGAGAGCGCGAAGTGGCGCTCGCCGGGGGCGACCTCGATCTGGGTGGCGTGGGCGCGCATCGCTGCGGCCTTTGCCGTCGCATACGCGGTGCCGTCGATCTCGGTGGTGATCCGCTCGTCGGGGACGACTCCGGGCACGTCGTCGACGGCGGCGCTCTTGGCGAAGGGCAGCCCGGGCAGCTCGCTCTGGAGCCGGGCGAAGGCGGCCTCGGCGACCGAGCGCGGGACGCGGTTGAAGTAGACCTTGGGGACGGTCCAGCCGGCCTCGGCGGCCAGCTCCACGGCGCGCAGGGCGACGCGGTGGGCCTGGATGTGGTCGGGGTGGCCGTAGCCGCCGTTGTCGTCGTACGCGACGACGACCTGGGGCCGTACCTCCAGGATCACCGGGACCAGCACGGCGGCTGCCTCGTCGACGTCGGCCTGCCAGAAGCAGGCCGGGTCGTCGTTGTCGGGCAGGCCCATCATCCCGGAGTCGCCGTACCGACCGGCGCCGCCCAGCAGCCGGAAGTCGGTCACCCCGAGTTCGGCCATGGCGGCGGTGAGCTCACCAAGCCGGTGCGCACCCAGTGCGGCGCCCGCGAGATGCCGCAGCTCCGCCGGGATGACCTCGCCACGCTCCCCGAGGGTGCAGGTCACCACGGTGACCCGGGCACCCTCGGCCGCGTACCTGGCCATGGTCGCGCCGTTATTGATCGACTCGTCGTCCGGGTGCGCGTGCACCAGCAGCAGACGCCGGTCGGGCAGTTCCGTCATGGCCCCCAGCCTAAGGGGACCACCCCAGGGGGATCAGAACTTGATACTTCCGATCATGCTCGCCACGCTCGACGTCAGATCGCTGATCGTGGGCGCCATCGTCGAGGAGGCGAGATAGAAGCCGAGCAGCATGCAGACGACCGCGTGACCGCCCTTCAGGCCTGACCTCCTGATCAGCAGAACGACGATGATCGCCAGCAGCACCACCGCCGAAATCGAGAGTGCCACGGCGGCTCACCTCCAAGAACCCGGGAACGTGGGAGCAGAACAGAACGGGGGAACTTGTAAATCCATACGACTGCCAGCAGGTTCATACCCACTCAGCGCTAGTGATCATAACTACGGGTGCGTGCGCATCTCGCGGCGCACGGCCGCACAAGGGGGCGCATGGCCAATATGGTCGGGGGATGACGACCGAGTCCGACTCCTTCCCCCGCCGGCACGCCCGCACCCAGCGTTTTACGCTCGGCGCGCCGCGTTCGTTCACGGTGGCCCCCGACGGCTCCCGGGTCGCGTTTCTGCGCTCCGGCAGCGGCACGGACCGCGCCAACTCCCTGTGGGTGCTCGACCCCTCGGACGGTACGGAGCGCGTGGCGGCCGATCCGCGCGCCCTCCTCGGGGGTGCTTCCGAGGACCTCTCGCCCGAGGAACGGGCACGCCGTGAGCGCAGCCGCGAGGGCGGCGCAGGGATCGTCGGGTACGCCACCGACGAGACCGTGGAACTGGCGTCGTTCGCCTTGTCGGGGCGGCTGTTCACGGCCGAGCTGCGGGTCGGGACGGCCCGTGAACTGCCGGTTCCCGGGCCGGTGATCGACCCCCGTCCGTCCCCCGACGGGCGGCTCGTCGCGTATGTCGCCCAGGGCGCGCTGCGGGTGGTGGGCGCCGGGGGCGAGGACGACCGGGCGGTGGTGGAGCCCGAGTCGGACACGGTTTCCTATGGATTGGCCGAGTTCGTCGCGGCGGAGGAAATGGCCCGTTCGCGAGGTTTCTGGTGGGCCCCGGAGTCGGACCGGCTGCTCGTCGCGCGCGTGGACGACACGCCGGTGGAGCGGTGGTGGATCTCGGATCCGGCCCAGCCGAAACGTGACCCACAACACGTGCCGTATCCGGCTGCCGGGACGCCCAACGCGGACGTTCGGCTGTTCCTCTTCGCCCTGAACGGGGTGCGCACGGAGGTCGTCTGGGACCGGGCGCGCTATCCGTATCTGGCGCGAGTGCACTGGTCAGGGGCGGGTGCGCCGCTGCTGCTCGTCCAGGCGCGCGACCAGCGCAGCCAGCTGTTCCTCGCGGTGGACACCGACTCGGGGGCGACCCGGATGGTGCATGCCGACGAAGATCCGATTTGGCTTGATCTTTTCCCCGGAGTGCCGTGCTGGAGCCCCTCGGGACAGCTGGTGCGGATCGCCGACGAGGGCGGGGCGCGGGTCCTCGCGGTGGGTGAACGGCCGCTGACGGGCGCGCAGTTGCAGGTGCGGGCGGTGCTGGACGTGACATCGGACGACGTGCTGGTCTCGGCGTCGGCGGGCGAGGCCTTCCCGGGAGCCGAGGGCCCGGAAATCGGCGAGGTGCACGTCTACCGGGTCAACGAACTCGGCGTGGAGCGTGTGTCGCAGGAGCCCGGTGTGCACTCCGCCGTGCGCGCCGGGGGCGTGACCGTGCTGGTGTCGGCGGTGCCGGAGCGGCCGGGGAGCCTGGCCCGGGTCCTGCGGGACGGCAAGGAGACGACGACCGTCCGGTCATATGCGGAAGATCCCGGTCTGTCCCCGCGCGTGACGCTCACCGAGGGGGGCGCACGGCGCATCCCGTGCGCCGTGCTTATGCCTGCGGACTACCCCGGTGACACCGCACAACCGCTGCTTCCGGTTTTGCTCGACCCCTACGGGGGGCCGCACGGGCCCCGCGTGCTCGCCGCGCACAACGCGCACCTCACCTCGCAGTGGTTCGCCGACCAGGGCTTCGCGGTGGTCGTCGCCGACGGCCGGGGCACCCCGGGCCGCTCCCCCGGCTGGGAGAAGGCGATCCACCACGACCTCACCGTCACCCTCGACGACCAGATCGAGGCGCTCCAGGACCTCGCGACCCGGCACCCCCTGGACCTGACCCGGGTGGCGATCCGCGGCTGGTCCTTCGGCGGCTGGCTGGCGGGGCTCGCGGTGCTGCGCCGCCCGGACGTCTTCCACGCGGGCATCGCGGGCGCCCCGGTGACCGACTGGCGGCTGTACGACACCCACTACACCGAGCGGTACCTCGGCGACCCGGCCGCGCACCCGGAGTCGTACGCCAAGAGCTCGCTCGTCACCGACGAGGGACTGTCCGCGCCCGCGGAGCCGCACCGGCCGCTGATGATCGTGCACGGCCTCGCCGACGACAACGTGGTCGTCGCACACTCCCTGCGGCTCTCCTCGGCCCTGCTCTCGGCCGGCCGCCCGCACGAGGTACTGCCCCTGTCCGGCGTCACCCACATGACCCCCCAGGAACAGGTGGCGGAGAACCTGCTCCGACTTCAGGTGGACTTCCTGAAGCGTTCACTGGGGCTGAGCGGCTAGATACGGCAACGGGCCGGGATGACATGGCGCATCCCGGCCCGTTTACGGCACCCGCACGGCCGTACGCTGTTCAGACTGACGCGTCCGTATATCGGTACCGGGTCGGCCAAGTTGCCTGCTTGTTAACGCAGTTACTGTGCATTTGTGCGGTTATTCCCGCCCTTCCGCAAGATCGTCCAGCGGAACCACCCGCTTCTCCTCCGCGAAATGGCACGCCGAATCGTGCGCCGCCGGCCCGCTCGCGTGCCGGAACTCCGCCGGTACCGCGAGCAGCGGGACCTCCAGCGCGCACAGCTCCCGGGCCTTCCAGCAGCGGGTGCGGAAGCGGCAGCCGGAGGGGACGTTCGTCGGGGACGGGACATCGCCGGACAGGATGATCCGCTCCCGGTGCTCCCGCGCCTCCGGGTCGGGCACCGGGACCGCGGAGAGCAGCGCCTGGGTGTAGGGGTGGGTGGGATGGTCGTAGATCTCGGCGTCCCGCCCGATCTCCACGATCCGGCCGAGGTACATCACCCCCACCCGGTCCGAGATGTGCCGGACGATCGACAGGTCGTGGGCGATGAAGAGGTACGACAGCTCGAACTCGGTCTGGAGCCGGTCCAGGAGGTTGATCACCTGGGCCTGGACGGAGACGTCCAGCGCGGAGACCGGTTCGTCGGCGACGATGATCTCCGGGCGGAGCGCCAGCCCCCGGGCGATGCCGATGCGCTGGCGCTGGCCGCCGGAGAACTGGTGCGGGTAGCGGTTGAGGTACTCCGGGTGGAGGCCGACGACGTCGAGGAGGTCCTGGACCCGCTTGCGCCGGTCGCCCTTGGGGGCCACCTCGGGGTGGATCTCGTACGGCTCCCCGATGATGTCGCCCACCGTCATCCGGGGGTTGAGGGAGGTGTACGGGTCCTGGAACACCATCTGGATGTTGCGCCGGACGGCCTTGAGCGCCTTGCCGGACAGCTTGGTGATGTCCTCGCCCTTGTAGCGGATCTGCCCTTCCGTCGGCCGTTCCAGGTTGACCAGCATCTTGGCGACCGTGGACTTGCCGCAGCCGGACTCGCCGACGATGCCGAGGGTTTCACCCTTCCCGAGCGCGAAGTCGACGCCGTCGACGGCCTTCACGGAGCCGACCTGTTTCTTGAAGACGACGCCCTGGGTGAGCGGGTAGTGCTTGTACAGCCCGGTCACTTCGAGGATCGGTTCAGCCATCGAGGCACTCCCTCCAGAAGTGGCAGGCGCTGGTACGGCCCTCGGAGGCGCCGGTGACGTCGTGGAGCGGCGGTACGTCGGTGCGGCAGACGTCGCGGGCCATCGGGCAGCGGGGGTTGAAGGCGCATCCGGGCGGGATGTTCATGAGGTTGGGCGGCAGGCCCTTGATGGCGTAGAGCTCCTGGCCCTTCTGGTCCAGGCGCGGGATGGAGTCCAGCAGGCCGCGGGTGTAAGGGTGCGCCGGCGCCTTGTAGATGTCGTGCACGGGCGCCGACTCGACGATCCGGCCCGCGTACATGACGGCGATCCGGTCCGCGACGTCGGCGACCACGCCGAGGTCGTGGGTGATGAGGATGAGGCCCATGCGGTACTCGCGCTGGAGTTCCGCGAGGAGGTCCATGACCTGGGCCTGGACGGTGACGTCCAGCGCGGTGGTGGGTTCGTCGGCGATGATGAGGGCCGGCTCCAGGGCCAGCGCCATGGCGATCATGATGCGCTGGCGCATCCCGCCGGAGAACTGGTGCGGGTAGTCCTTGATCCGCTCCCTGGCGGCCGGGATGCGCACATGGTCCATCAGCTCGACGGCCTTCGCCCGCGCGTCCTTCCTGGACATCCCCCGGTGCACGACGAACATCTCGCCGAGCTGGTCGCCCACGGAGAGGACGGGGTTGAGGGAGGACAGCGCGTCCTGGAAGATCATCGCCATCTCGGCGCCCCGGACCTTGCGCCGCTCGTCCTCCTTGAGCTTCAGCAGGTTCCGCCCCCGGAAGAGGATCTCGCCGCCGGTGATCCGCCCCGGCGGCATGTCCAGGATCCCCATGACCGCCTGCGCGGTGACGGACTTCCCCGACCCGGACTCCCCGAGCACGGCGAGCGTCTCCCCCTCGTCCACCGCGTAACTGACCCCGTTGACGGCCTTGGCGACCCCGTCCCGGGTCCGGAACTCCACGTGCAGATCCCGCACTTCGAGCAGCATCGCGCCGTCACCTCGTCCTCGGGCCGGGGGCGTCGCGCAGCCGCGTCGCCGAGCATGATGAACGCGGCCGCTGTGATCGCCGCCCCGTTCGAAGACCGCCGGCGGCCGTCCCGGAACACGCGGCGCGCCAACACCCCTGACCGGGCGCCACCCGCACCCTCACTTCACGCACGTCACGCGGCATCCGTCCGTCACCTCAGCTTCGGGTCGAGGGCGTCGCGGACCGCGTCGCCGAGCATGATGAACGCCAGGACCGTGAGGGCGAGGGCGCCGGAGGGCCACAGCAGGGCGTGCGGGGCGTTGCGGACGTACGGGGAGGCGGCGGAGATGTCGATGCCCCAGGAGACGGTGGGCGGCTTCAGGCCGACGCCGAGGTAGGACAGGGTCGCCTCCAGGGCGATGTACGTGCCGAGCGCGATGGTGGCCACGACGATCACCGGGGCGACGGCGTTCGGGGCGATGTGGCGCAGCAGGAGGCGGGAGTTGGAGGCGCCCAGGGCGCGGGCGGCCTGGACGTAGTCGTTCTGCTTGGCGGTGATGACCGAGCCACGGGCGATACGGGAGATCTGGGGCCAGCCGAGCAGCACCATGAAGCCGATGACGGGCCAGACGGTGTTGCTGGTGACGACGGAGAGGAGCACCAGGCCGCCGAGGACCACCGGGATCGCGAAGAAGATGTCGGTGATGCGGGAGAGGACCGAGTCGCCCGTGCCGCCGAAGAAGCCGGCGAGGCCGCCCAGCACACTGCCGAGGAGGGACACCCCGAAGGTGGCGAGGACGCCGACCGTGACGGACGTACGGGCGCCGTAGACCACGCGTGTGTAGACGTCGCAGCCCTGGCCGTCGTAGCCGAAGGGGTGGCCGGGCTGGGAGCCCTCCTGGGCCTTGGAGAGCTCGCACTTCAGGGGGCTCATCCAGGTGATGGCCCCGGGCCACAGGGAGATGAAGAGCAGGAAGAGGATGATCAGGCCGGAGATGACGAAGACCGGGTTGCGGCGCAGGTCGCACCAGGCGTCGGACCAGAGGGAGCGGGGTTTCTCCGCCGGTCCGGTGCCGAGTTGGCCCGGCGGGGTCTCCTCGAGGGTCTCGCCCTCGGCCGTGGCCAGGTCCATCCCGCCGCCCGCACCCGTGCCGGCGATCGCGCCTTCGGGCTCCAGGGCTTCAGGCATAGCGGATCCTCGGGTCGAGTACGGCGTACAGGAGGTCGACGAGGAGGTTCGCGACCAGGAAGACCAGGACCAGGACGGTCACGAAGCCGACGACCGTCTGGGTGTTCTGGCGCAGGATGCCCTGGTAGAGCTGGTAGCCGACGCCGTGGATGTTGAAGATGCGCTCGGTGACGATCGCGCCGCCCATCAGGGCGCCGATGTCGGTGCCGATGAAGGTGACCACGGGGATGAGGGAGTTGCGCAGCAGGTGCCGGGTGATGACCCGGTGGCGCGGGAGGCCCTTGGCGACGGCCGTGCGGACGTAGTCGGAGCGCCGGTTCTCCGCGATGGAGGTCCGGGTGAGGCGGGTGACGTAGGCCAGTGACACGGACGCGAGCACCAGGCCGGGCACGATCAGCTCGCCGAAGGTGGCCTCCGTGGAGACGGACGGTTTGATCCAGCCCCACTCGACGCCGAGCAGCAGCTGGAGCAGCAGACCGGTGACGAAGGTGGGGACGGAGATGACGACGAGTGTGACGAGCAGGACCCCCGAGTCGACCGGGCGGCCCCGCTTCAGGCCGGTGATCACGCCCAGCGTGATGCCGATGACGATCTCGAAGAGGATCGCGACGATCGTCAGCCGGATGGTGACGGGGAACGCGGACGCCATCAGCTCGGTGACCGGCTGGCCGTTGAACGCCGTGCCGAAGTCGCCGGTGAAGACGTTCCCCATGTAGGTCAGGTATTGCTGCCAGACCGGCTTGTCGAGGCCGAACTCCTTCTTGAGCTGTGCGGATGTCGCCGGGTCGCACTGGCGGTCACCGCACAGGCCCGCGATGGGGTCGCCCATCACGTTCACCATCAGGAAGATCAACAGCGTGGCGCCGATGAACACCGGGATCATCTGCAGCAGACGCCGGACGACGTAGCGTCCCATCCCGGGTCAGCCGACCTTGATCTCGTTGTAGACGGGGACGGAGAACGGGTTGAGCCTGACGTTCGACAGCCGCTGCGCGTAGCCGGCGCTGCCGTTCTGGTACCAGAGCGGGATGGCCGCCATGTTGTCGCGGACGACCCCCTCGGCCTTCTGGAAGGTCTCCACGGCCGTGGCGGTGTCGCTCTCGGCGTTGGCCTGGTCGACGAGCTGGTCGAACTCCTTGTTGGACCACTTGCCGTCGTTGGAGGAGGCGTTGGTGTAGTAGAGCGGCTGGAGGAAGTTCTGGATGAGCGGGTAGTCCATCTGCCAGCCGGCCCGGAAGGGACCGGTCATCTTCTTGTCGGTGATTTGTCCGCGGTAGTCGGCGAAGGTGCCGACCGGATTGCCGACGCAGGCCTTGTCGTTGCCCAGGGCGTTGTTGATGGAGTTGCAGACCGCGTCCACCCACTGCTTGTGGGAGCCGGTGTCCGCGTTGTACGTGATCTTGACCTGGCCGTTCGGGAGGCCGCCGCCCTCCTGGATCAGCTTCTTGGCGGCCGCCGGGTCGTAGACGCAGGCGTCCCCGCACAGGCCCGCCTTGTAGCCGCCGTCCTCGCCGAGCACCGGGGAGGTCGAGTCGGTGGCCGGGGTGCGGGTGTTCTGGAAGATCGTCTTGGTGATCTGCGCACGGTCGATCGCCCGGGACAGCCCTGTACGGACCTTGTCCGAGCCGGACTTGTTCCAGTCCGGGTCGTAGTACGGGAAGGCCAGGGTCTGGATGATGCCGGCCGGGGTGTTGAGGTAGCGGTCGCCGAGGTCGGCCTTGACGTTCTTCAGCTGGGCCGCGGGCACGTCGTCGACCAGGTCGAGGTTGCCGGCCAGCAGGTCGGTGTAGGCCGTGTTGTTGTCGGTGTAGACCTTGAGGTCCACGCCGCCGTTCTGCGCCACGTCCTCGCCCGGGTAGTCGTCCCACTTCCGCAGGGACATCTGCGAGCCCTTGGTGTACGAGTCGATGGCGTACGGCCCGTTCCCGACCGGCTTGTCCACCCAGCCGGCGTGGTCGGTGAAGAAGGACTGGGGCAGCGGGGCGTAGGCGTTGTAGCCGAGGGTGTCGGGGAAGGTCGAGAACTTCTGCTTCAGCTTCACCGTGAAGGTGAGGTCGCCGGTGACCTTCAGTCCGGAGAGGGTGTCGGCGCTCTGTGCGCTGCCGTCGTCCGGGTGGGTCTTGTCGTAGCCGTCGATGTACTCGAAGAAGTACGCGTTCTTCTGGTTGTTCTTCAGGCTCGCGCCGTAGTTCCACGCGTCGACGAAGGACTTGGCCGTCACCTTCTCGCCGTTGCTGAACGTCCAGCCGCTCTTGACGGTGACGGCGAAGTTCTGCGAGTCGGAGGTGTCGATCCTCTCGGCCAGCATGTCGTAGGCCTTGCCGGTCCCCGGGTCGTACCGCTTCAGGCTGCGGAAGATCATGTCGAGGACCTTGCCGCCCTGCACCTCGTTGGTGTTGGCCGGCTCCAGCGGGTTCTGCGGGTCGCCCCAGGAGGAACTGAGCACCGCGCCGCCGTTGCCGCTGCCGCTGCCCTCGCCCCCGCAGGCCGTCGCCGCGAGCACCGTCAGCGCCGCACATACGGCCCACTTCGCGTGCGTGGCTCCACGCATGGGATGCCTCCTCTTGACTGCGCGCCTGTCGCCCTGACGCCTTGATCCTTTACCAGTCAATATCGGCACATGAGGGGTTCAGTGCACTTTCACCCCACCCGTACGGGTTGAATGGGCGTCAAAACAGGCGTCAAGAGGATGACGTCAGGAGCCGGCCACCAGCTCGGCCTCGAAGCCGTCCGTGTTCTCCAGGTAGGCCGCGTAGTGCTGCGGACCGCCCGCGTGCGGGTAGCGCTCCGCGAAGAGCGGCGTCCAGCCGTGCGCCGGCGCCTCCGCCACGAGCGCGTCGAGCGCCGCAGGGCTTCCGGCGTGGAACGCCAGGTGGTTCAGGCCCGGCCGCAGCCGGTCGTGGGACTCACCCCGTAGCGCCGGGGACCGCTCCACGACGAGGTAGGTGGGCCCCAGCCGCCAGCTGCGGCCGTGCTCCCACTCCTGGTACGGCTCGTGGCCGAGCCGGCCGAGCAGCCAGCCCCATTCCTCCACGGCCCTCGCCAGGTCGGGGACCCACAGTTCGACATGGTGCAGCACTGTTCCTCCTCGAACTGCTTCTCCTGGAAACACACCGATGCCCGGCACCTCCCCAAAGGTGCCGGGCACCGGCGAGCCGGTACGCGGATCACGCCGCGTGCACGACGTCCTTCTCCTCCGCGAAGTGGCACGCCGACTCATGCGCGGCCGGTGTGTCCTCCCCACGGAAGCGTTCGGGTACGGCCAGCAGCGGGACCTCGGTCGAGCACTTGTCCTGCGCCTTCCAGCAGCGGGTGCGGAAGCGGCAGCCGGACGGCGGGTTCGCCGGGGACGGCACGTCACCGGTGAGGATGATCCGGTCGCGCCCCTCACGGGCCTCCGGGTCGGGGACCGGGACCGCCGACAGCAGCGCCTGGGTGTAGGGGTGCGTCGGGTGGTCGTAGATCTGCTCGTCGGAGCCGATCTCGGCGATCTTGCCGAGGTACATGACCCCGACCCGGTCGGAGATGTGCCGGACGATCGACAGGTCGTGCGCGATGAAGATGTAGGACAGGTTGAACTCGTCCTGCAGGCGCTCCATCAGGTTGATGACCTGGGCCTGGACCGACACGTCCAGTGCGGAGACCGGCTCGTCGCAGATGATGATCTCGGGGTTGAGGGCCAGGCCGCGGGCGATGCCGATGCGCTGGCGCTGACCGCCCGAGAACTGGTGCGGGTAGCGGTTGATGTACTCCGGGTTGAGACCGACGACGTCCAGGAGTTCCTGCACCTTGCGGCGCCGGTCGCCCTTGGGGGCCACCTCCGGGTGGATGTCGAAGGGCTCGCCGATGATGTCGCCGACCGTCATCCGCGGGTTGAGGGAGGTGTACGGGTCCTGGAACACCATCTGGATGTTGCGGCGGACGGCCTTCAGGGCGCGCCCGGACAGCTTGGTGATGTCCTGGCCCTTGTAGAAGACCTCACCCGCGGTGGCCCGCTCCAGGCTCATCAGGAGCTTGGCGACCGTGGACTTGCCGCAGCCGGACTCGCCCACGATGCCGAGGGTCTCGCCCTGGTAGAGGTCGAAGGAGACCCCGTCGACGGCTTTGACCGCGCCGATCTGTTTCCGGAACAGGATGCCCTGGGTGAGCGGGAAGTGCTTGACCAGGTTGCGCACCTGAAGGATCGGTTCGCCGCGGTCGACGGGCGCCTCGATGGCGGCGACCGCCTCCGTCTCGGAGTGGACCTCGGCGGTCTCCACCTCGGAGACGTTCGGCGTGGCCTCCTGCGGCTCGTCGTTCTTGCTGAGCTCAGCCATGGATCGTCTCCTTCCAGAAGTGGCATGCCGAACCCCGGCCGACCAGATCGGTGCCGTCCTGCTCGGTCACCGGAACCAGCGCCGGGACCTCGGTACGGCAGATGTCCTGTGCCTTGGGGCAGCGCGGGTTGAAGGCGCACCCGGTGGGCACGTGCAGCAGGTTGGGCGGCAGGCCCTTGATCGCGTACAGCTCCTGGCCCTTCTGGTCCAGGCGCGGGATCGAGTCCAGCAGACCCCGGGTGTAGGGGTGCGCGGGGCGCTTGTAGAGCTCGTGCACCGGCGCGCGCTCCACGATCCGGCCCGCGTACATCACCGCGATCTTGTCCGCGACGTCGGCGACCACGCCGAGGTCGTGGGTGATCAGGATGAGCCCCATGTTGTACTCGCGCTGGAGGTCGGCGAGCAGGTCCATGACCTGGGCCTGGACGGTCACGTCGAGAGCCGTGGTGGGCTCGTCGGCGATGATCAGGTCCGGCTCGAGGGCCAGCGCCATGGCGATCATGATGCGCTGGCGCATACCGCCGGAGAACTGGTGCGGGTAGTCGTTCACCCGGGCCGCGGCGGCCGGGATCTTCACCCGGTCCATCAGCTCGATCGACTTGGCCTTGGCGTCCTTCTTGGAGAGGCCCTGGTGGACGCGGAACATCTCGCCGAGCTGGTAGCCCACGGAGAGCACCGGGTTGAGCGAGCTCAGCGCGTCCTGGAAGATCATGGCGATCCGCCGGCCGCGGATACGGCGGCGCTCCTCGGCGGACATCTTGAGCATGTCCTGGCCGCGGAAGAGGATCTCGCCCTGCGGGATCCGGGCCGGCGGCATGTCGAGGATGCCCATGACGGCCTGCGCGGTCACCGACTTGCCGGAGCCGGACTCGCCGAGCACGGCGAGGGTCTCACCGGCGTGGACGTTGTAGTTGACGCCGTTGACGGCCCGTACGACACCCTCGCGGGTGACGAACTCGACGTGCAGGTCACGCACTTCGAGCAGCGGGGCGTCCCCGCCGTCGCGGGGCTCCGGTACCGGAGCGACTTCTTCGATGGTGGTCACGTACGCCTCCCTCAGCGCGTCTTCGGGTCAAGGGCGTTGCGGACCGCTTCGCCGAGCATGATGAATGCCAGCACCGTGATGGTGAGCATGATCGACGGGTAGAGCATGATCCACTGGGCCACCCGGATCTGGTTGCCGCCGTCGGAGATGTCGTTGCCCCAGGAGACGCCGTTGAGGCCGAGGCCCAGGAAGGACAGGGTGGCTTCCGCGCCGATGTAGACGCCGAGTGAGATGGTCGCGACGACGATCACCGGGGCCAGGGTGTTCGGCAGGATGTGCCGGAACAGGATGCGCGGAGTGCTCGCACCCAGCGCCTTGGCCGCCTGGACGTAGTCGGACTGCTTGGTGGTGATCACCGCGCCGCGCATCACGCGGGCCAGCTGGGTCCAGCCGAAGAAGCCCAGGGCGCCGATGACGACCCAGGTGGTGCGCTCCGGGAAGGAGTTGAGGACGACCATGGTGCCCAGCAGGAACGGGATGCCGAAGAACACGTCCACGAACCGGGACAGGATGGAGTCGACGACTCCGCCGAAGTAGCCGGCGATCATGCCGACCAGGCCGCCCGCGATCGTGACGACGATCGTGGTGCCGAAGCCGACGGCTATGGAGGCCCGGGCGCCGTAGATGAGCCGTGCGTAGACGCTGCGGCCCTGCTGGTCGTAGCCCAGCCACTCGGGCGAGAAGACCTTTCCGAGCTGCGGCTTCTGCAGGTAGTACTTGGACAGGTCGCCGTAGGTCGGGTTGGCGCTGGTGAACCAGCCGGGGAAGAAGGTGATCGTCAGGAGCAGCAGGATCATCACCGAGGAGACGAGGAAGATCTTGTTGCGCCGCAGGTCCTGCCAGGCGTCGCCCCACAGACTGCGGGTCTTCTCGGACTTGACCGGCTGCGGGGCGAGGTCTGCCGCGCTCACGGTGTCCGGTGCGGTGGCGGCGGGGGATTTGGTCATGTCAGGCATAGCGAATCCTCGGGTCAAGGACCGCGTAGAGCAGGTCGACAAGGAGGCTGGCGACGAGATAGACGAGCACGAGGATGGTCACCAGACCCACGAGGGTGGTGCCTTCCCGGCGGATGATCGACTGGTAGATCGTGCCGCCGATGCCCTGGATGTTGAAGATGCCCTCGGTGATGACGGCACCGCCCAGCAGGGCGCCGATGTCCGTGCCCAGGTAGGTGACCACGGGGATCATCGAGTTGCGCATGAGGTGGACGGTCACCACCCGGCGCCGCGGCAGACCCTTGGCGATGGCCGTACGGACGTAGTCGGCGCGCATGTTCTCCGCGATCGACGTACGGGTCAGCCGGGACACATAGGCGAGTGACGCCGTGGCCAGCACAATCGCCGGCATCAGCAACTGACCATAGTTCGAGGGGTCGCTGACGTTCGGTTCCAGCCACTGGAGTTCGTCGGCGAAGATCCACTTGAGGATGAAGCCAAGGACGAAGACCGGGATCGAGATCAGCAGCAGGGTGATCAGCAGTACCACGGTGTCGGCGGCGCGTCCGGCGCGCAGGCCGGCGAAGACACCGAGGCCGATACCGATGACGACCTCGATGGCGAAGGCGAAGCCGCCCAGGCGCAGGGTCACCGGGAAGGCGTCGCTGAGCACGTCGGTGACGGGCCGTCCGCTGGCGATCTGCGTACCGAAGTCGAAGTGCAGAATGATGCCCTTCATGTAATTGAAGTACTGCACAAAGATGTTCTGATCCAGGCCGTACTCGTGCCGCAGCGCGGCGATCACCTGTGGGCTGCCGCCCTTGTCGCCGAACAGCCCTCGGACGGGGTCACCGGGCAGGGCGTAGACCATCAGGAAGATCAGCAGGGTGGTCCCGAAGAACACCGGGATCATCTGGAGCAGTCGTCGTGCGACATATCGCCCCATCGTGCCTCCATAAAAAAGTCACAGCGGCAGCAGACGGGCCCTTCCCCCGCACACCGCTTCGCGATGCGTGTGGAAAGGGCCCCCCGGCCGCTGCCGCTGTTGTCCGGGGCCGCGATGTCGGCGCCCCGGACAACGGGCTGTCTGCGGTTACTTCTTCTTGACCTGGACGCCGGTCAGGATCGGGTCGCCGTCCTGGCCGAACTTGACACCCGAGACCTTCTCCGAGTAGCCCGCGTTGACCTTGTAGTACCAGAGCGGAATGCTCGGCATGTAGTTCGGGAGCTGCTTCTCGATCTCCTGGTACTTCTTCACCGACTCGTCCAGCGTGGTGGCGCTGTCGGCGGCGGCGATCTCGGCGTCGATCGTCTTGTTGGAGAAGCCGCTCTGGTTGCCGTCCGACTTCGAGCCGAACAGGTCCCGGATGAAGTTGGCGTTCATCGGGAAGTCCAGCACCCAGCCCGAGCGGTACATGGACTTGACCTCTTGCGCGTCACGGGCGTCGAGGTCGGCCTGGAAGTCGGCCTTCGGGTCGGTGCCGCACTTCACACCGGTGGCGTTGGTGATGGAGTTGCAGACCGCCTCCACCCACTCCTTGTGGCCGCCGTCGGTGTTGTACTGGATGGTGATGGAGTTGCCCGGAACGCCGCCACCCTCCTTGATGAGCGCCTTGGCCTTGGCCGGGTCGTACTTGGTGACGTCACCCGCGGCGTCCGGCTCGTAGCCGAGGACACCCTTGGCGACCCAGCCGGTGGCGGGCTCACGGGTGCCCTGGAGCACCGTCTTGGTGATGGTGTCCCGGTCGATCGCCATCGACAGGCCCTGGAGGACCTTCGGGTTGATGTCCTTCCACTGCTTCGTGTAGAAGGCCGGTGCGATGGTCTGGATCGCGGAGTAGGCCTGGTCGACCGCGCGGTCGCCGAGGTCCTGCTTGTAGACGGGCAGGTCCTTCGGGGCGACCTGGGTGATGACGTCGAGGTTGCCGGACTTCAGGTCCTCGTAGGCCGTCTCGGGGGTGGAGTAGTTCTTGAAGACCACGCCACCGTTCTTCGCCGCGTTCGAGCCCTTGTAGTCGGCGTACTTCTTGACCGTGATGGCCTTCTTGTGGTCCCAGCTGACGAACTCGTAGGGACCGTTGCCGACCGGCTTCTCACCGGCGGCCTTCGGGTCCTTGTAGAAGGACTCGGGAAGCGGCGAGAAGACCTGGTAGCCGAGCTTGTAGACGAAGTACGGAATCGCCTTCGACAGCGTGATGGTGAAGGTGCTGTCGTCGACGACCTTCAGGCCGGACATCTCGGTGGCCTTGGGCTTGCCCTTGTCGGGGGCGACGTCCGAGTAGCCCGCGATGTCGGAGAACCAGAAGCTGTTGGTCTGCTTGTTCTCCGGGTTGGCGGCCCAGTTCCAGGCCTTGACGTAGGACTCGGCGGTGACCGGGGTGCCGTCGTGGAACTTCCAGCCGGACCTGAGCTTGACCGTGAAGGTCTTGCTGTCCTTGGTGTCGACCGACTCGGCGTTCATGTACTCGATCTTGCCGCTCGAGTCGTAGTCCACCAGACCCGTGAACAGCGAGTTGATCACGATGCTGCCGTAGGACTCCATGGTGTTGGCCGGCTGCAGCGGGTTCTGCGGCTCACCGGACTCGACCGTGAACGTACCGTTCGCGTCGATCGCGGCCTTGTTGTCGCTGCCGCCGTCATCGCCGCCACCACCGCAGGCGGTCGCCCCCAGTGCCACAACCGCAGCTATCGCGACCCACTTGGCACTCCTCGCACCGCGCATGGGTTCCTCCTCAAGAATCCATAGGTTCACTGCACGGGACAGCACACGTCACAACACCGTTGCCGGTGCCTGAAAATGTGTCGGTGCCCCCAGCGCTCGCGAGCCTGCGCCTCCTGTCGGCGCGTGACCCGTCGTATCCGAGCTCTACGCGCCTAACTATCTGCCATGAGCGAAGGCCGAACCACACCGTCCAGGTCTCGGTTCGATCACACCTGTCGCCTACTTCTTCCAAAATCCGGACAAAGGGATAGAGGGAAGATCCCTGCGAAACGGACTTGTTACACATCTATCGACGATGACTGTCCGCATTCCGGACGTTCACGAGGGGAAATTCAGTTGCGGCTACCGTGACCGCTGTGCGTGGGGTGCGCTCGGCGTACCCGTCCGCGGTCGACGCGGCCAACGGGCTTGACCCGCGGGGCAGTTCGTCGACGGCGCGGGCAAAATGCACTACGCGCCGGTAACGAGGCTAGTACCGATCGAGCCCGACCGGGCGGTTCATGGCTGGATCAAAGGGTTATCCCTATGTCCCCGCCGAGTAAAAACTGTGTTCACGCGGCGAGCCAGGTCCCATGGACGGGACCTGGCTCGCTGTGTGGAACGACTACTAGCCGTGCTTGGCGCGGCTCGCGGCGCGGGCGCGCTCGCGGCCGTCCAGGTTGACCTTGCGGATACGGACCGCCTCCGGGGTCACCTCGACGCACTCGTCGTCGCGGCAGAACTCCAGCGACTGCTCCAGGGAGAGCTTGCGCGGCGGGACGATCGCCTCGAACGAGTCGGCCGAGGAGGACCGCATGTTCGTGAGCTTCTTCTCCTTGGTGATGTTCACGTCCATGTCGTCGGAGCGCGAGTTCTCACCGACGATCATGCCCTCGTACACCTCGGTGCCGGGGTCGGTGAACAGCACGCCGCGCTCCTGAAGGTTCGTCATCGCGAACGCGGTGACGGCGCCGGAGCGGTCGGCGACGAGCGAACCGTTGTTACGGGTCGTCAGCGTGCCGAACCACGGCTCGTGGCCCTCGTGGATGGAGTGGGCGATGCCGGTGCCACGGGTGCCGGTCAGGAACTCGGTACGGAAGCCGATGAGCCCGCGGGACGGCACGACGAACTCCATGCGCACCCAGCCGGAGCCGTGGTTGGACATGTTGTCCATGCGGCCCTTGCGGACGCCCATGAGCTGCGTGACCGCGCCCATGTGCTCCTCGGGCACGTCGATCGTCATGCGCTCGACGGGCTCGTAGACCTTGCCGTCGACGTCCTTGGTGACGACCTGGGGCTTGCCGATGGTCAGCTCGAAGCCCTCGCGGCGCATCTGCTCGACCAGGATGGCCAGCGCCAGCTCACCGCGGCCCTGCACCTCCCAGGCGTCGGGGCGCTCGGTGTCCAGGACGCGCAGCGAGACGTTGCCGACCAGCTCGCGGTCGAGGCGGTCCTTGACCTGGCGGGCGGTGACCTTGCGGTCCTTGACCGCGGCCTTGTTCTCCGCGCCCTTGCCGGTGCCGCCACGGCCGACCAGCGGCGAGGTGTTGGTGCCGATGGTCATGGAGATCGCGGGCTCGTCGACCGTGATCAGCGGGAGCGGGATCGGGTTCTCGGGGTCGGCGAGGGTCTCGCCGATCATGATGTCCGGGATACCGGCGACGGCACAGATGTCACCCGGGCCGGCCTTCTCGGCCGGCTTGCGGGTGAGCGCCTCGGTCATCATCAGCTCGGTGATGCGGACATTGGACAGCGTGCCGTCACGCTTGATCCAGGTGACGGTCTGGCCCTTGCGCAGTTCGCCCTGCTCGACGCGCAGCAGCGCGATACGGCCGAGGAAGTTGTCGGCGTCCAGGTTGGTGACGTGCGCCTGGAGCGGGGCCTCCTCGTCGTACTCCGGAGCCGGGACGTGCGACAGGATCGTCGAGAAGAACGGCTCCAGGCTGTCGCTGTCGGCCGGGACGGTGCCGTCCTCCGGCTTCGTCAGCGAGGCCACCCCGTCGCGGGCGCAGGCGTAGACGATCGGGAACTCGATCTGGTCCTCGTCGGCGTCGAGATCGAGGAAGAGGTCGTACGCCTCGTTCACGACCTCGTCGATGCGCGAGTCGGGCCGGTCCGTCTTGTTGATGCACAGGATGACGGGCAGACGGGCCAGCAGCGCCTTGCGGAGCACGAAGCGGGTCTGCGGCAGCGGGCCCTCGGAGGCGTCGACGAGCAGCACCACCGCGTCGACCATCGACAGCCCGCGCTCGACCTCGCCGCCGAAGTCGGCGTGGCCGGGGGTGTCGATGATGTTGATGGTGATGACGTCGCCGCCATCCTTCGGGTGGTACTTCACCGCCGTGTTCTTGGCCAGGATCGTGATGCCCTTCTCACGCTCCAGGTCGTTCGAGTCCATCATGCGGTCGTCGAGCGACTCGGCCGCGTGTGCGGCGAAGGCACCGGCCTGCTTGAGCATGGCGTCGACCAGCGTGGTCTTGCCGTGGTCGACGTGGGCGACGATGGCGACGTTACGGATGTCGTGGCGCGTGGCCATAAAGCGGCGTTCTCCCGGAGTGTGAGGAAGGCCTGCGCGTACATCTGTGTCTACGCGGGCCCTGCCGGGCGGAACATGCCACGGCCTCACCCCATGGTACGTGCCCCGTACCCCGGGGTCGCCCCGGGCCGCAAGGGCGGTACGTCCGCAGAGGTCAGGCCACCTCGAGTAGTCACGCCGTGCTGTCGGTGTGCTTCGCCGCAGCCGAGCCCGGGGCGCAGACCAGCTCGGCCGCGGTGCGGGCCATCGCCTCGGTGACGGACCTGTCGCAGTCGAGGAGGCCGCCTGCGTCGGTCTTCCATCCCACCGCGTGGCCCAGGACGGCCGTGCCGTCGGCGCAGGAGTAGCGGAAGTCACCCTCCACCTCCGTCGTGTACGCGTACCGGACGAAGAGCCCGGCGCCGTCGACCGAGTCCGTGCCGTCCTCGTTCAGCTCGGGAGCCTTCGCGTTCACGTCGGTGAAGGAGTACGTCATGCCGTCGTCCTCGGCGAGTGTGGCCGCGTCGGAGTCGATCACCCCGGCCTTCCTGCCGAGGGAGAACAGGACCTCGGAGGAGGACGGGGCCGGGCCCTCGGCCTCGACGGACTGATGCGGGGTGTACACCCGGGCCAGCGGGTACGTCAGCCGACCGCCGTCCTTGCCGAGCCGCTCCGGTTCGGAGACCCCCGTCAGCCGCTCGGCCGTCCGGACGCCGGACCAGGTGTACGTCCCGTTCGTGCACGCCTGCTTGCCCGCCACCGGGCTCGCCGAGGCCGGCCCGGTGGCGCCGGACGGCTTGGCGCCGTCGTCCTTCGCACCCCCCGTGCAGGCGACCAGCCCCGTCAGCAGGGCCGCCGTGATCAGGCCCGCAGGCCAGGCCCCTCGAATGGTTCCCCTCATGTTCCGCCCCCGTGATCGCAGCAAGGCGCCGCCGCCCGGATCCCCGGCCCGATCATCGCACCGGGCCCGGGGATTCCGGGAGGCGACGCGCCCGTCAGCTGCTCGACGCCGACGGCCCCGGGGCCGCCTTCGCGCCCTTCTTCAGGAAGCCCATGTCCTCGTAGACCGGGGTCTGGAAGCCGAAGGCGCCGGCGTTGACGAGGTTCTTCCTCGCCGCGGTGAGCTGGGGGCGCTGGTAGAGCGGAATGGAACCGGCCGCGGCCCAGATGCGGGAGTCGGCCTTGCGGATCAGCGAGCGCTCCTCGCCCGCGTCCAGCGCGGCGAGGGCCCGGTCGAACAGCTGGTCGACCTGGTCGGTGCCGACGCGCGTGTAGTTCTGCTCGACGCTCAGCGAGCCGTCGGCCGCCGGCACCGGCTTGGAGTAGATCGGCCGGGCGT
This sequence comes from Streptomyces vulcanius, assembly GCF_042653945.1. Classification (NCBI taxonomy): domain Bacteria; kingdom Bacillati; phylum Actinomycetota; class Actinomycetes; order Kitasatosporales; family Streptomycetaceae; genus Streptomyces; species Streptomyces vulcanius. Next base: position 330,434 of record NZ_JBHSFK010000005.1, on the reverse strand, counting down.
CGGTGGCCGGGAACGCGCTCGCGGGCCACGAGTACAGGGCGAGGTCGTACTCGCCGGACGCGACGTGGTCCTTGAAGTAGCTCTCGTCCGAGACCTTCACGGTCTCCGTGCGGATGCCGACCTTCAGGAGCATCCTCGAGATCCGCGCCGCCACCGTGCGCAGCGGCTCCGAGCCCGGTCCCGACGGCAGGACGAACCTCAGCGACAGCGCCTTGCCGTTCTTGGCCAGGACGCCCCCCGCGGCACCGGCCGGGGCGGCCGTGCCCTTCGGCGCGTAGGCACCCGGCGCGTGCTGGGCACCCTCCTGTGCGAGCTGCCTGTTCTCGTCACGACCCTCATCGCCCTCACGGCTCCCGGGCCCGTACCCGTGCTCGTCCTCCGCGCGCCCCTTGTCGTCCGCCCGGCTGCCGCTCTCGTACTCGTCCAGGGCCCGCGCCTTGTCGTCCTCCCCGACGATGTACGTGCCCTCGGACTCGTCGTCCCCCTCCGACTCCTCCGACTCCTCCGACCCCTCCGACTCGTCCTCGTCGGCCGTCCTGCCCTCCGCCCCGGCCGCCTCCTCGTCCTTCTTCTTCTCCTCCTTGACCGGACCCCCCGGAACCCACCCGGCGTCCGCGAGCAGCGCCTGCGCCTCGGCCGTGTCCTGGCCGCCCAGCGCGCCGCTGCTGTCGGCGTACGCCTCCTGCCCGGACAGCGCGAGATGGCTGCCGACCGGCACCGCGGGCAGCCCCAGCGGCTTCAGTACGAGCGCGGCCAGTTCCTTGCGGTCCAGCGCCCGGGCCACCGCCCGCCGCACCCGCTCGTCGGCCAGCGGCCCGTTGGCGCCGTTCAGCGCCAGCTGTGTGTACGCGGGCTCCAGGGACCGCCGTACCTCGAAGTCGCGCAGCGCCTTCTGCTGCTTCTCCCACTTGGCGATGGCCTTCGTCAGCTTCTTGCGGGCGCGCGTCTCGTCCTCGGCGGCCTCCTCGTCGGAGCCGTGCGCGAGCGCCCAGGAGCGCAGCGCCTTCGCGGCGGTTCGCCCGGCGCCGGGGCCGGAGAGCGGTCCGGCGCTGCCCTTGGCCGCGCCGTCGATGCGTTCGACCGCCGCCGGGTCGATCTCGGCCAGGTCGATCTTCCCGGCGGCGAGCTCGGCCGCCCGGTCCTCCCTGGCCACTGCCTTCAGGTCGATCTCCTGGAGCTTGGCCTGGTGCCCCCACCAGCGCGGGTTCCTGGCCAGCCGGACCTGCTTCTTCTTGCGGTCGACCTTCTTCACCAGGAACGGCCCGGCGGTCACCTTCAGACTGCCGCGCGCCCCGTCGTTGAAGGACGAGGGCGTGCCCATGACGTCCTTCGGGTACAGCGGCGAGAACAGTGACTGCCAGTCGGAGTAGGGCCGGTCGAAGGTGACCCTGACCTCGAGGTCGTTGTCGCCGCGCTCGATCTTCTCGATGCGGTCGTAGCCGGCGTTGCGGGCCGTCCAGTACGCGCTGTCCTTCCCCGACAGGGCGCGCCACTGCGCGGCGAAGTCGGCGGCGCCGATCTCCCGGCCGTCGCTCCAGACCGCCTGCTGGTTCAGCTTGTACAGCACGACCTGCCGGGGCTCGGTGCCGACGACCTTCGCGGACTCCAGATAGTCGGGATTGCGCCGCGCCCGGCCGTTCGCGTCGAGCCGGTACATCGACGGCAGCACGGCCTGGGCGACCCGGGCGGTGGTGGCGTCCGCGTCCGACTGGAAGGCGTTGAAGGTCTCCGGCACCGCGTCCACGGCCCAGCGCAGGGTGCCTCCGTCGGCGATCGACGCGCGGGCGGCCGGGGCGATGTCCTGGGCGGCGAGCGGCTTGCTCGGCTCGTCCTCGGCGCCGCAGCCGGCCAGCAGGGGGACCGCGAGCGCACCCGCGGCGAGGAAGGCGACCGAGCGCATGACGGAGCGCGGCCCGACACCGTCGTAGGACATCGACATCGGCATCTTTGGTACCTCTGATCATATTTGGAGGTATTTTGGACTTTGATCAGATCTACGACCCACTGAACACGGCCACTGAAGAGGAAAGGATTCGCCTGCCGAGGGCGACACGGCGTCCGGGGCGCCCAACCCCACTCGTGCGGAGCAACACGACCCGCTCACATCCGCCAATCGCTGCACATGCCTTCACACCGACCGGTGTGACGCGCAACACTCGCAGGCGCATGAACGTTGCCGTCCAGGGCACAGCCCACGGAAGCGAGGTCACGTCATGTCCGTGCACGACGACCTGACGACGGTCCAGCGCTGTCTCGACGACCTTTCCCGGTCCGTCGGCCGCCTGGAACAGCAGCTCGGCAGCGGCGGCCTGGAGATGCGCCGCGTCCGGGTCGACGCCGACCACCTGAAGGAGAGCGTCGCCCTGCTGCGCGACGCGTCGGCCCAGCCCGCCGCGCCGCGCAAACCCGAGCTCGTCACCATCCCCGACACCCCCTACGACGACTCCCTCTGGATCGACACCGACGACGAGGGACTCGGCGCGAAGGACCGCCACGCCCCCTGAAAGCCACCTCAGTCACCCTGAACCGACCGGAGCCCCCCCTTGGCCACTGGTACGGAATCATCGACCGACCCTCATCCACCGGGCGGCGTGCGCGGCGCGACCCGCGCCGCCATCGCCGCCCCCCATCTGCGGACCGACCGCTGGTGGCTGGCGCCCGCCGCGACCGCCGCCGGGCTGCTGGCGTTCATCGTCTACTCGACCTGGCGGGCCTTCGCCAACGCGGACTACTACGCGGCGCCGTACGTCTCGCCGTTCTACTCCCCCTGTCTGGCGGAGAACTGCGAGCCCATGCGCGCGGGCCCCAACGCGGAGGTCTTCGGCGGCTGGTGGGGCATCTCGCCCGCGATCATCATCCTGATCTTCCCGCTGGGCTTCCGCCTGACCTGCTACTACTACCGCAAGGCCTACTACCGGGGCTTCTGGGCCTCGCCCCCGGCCTGCGCGGTGGCCGAGCCGCACACCAAGTACACCGGTGAGACCCGCTTCCCGCTGATCCTGCAGAACATCCACCGGTACTTCTTCTACGCCGCGATCGTCGTCGCCGGGATCCTGACCTACGACACCGTCCTGTCCTTCCGCGACGAGCACTACCGCTGGGGTCACATGGGTCTGGGCACCCTGGTGTTCCTTCTCAACATCACGCTGATCTGGGCGTACACACTGTCCTGCCACTCCTGCCGGCACATCGTGGGCGGCAAGCTGAAGCACTTCTCCAAACACCCCGTGCGCTACAGGGCGTGGCAGCTGGTCGGCAGGCTGAACGCCCGCCACATGCTGCTGGCCTGGGCGTCACTGGTCAGCGTGGCGCTCGCCGATTTCTACGTGTACCTGGTCGCGTCCGGCGCCTTCGACGATCCGAGGTTTTTCTAGATGAGTGGGGCGTTCTGATGTCCGTGGTCGACCGGCAGGAGTGGGACGTCGTCGTGGTCGGCGCGGGAGGCGCCGGCCTGCGCGCCGCCGTCGAGGCCCGTGAGCGCGGCGCCCGTACGGCCGTGATCTGCAAGTCGCTGTTCGGCAAGGCGCACACGGTGATGGCCGAGGGCGGCATCGCGGCGGCGATGGCCAACGCCAACGAGCACGACAACTGGCAGGTCCACTTCCGCGACACCATGCGCGGCGGCAAGTTCCTCAACCAGTGGCGGATGGCGGAGCTGCACGCCCAGGAGGCCCCGGACCGGGTGTGGGAACTGGAGACCTGGGGCGCCCTCTTCGACCGTACGAAGGACGGCCGGATCTCCCAGCGCAACTTCGGCGGCCACGAGTACCCGCGCCTCGCGCACGTCGGTGACCGCACCGGCCTGGAGCTGATCCGCACCCTCCAGCAGAAGATCGTCGCACTCCAGCAGGAGGACCTCAGGGAGACCGGGGACTACGAGTCCCGGCTGAAGGTCTTCCAGGAGTGCACGGTCACCCGCATCCTCAAAGACGGCTCGCGCGTGAGTGGCGTCTTCGCGTACGACCGTGAGACCGGCCGTTTCTTCGTCCTCGAAGCCCCGGCCGTGGTCGTCGCGACCGGCGGCATCGGCAAGTCCTTCAAGGTGACGTCGAACTCCTGGGAGTACACGGGCGACGGCCACGCGCTGGCCCTGCTCGCCGGAGCGCCGCTGCTGAACATGGAGTTCGTGCAGTTCCACCCGACGGGCATGGTCTGGCCGCCGTCGGTGAAGGGCATCCTCGTCACGGAGTCGGTCCGCGGCGACGGCGGGGTGCTCAGGAACTCCGACGGAAAACGCTTCATGTTCGACTACGTCCCCGACGTCTTCAAGGAGAAGTACGCCGAGTCGGAGGAGGAGGGCGACCGCTGGTACGAGGACCCGGACCACAACCGGCGACCACCGGAACTGCTCCCCCGCGACGAGGTCGCCCGCGCCATCAACTCCGAGGTCAAGGCGGGCCGGGGCTCCCCGCACGGCGGGGTCTTCCTGGACGTGTCGACGCGGATGCCCGCCGAGCGGATCAAACGCCGGCTGCCGTCCATGTACCACCAGTTCAAGGAGCTGGCCGACGTCGACATCACGGCGGAGGCGATGGAGGTCGGGCCGACCTGTCACTACGTGATGGGCGGCATCGCGGTCGAGTCCGACACCGCCGCCGCGCGTGGCGTGCCGGGACTGTTCGCGGCCGGTGAGGTGGCCGGCGGCATGCACGGCTCCAACCGGCTCGGCGGGAACTCCCTCTCCGACCTGCTGGTGTTCGGCCGCAGGGCGGGCCTGCACGCGGCGCAGTACGCGGCGGGTGCGGGCGCCCGGCCGCCTGTCGACGAGGCCGCGATCCAGGCGGCGGAGGCCGAGGCGCTACGGCCCTTCTCGGCCGACGCGGCGGAGAACCCGTACACCCTCCACCAGGAACTCCAGCAGGCCATGAACGACCTGGTCGGCATCATCCGCCGCGAGGGCGAGATGGAGCAGGCCCTGGAGCGGCTCGCGAACCTGCGGGTACGCGCCGAGCGGGCCGGTGTGGAGGGCCACCGCCAGTTCAACCCGGGCTGGCACCTCGCCCTCGACCTGCGGAACATGCTGCTGGTCAGCGAGTGCGTGGCCCGGGCGGCGCTGGAACGCACCGAGTCGCGCGGCGGCCACACCCGCGAGGACCACCCGACGATGGAACGGGTGTGGCGCAACGTCAACCTGCTGTGCCGCCTCGCGGATTCCGTCGACGGGGGCGCGATCGACCTCGTACGGGAGACCACCGACCCCATCCGCCCGGACCTGCTCGCCCTCTTCGAGAAGGAGGAGCTGGTCAAGTACCTCGCCGAAGAGGAGCTGTACGAGTGAGCAGCTACGAAGCCCGCTTCAAGGTGTGGCGGGGCGATGTGGACGGCGGCGGTCTGGAGGACTTCGCGGTCGAGGTCAACGACGGCGAGGTGGTGCTGGACATCATCCACCGCCTCCAGGCCACGCAGGCCCCCGATCTCGCCGTCCGCTGGAACTGCAAGGCGGGCAAGTGCGGTTCGTGCTCGGCGGAGATCAACGGGCGCCCCCGGCTGCTGTGCATGACCCGTATGTCGGTGTTCACCCGCGACGAGACCATCACGGTCACCCCGCTGCGCGCCTTCCCGGTGATCCGGGACCTGGTGACGGACGTCGGCTTCAACTACCGCAAGGCGCGGGAGGTCCCGGCGTTCGTGCCGCCGGCGGGGGTCGGGCCCGGCGAGTACCGGATGTTCCAGGAGGACGTGGACCGTCCGCAGGAGTTCCGCAAGTGCATCGAGTGCTTCCTGTGCCAGGACACCTGCCATGTCGTGCGCGACCACGAGGAGAACAAGACGGCGTTCGCCGGCCCGCGTTTCCTCATGCGCGTCGCCGAACTGGACATGCATCCGCTGGACGCGGCCGAGGAGTCCGGCCTGGACCGGGGGCGCACGGCCCAGGACGAACACGGTCTCGGCTACTGCAACATCACCAAGTGCTGCACGGAGGTCTGCCCCGAGGGCATCAAGATCACGGACAACGCGCTGATCCCCCTGAAGGAGAGGGCCGTCGACCGCAAGTACGACCCGCTGGTGTGGCTGGGGTCGAAGATCAGACGGCGGTCGTCGTAGGCGGGTGCGGCACGCGGCCGGGGCGCCGGGCCTGGGACTGGAGGACGGCGCCCACGAGGTTCACGCCCATGCCGGCGAGCGCGAGGTAATAGTGCCGCATATTGCTCAGTGGGCCGAGGAACAGGAAGGCCCCCAGGCCGACGGCGCTCAGCAGGCCGCCCGTCCCCCACAGTTTCGGCCGCAGGATCAGGGCACGGGCGCGCCGGGGCACCCAGCCCGTCGTCACGGCCGCGAGACCGCCCCACGCCAACAGGGTCAGAGAGACCACGGCAATACCCGTCAGAGCCCAGCGCATGGCGCTCATGCTCCCAGGCTCCGCAGCACCCACAAGAGATTTGACTCAGCGATGGCCCGCATCGGACCAGAGTTTGGGAGGTCGCCGTCCAGTCGGTCGGCGTCCGGTGCCGGGGCGGGCCCGCCCCCGTCTCGGGCGTATCCCGCTCGCGTCGCCGCTTTCGCGGCCATACGCTCCGAAATGTGACGTCATCCCTGCCCCGAGGCCGGCCGCGGCGTGCCAGGTCGCACCTGTCCCTGCGGGTGGCGCATGCCGTGCTGGGCGGCGCGGCCGGGGTGGTGTGGCTGGTACTGCCGGGGATGACGGCGGGGAACGGCACGCCGGTCGCGGCCCAGGGGTCCCGGCCCGCCGCGAGCGCCGCCGTGGCCCCCGACGAGGAGACGTCCGCCACCGATCTCGTACTCCCGCTGGTGGCGGTCGGCGCGGTGGGCGCGGTCGCCGGGTACGGGTATCTGCGCCGGGTCCGCCGCGCCCGTGACCGGACCACACCCGGAGGCATCGGCACCCCGCCGGCCGCCCCGTCGGCCATCCCCTCCGCCACGCTGTCGGCCGCCCCGCCGCACCCCGCCGATCTCGACGCCGTCGCCTGCGCGTCGCTCGTGCGGGCCGACGACCGGGTGCGGGCGGCGCGGGCCGAGCTCGGGTTCGCCGGGGAACTCCTCGGGCCGGAGGCCGTCGGCCCGTTCGGGCGGGCGCTGCGGGAGGCCGAGGGCGAGCTGACGGTGGCGTTCCGGATGCGGCAGCGGTACGACGAGGGCGTACCGGCGGAGGAGGCGGCCCGCCGGCACACGCTCGCCGGGATCGTCGGCCGGTGCGAGGAGGCCGGGCGACGGCTCGACGGTCCCGGGCGACTCGGCTCCCCCGAACCCGCGCTGCCCTTCGCCGAGGCCAGGTTCCGGGAGCTCGCGGGACGCACCGGCGCGGCACAGGCCCTGCTCGCAGACCTCACCCTGCGGTACGCGCCGACCGCGACCTCCGCCGTCACCGGCAACGTCGAACAGGCCAAGGACCGGCTGCTGTTCGCCACCTTCCGGCTCAACCGGGCCCGCCAGGCGGCCGATTCGGGTGAGCCGGAGCAGGCGGTCCGGGATCTGCGGGCCGCGCAGGGGGCCGTCGGCCAGGCGGGCGTCTTCCTCGGGGGCGTGGACCGGCTCGCCGCCGCGCTGCGGGACGCCGAGGGGACCGTACCGGCGGCGCTCACCGGCGCGGAGGCGGAACTGGCGGAACCGCGCGCGCACCCGCCGAAGGAGGGCGAGCGGCACCCCCGGCTCCTCAACGCCGACTCCGTCCTCGCCTCCGTGCGGCAGGAACTGGCCTCCGGGCAGCCGTACGATCCGCTCGGCGTCCTGCGCCGGATCGTGCGGGCGGTCGTGCCGCTCGCCTCGGGGCGGTCCGGGGTGCTGTCCGCCGCCGCGCTGACCGTCGCCCGGGAGGCCGTCGAGACGGCCGACGACTTCGTCGGCACACACCGGGGCGCCGTGGGCGTCACGGCCCGCACCCGGCTCGCGGAGGCCCGGCGGCTCCTCACGACCGGCGGCCCCGCCGACCGGCCGGCCGCCGACGCCCGCGCCCTGGAGGCCCTGGAACTCGCCGAGCTGGACGTCCGCGCGCACGGCAACCCGGCCCCGGGCGCCGGGGAGACGGCAGGCACCGGTGGCGCCGTACTCGGCGGGATCGTCCCCGCGGACGATCCCGAGCACGGGCACCCGCCCGGATTCCGACAGGTCTGACCAGGTGTCAGAACAGGCTCAGCAACGCTTCCGCCGGGTCGGCCAGCTGGGTGTCCCCGTCCGGCAGCGGCAGTTCGAACCACACCGTCTTGCCGCGCGGGGTGCGCCGGGAGCCCCAGGCCGCGCTGAGCAGCCCGACGAGTTGCAGACCGCGCCCGCCCTCGTCGGTGTCGCGTGCCCTGCGGCGGCGCGGCTGGACCAGGCCCGCGTCCCAGACCTCGCACACCAGGGTCTGGTCCAGGAGCAGACGCAGTCTGATCTCGCCCTCGCCGTACCGCAGCGCGTTCGTCACCAGCTCGCTGACCAGCAACTCCGTGGTGTCGACCAGGGGTTCCAGACCCCAGGACAGCAGCCGGCCACGCGCGTACTCCCGGGCCCGGCCCACGCTGCGCGGTTCGCGCGGCAGCGTCCAGTCGCCGACGGAGTCGACGGGCAGGCCCTGTACACGTGCCATCAGCAGGGCGATGTCGTCCTCGCCGTGGTGTGTGTCGAGGGTGTTGAGGACGTGGTCGCAGACGTCCTCGAGCGGGGCGGCGGGGTCCGTCAGCGCGCCGACGAACGCCTGGAGGCCCTCGTCGAGGGGGTGGTCGCGGGACTCGACCAGGCCGTCCGTGTAGAGCGCGAGCAGCGCGCCCTCGGGGAGGTCGACCTCCACCTCCTCGAAGGGCTCTCCGCCGACGCCGAGCGGCATGCCCGGCGGCACGTCGAGCATCAGCGCGGGCTCGCCCGGTTCGACGAGGACCGGCGGGAGATGGCCCGCGTTCGCGAAGGTGATCCGTCGGGTGACGGAGTCGTAGACCGCGTACACGCAGGTCGCGAGGTACACCTCGGACAGGTCTGCCTCGCGGGGGCGGCGGGCGGCGCGGGTGGCCTGCTGGACGCCGCCGGGGGTGCCGAGTCCGCGCGCGATCTCGTCCAGCGCGGAGAGGACTTCGGCCGGTTCGAGGTCGAGCAGGGCCAGGGTCCGTACGGCCGTACGGAGTTCACCCATGGCGACGGCCGCGCGCAGACCGCGGCCCATCACATCCCCCACCACCAACGCGGTACGGTGCCCGGGCAGTTCGATGACGTCGAACCAGTCGCCGCCGACCTCGCTGGGGCGGCCGGAGGACACGTTGCCGGGCAGATAGCGGCAGGCGATGTCCAGTCCGGAGGCGACCGGGTCGCCGGGCGGCAGCAGTGACCGTTGCAGTATCAACGCCCGCTCGTGCTCCCGCCGGTACAGCCGCGCGTTGTCGATACAGACGGCGGCCCGCGCGGCCAGTTCCACGGCCAGATCCCGGTCCCGGTCCCCGAACGGCTCGCTGCCCTTGGTCCGCGAGAACTGCGCGAGTCCTACGACGGTGTCGTGGGCGACCATCGGGATGGCGAGGGTGGACTGCACCAGGCCGCCCTCCTCGCCGGGGATGTGCTGCGGGCGGGCGGTGCGCAGGGCGTCCGCGCAGGGCGAGTTGAACGGGAAGTGGTGGACCGCGCCGACCGCGACGGGCTCTCCGGTGCCCGCGAAGGGCTCGTCGGAGACGGCGGAGGAGAAGGCGACCCTGCGGAGTTCCGCGCTGCCGTCGGCGAGTCCCGGCGGGGTCTCGTCGCCGGCCAGGAGCCCCTGGTAGAGGTCGACGGTGGCCAGGTCGCAGAAGCCGGGCACGACTACGTCGAGGAGTTCGCGCGCGGTCGTCTCCAGGTCGAGGGAGTTGCCGATCCGGGCGCCCGCCTCGTTCAGGAGGGCGAGATTGCGCCGGGCGGCGGCGGCCTCACGGGCGGCGGCACGGCGGGCGGTGATGTCGGTGCCGAGCCAGGCGATGCCGATGGGACGGCCGCTGCCGCTCTGCACGCGGTAGAGGTTGATGGACCAGTGCCGGCGTTCGTCGGAGCCGGGCACGAACCCGGTGACGTGCATGTCCGTGATGGAGTCGCCGGTTCGCAGGACCCGGCGCATGATGGCGCTGACCCGCTCGGCCTCGGGCCGGGACAGGTAGTCGTACACCCCCCGGCCGCGGTGGTCGTCCGGGGTGCCGCCGAAGACGGACGAGAACCGCTCGTTGGCGCGGCGGACCCGCAGGTCGGGGTCGATCAGCAGGAAGCCGAACGGGGATTGGCCGAATATCGCCTGTGAGGCGGCGAGGTCGGTCTCGATGCTGCGCAGCGTGCGGACGTCGACGACGATGCACACGGCGGCCTTCTCGCCGTCGATGCTGCGCGTCGGCATGACGTACACCTCGGCGAGTCCCTGCTCGCCGCGTCCGCCGCCCGGCACCGGGTCGGGCAGCCGGAAGGGCACCACTCCGGTCCACTCACGGCCGTCCAGGATCTCGGCCATCTTGCGCTGGCCGCGCTCGCGCAGATCCGGGTCGATGAACGCCTCGATGGGGTCCATGCCGACGGCCCGGTCGGCGGGGATGCCGAAGATCTGCTCGGCGCGCAGACTCCACTGGTCGACCAGGCCGTCGGGGCCGATCGAGAACGACGCGACTCTTATGTAGTCGTAGATCGAGCCGGGCGGACTGCTCTGCCACAAGGTGTCACCGAACGCCGCCTCGCCCTCCGCTCCGTCCGCGCCGTCCATGAGACCGCCGAACCCGGCGGCGGTGGCGGCCCTGACGGCCGAGGTATCCGCGGAGTACGCACCCGCGGACCCGCCCCTCGCGCCGTCCGACGGGTCCTCGGACTCCGAGGCCCTCGCTGGTATCTCGCTCACGCGAACCGTCCCCTCCAGCTCACCGCGTCCGGCACCGGTCACCGGCAGCGGCTGCCCGCAGTATCCAGCACTACGGCGCCGCACGACACGGTGTTCACGATCACAGCACGGTCCAGGCGTGTTTCGGACCGTTCCGCGACAACACTCCCAGTCTTCTAACCAGCGGACACGCCCTCGAATCACCCCGTCCGGGACCGGTCGGTGTCCGGAACCCGACGGGTGACACGAATGCCCCCGCCGTACACCCCTCGCACGCCCTCACTTCGTCACCCCGGCACCGTCAGTTCGAACCAGACCGTCTTCCCGCCGTCGCCCGGTCGGGTGCCCCAGCGGCGGGAGGACGACGCCACCAACTGCAGTCCCCGGCCGCTCTCGTCGTCCGGCCGGGGGTCCCGCTCGCGGGGCGGGTCCGGCAGCGGGTCGGAGACCTCGACCAACAGGACGCCCGCCAGGCCCGCGGGGCGCACCATGCGCAGTCCGACGGGACCGGTGGCGTGCCGCATCGCGTTGGTCACCAGCTCACTGACCAGCAGCGCGGTCACATCCCCCAAACTGTCGAGGCCCCAGCCGCGCAACTGGCTGCGGACGACACGGCGGGCGGTGCGCACCGCGCCGGGGTCCGCGGGGAAGGTCCATTCGGCGCAGTCGCCTTCGGTGTCGATCACGCCGATCACTTCCCGGGCCAGCGAGTACACCCATGTCCGAATTCATGGGGTTAATGGGCACATACCCGATATCCAACAGCCGGTACCGCACGGGCACCCGCAGGAGGGCGCACTGTGGCACGAACGGCGCAGGAGGCGACCCGCCGGGGTCAGCGCACTTCGCGAATGCTTCCCGCGCCCAGGCGTGCGAGCGTCTCGCGTACGGCGGGGACGTCCTGGTCGAGCCACGGCACGTCCCAGACGGCGTCCGGACCGAGCCAGCGGAGCTCGTCGTGGGCCTCCAGGGGGGCCGGGGCGCGGAACCGGGGCGCAGGCGGGCGGTCCACACCTGGAGGACGTAGGGCGGCCTCAGGGGCCACTCGCCGGGCACGCGCTCAACGACCTCGGCCTCGACGCCCAGTTCCTCGCGCAGTTCGCGCACGAGTGCCGCCTCGGGGCGCTCACCCGGCTCCACCTTGCCGCCGGGCAACTCCCAGCGGCCGGCGAGATCGGGGGGCGTACTGCGGCGCGCGGCGAGCAGACGGGCGCCGTCGAGCAGGGCGGCCCCGACCACCAGGATGCGTTCCGCCTTCTGCGCCGCCGGCTGCGTCGGTTCCGTCATGCGGCGGAGCCTACGGGAACCGGGGACGGGTCAGTTCCGGGTGCCGTCTCCGTTCTGCGCCGAGGCCTGGCCGATGCGTTCGACCCAGTAGAGCTGCTTGTGGCCGCGCTCGTCGAGGCTGTCGGCGATCTTCTGGGCCTCCGCACGGGTGGCGTACCGGCCCACGCGGTAGCGATTGCCGTTGTCGTCCTGCCGTATGACGAGCCAGGGCAGAGAGGCGGTGCCCTCGTTCATCGCACCCCTCCGCTTCCCCGGCGCGGCACGCTCCGGGCCCCGCTCGCTAAGGAAACCGCAATCCGCATATGCCCGAGCGTACGCCTTACCTTTACGCACCGAACACGGCTTTGCACAAAGAGGTACGCAACCAGCCAAGACGCGGGGGGCGCACGGGACCGAACGCGCCGTGCGCGCGCTGCTGCGAAGTCCGCTGGGCGGGGGGTCGGGCACATATGCGGCGACCTGCGAGAACGGCCGGAAACGACCGGATCCCGGCATCCCGCTCACAGGCCCCCCGAAACCGGACACCCAAGGCAACCACCAAGAGGGCGTGCGCCTCCTTTCACGAGCGGCGTGCAGTGGGCGCCGAGGGGCGGCCCACGCACGGGGCGAGCGGGTCGGCCGGGTCAGCGCACCGGCAGGTGGTAGGCGACTCGGTAGCGGTCTGCGGGGATGACCACGTCGGCCGTCTCGACCGCCCGGCCCGAGGCGTAGTACGTGCGCTGCACGACCAGGACGACATGCCCGGGAACCCCGCCCAGGGCGAGCAGTTCCTCGGCGAGGCCGGGGCGGGCGCCGACCTCCTCCGTCACGTTGTCGACGATGACGTCGATCGCGCGCATCCGCTCGACGACGCCCATGCCGCCCAGCGGCCCCTCCTCGGGCAGCATGACGGGCGTACGGCCGGTGAGGGCGAGCGGCTCCCAGGAGGTGGAGAGCATCATCGCCTCGCCGCCGTCCCGGAACACGTACTTGGTGCACATCACCCGGTCCCCGGCCTTGATGCCGAGCCGCTCCGCGACGGCCCCGCTCGCCTCGCTCTGCCGGCTGCTGGACTCCCAGGTCCCCCGCGCCTGCACCTCCGCCTGCTCCTGCCGGAACGGTGTGGCACCGTTCGCGGGCCGGTAGCCGGAGCGGGCGATCCGGCGCGGCACCGGCCGCTCCCGCACATACGTCCCCGAACCGGAGCGGCCCTCGACCAGCCCCTCGGCCATCAGCACCTTGCGCGCTTCCAGGGCGACCGTGTCGGAGACGCCGTACTCCTCACGGATCCTCGCCTGGGACGGGAGGCGGGCGTGAGGTGGCAGCGAGCCGTCGACGATCTTCTTGCGGAGATCGCCCGCGACACGCAGGTACGCCGGCTGCTCACCGAAAGTCACTGGCCGCTCCCATCAGGTTCTACAGACAGCAACAGCCTGGCAACCGTGGGTTCCACCATGCAAGCAAAGGCCAGACAATCACTCGATGTGATGACAACTGCCTGGGAAACGCTTTACGCAGGCGCTTTCTCCCCGCTATGGGCGTGATCACACCTGAATTCACACATCGAGTCCCCCGCCAGAGCTCCCGCCGCTCCCGTTGCCGCCATCGCTCCCGCCGCTCTCGCCGCCGGACTCATCGTCGTACGAAGGCGGCGTGGTGGCCAGACCCAGAGCCTCGCGCGCGGTGACGGTGGTGTCTCCGTCGACGTAGCCGTAGGCCTTGTCGTAGTGGTCGAAGAACTCGTCCGCGGACGGCGATGTCGCCGCGGACGCCCACTCCTTGCCCGCGTCCCGCATCTCCTTCACCAGGTCGGCGACCGGCCCCCGCGCCTCGGCGGGCCAGGTGCGCGCGCTCAGCGCCTTCGCCTGGGCGTCGGTCACGTCCGCGACCTCGCCGGCCCAGGTCTGATTGGCCGACAGGTCCTCGTCGGCGTATTCCTCGGGCTCCTCGTAGAGGATCTCGTCGACGGTGTTCACCGCGTCGAGGAAGGCCAGTTGGTCGGCGTCGAGGTTCGACGCGTCCGCGCGCAGCGAGCCGGTCAGGGTGCCGCTCTCGTCGGTGTTCGCGAAGACACAGGTGATCTCGCGGTCGCCCCAGGTCCAGCTGTCCTCGGTCGGCGTGAGGAAGTAGACGTCGACCTCGTCGGTCAGCGCCCAGGAGTCCATCGCGTAGGTGTCCTGGAGCGGCCGGCACTGGCCCTCGGCCTTGTCGGAGACGTAGTCGTCGCCCGGGTAGTCGTCACCGGACAGCGAGATCGAACCGAACACCTCGCCGTCGTGCACGCCGGAGCAGGGCACCTTGTCGACGTCGTAGACGTCCTCGTCGAAGGTCTTGCCCGGTACGTCGAAGCAGTCGCCCTTGGCCAGCGAGAGGCTGGTGTTGCCGCTCGCGCCCTCCTTGGCGCCCGCCCACACCTCGGAGGCGACGTTCGTGGACAGCGACACCGCCCACAGCGCGAGCCCCAGCGACGACACGACCGCCCCGGCGATCGCCATCGCCTTGCCCCGCTCGCCCCGCTTCCTGATCTGCACCAGCGCGATGATCCCCAGGACCAGCCCCACGGCCGGCAGGAAACAGAGGAGCCCCAGCACGAGCGCGGCGATGGCGACCCCGTTGACGGGCGCGGGGGGCGTGAAGGGGGCATAGCCCTGACCCCAGAACTGGTAAGGAGCCTGGGGATACGACGGATACGGGGGCTGCGCCTGCGGGTTCTGCGGGTACGGCTGCGGAGGCCGGTACGGGTCCTCGGGCTGCTGGGGCCCGGAGGGCGGAGGTATGGACACAGGTACCGGGTGCTCCTGGCTCGGGCGGTGTGACGATCGTATGGTCTGCGCATCGTAAGCGGCTGACGAACGGGGGCGATGGGGGTGCCCCCGCTCGAGCGAAGCCGAGAGTGGGGGAGGCGCTCACAACGGGGACGGTCCGCGCGCTGACCGCACGCTGGGCGGGGCACATCGGGCCGGACACGAACTCGGTGTTCTCGGCGACGGGCGTCTGGCCACTGCTGGCCTTCCTGGCGGACGGCGCCACGGGCCCGGCCCGACAGGAACTGGCGGACGCGGTGGGGGTGCCGGCGGGGCGGGAGAAGTGGGCGGGCGGGGTCGGAACGCCGACCGGGCGGCGGCGGTGACGGCGTTCGGCATGGCCGGGGGTATGCCGCAACTGCGCTGGCTCACCACCAGGATCACGGCCCGCTTCGACCGCCCCTTCGGCTTCCTCGGCCTGCACCGGCACAGCCGGCTGGTGCTGGCGGCGGGGTGGGTGGCGCAGCCGGCGCGGCAACGCACCGAGCGCTGCGCCTACGAGGAGGACGACGAACCGCCCGTGGTGACGGACTGATCCCCGGCCAGCCTGCGCTGTTCCTCCTCCACGATCCGGCGGGCGAGACCGTCGTCGGAGACGTCGACCGCGTCCGGGGTCGCCTCCGCGGTGTCGCTGCGGCGGGCGTAGGCGTCGAACAGACGGTTCTTGTTCGCCAGGATGCGCAGCAGACGCTCGTCCACGCTGTCGGTGACCAGCAGGCGGTGCACCTGGACCGCGCGCACCTGGCCCATACGGTGCGCACGGGCCACGGCCTGGTGCTCCAGGGTCGGTTTCACCTGCGGCTCGCACAGGACGACCACGGAGGCGGCCTGGAGGTTGAGCCCGACACCGCCCGCCTCGATCTGGCAGAGCAGGACCGCGTGTCCGTCGGCGGCCGTGAAGTCGTCGACGAGACGCTGACGGCGGGCCGCGGACACGGATCCGGATATCGGCCCGAGTACCTGGCCCCGGCCGTCGCCGAGGGCCTCGCCGAGGGTCTGCCGGACCGTCTCCAGGACGCTGCGGAAGTACGAGAACACCACCACTTTCAGGCCGTTGGCCGCGGCCTCCGTGACCAGCTCGCGCAGCCGCTGGAGCTTGGCGGACTTCTCGGGGTCGGCGTACGCGGCCCGGCGCATCGCCATGAAGTTCCCCTCGGTGACGGCCGCGCGGTAGGCGTCCCGGTCGGCGGCGCTGAACTCCTCCCACTCGTCGACCTGGATCAGCGCGGGCAGCTCGGTGAGGACGTCCCGCTGGTTGCGGCGCAGGTAGGCGGGGGCGACGGCCTTGCGGAACACCTGCGGTCCGGCCGCCGCGTCGCTGTCGCGTATCTCCGGGACCAGTTCGGGGCGGAGGTGGCGGACAAGGGTGCGGAACTCCTCGACACGGTTCTCCATCGGCGTGCCGGTGAGGAAGAGGACGCGGTCGCAGGCATCGGTCCAGGCGGCGACGGAGCGGGCACGGCGGGTGGCTGGATTCTTGACGTAGTGCGCCTCGTCGACGACGAGCAGCCCTGGGGCGGGCCGCGCCTCCCCACGCCCGTCCGGTGCGGGCAGGGTGTGCAGTACGTCGAAGGTGGTGACGGCGACCCCGCCGCGCTCGCGCCACTCCGCGTACGCGTCCTGCCGGTCCGGGCCGTGCACCGGCAGCGCTCTCAGTGTGCTGCGGGCGCCGATCTCCCGGGTCCAGTTGATGAGCACGCCGGCCGGGCAGACCACGAGGAAGTGGGCGTGCCCCTCGGCCGCGAGATGGGCGAGCACGGCGACCGCCTGGACCGTCTTGCCGAGCCCCATCTCGTCACCGAGCACGACCCGGCGCTGGGCGAGCGCGAACCGGGCACCGAAGGCCTGGTAGCCGCGGAGGGAGACCCGGCGGTGGGTGTCGTCCAGCGGCTGCGCCCGTACCCGCTCGGCGACCTCCGACGGCATGAACCCCTCGGCCGCCGCCACGTCCGCCGGTCCGGCGCAGATCTCCGCGAGCCAGCTGTAGTACTCGGCGGAGCGCACCTCGAAGTCGACCCAGGGCTCGATCTCGGAGGCGGGTTCGCGCAGCAGGTCGGCCGTGGCCTGCGCCAGCCGCAGCGCCACCTCCGTCTCGGCCGCCTCGGCCGTCAGCGCGCGCAGTTCCACCGCGGCCGCGCGGGCGGCCTCCCGGCGCCGGCTGCCGGCGAACGCCAGCCGCAGCCGGCCGGTCGCCGGGCGCAGCGCGGGCAGCAACTCGGCCAGTCGGGACGCGTACCGCTCGGCCGTGGCGACGGCGCGCGGCAGTTCGGGGCCCGCCTCGACGAGCCGGTACAGGGCGGTGACCAGGGCGGTGGTGCGGGGTTCGGGATGCTCGACGTCGATGCGGACGGACACGGTCTCCTCGACCGCGCGGGCGAGTTGCCGGGCCGCGGCGAGCGCCTGGTCGGCGGTCTGCGCGCCGACACCGGGGATCTGCCGGAGCGCGTGCCGGCTCGCCTCGTACACCGCCCCCACCGACCCGAACCCGCCCGCCTCGACCGCGCCGAGCCGCAACCGCCCCTCGGTGACGTCCTTCAGCCGGGCCAGCGGAATGGTCCGGAGTTCCTCGGCGACCAGGGCGTCCCTGAGCGGCGCGTGAGCGGCCCGCACCGCGTCGAGGGCACGCGCGTGGTCGGCGCACAGGGCGCCGGCGGCCTCGTGCAGGCGCTCCCCCTGCGCGTACAACTCCCGGGCCCGCCGCCCGACCTCGTTCATACCGCCCCCCTCACGCACCGGGCGCACGGATCACCCGCCACACCCCATGCTCCCACCCGCCACTGACAGCGCCCCTCGCGGCGGCGACGACCGCGTGGGCGAGACGCCGTCCCGGCCACGAAGGTCAGCCGCTCACCGCCCGCAGCGCTCCCGGCCTGCGGCCGTTGAGACGGTCGAGCGCGGTGGCCGTCGCTTCGTCGGCCGGGATGTGCACCACCAGGCGCTGCCCCTCGTCCGGGAGCGCGAGCGTCTCGTACGACAGGCGCAGGCGGCCCGCCTCGGGGTGGTCCACGAGGTCGGTCCCGGACCGGGCCGGCGTGACCGGAACAGCGGCGAGCCGGTCGCGGAACGGCGCCCCCGCCGCCGTCAGTTCCTCGGCCAGGGCGGCCACCCGAGGGTCGCGCAGCGAGGTCTCGTTGCGCAGATGGGCGACCTGTTCGTCGGCCAGCCTGTCCCATCCGGGGTACACCGCGCGGGCCCGGGCGTCGGTGAACAGGTACCGCACCATGTTGGGCGGGTCACCGTCGAGCAGGCCGAGCGGTCGGGCGTACCGCTCGTAGCCCTGTGTGCAGGCCACGATGTCGCCCATCCAGGTGAGCAGGACGGCCGGTGCGGGCTCCAGGCGGTCGAGGAGCGCCCGGAGGGTGGGCCGCACCGTGCGCACCGGCGGTGCGGTGACCAACTGGCACAGCGCCTTGTCCGCACCGTGTTCCTTGGCCAGCCGGTGCATCAGGAGACGGTCCGCCGCCGGCAGGTGAAGGGCGTCACCGATGGCCGCGAGGACCTTGACCGAGGGGTTGCGGTCACGACCCTGTTCGAGCCGGGTGAGGTACTCGATGCTGATGCCGGCGAGGGTGGCCAGCTCGGCCCGGCGCAGCCCCGGTGTGCGGCGGCGGGAGCCCGTGGGCAGGCCCACCTCGGCGGGGGTGACGGCTTCACGGCGGGTGCGCAGGAAGGTGCCCAACTCGTTGTCGTTCACCTTTCGAACCGTACAACGCGTGCCGTCGCGGAGGATGCCCCTGCCACTACCACCCTTCGCCCGGCCTCCCTCCACCGCCACAGAACTCCCACGATGGAGCCATGACCTACGACAACTCCGCCAGTTCCCCTCTCACGACCGTCGCCGCTCTGCCCCTCTCCCCCGGCGACTGGGCACTCGACCCCCTTCACTCGGCGGTCAACTTCACCATCCGCCACCTCGGGATCACCAAGGTGCGCGGCCGGTTCGCCGAGTTCAGGACCGGGCTGTACGTCGGCGACACCCTCGACGACGTGCGGGTGACCGCCGAGATCGCTCTCGCCTCCATCGACACCGGGAACTCCGACCGCGACGCGCACACCCGCTCGGCCGATCTGCTCGACGTGGAGAAGCGGCCGACGATGACGTTCCGCTCGACGCGGGTGTCCGGGGCGGGCGAGGACTGGACGATGGCGGGGGACCTGACCATCGGGGACGTGACCCACCCGGTCACGCTCGCCGTCGAGTTCGGCGGCGTGGCGGACTTCCCGCTGGACCAGAGCAAGCACGCCGGGTTCGAGGCGACGGGTGAGATCCGGCGCAGCGACTTCGGGCTGGACTTCGGGGCCGGGCTTCTCAGTGACGTCGTCAAGCTTCACCTGGACCTGCAGTTCGTCGGACCGCAGGTCCAGGGCGCCTGATCGGGGAACGAGCGGCGCACAAGCGGATTGCCCTATCCGTTTTTCCTGCTACCGTGGCCACAGTGAACCGGATAGCCCTATCCAGATCACCAATCGGATAGGGCTATCCGCATTTCCGCCTCCCTCGACGAGGCTTACGAAAGGATCGCTGTGACCAGCATCGCCATCGTCGGAGCCGGCCCCCAGATGGGCCTGGCCATCGCCCGCACCTTCGGCTCCCAGGGCTTCGACGTCGCCCTGATCTCCCGCAACCGGGAGAAGCTCGACGGAATCGTCGGCAAGCTCGCCGCCGAGGGCATCACCGCCGCCGCGTTCCCCGCGAACGTGCTCGACCGCGCCGGGCTCACCCACGCGCTCAAGGAGGCCGCCGACAGGTTCGGCGGGATCGACGTCCTGGAGTACTCCCCGGTGGGGACGTTCGGCATCACCACGCTGACCGCTCCGGCCGCCACCGAGCCGGCCGATGTGGAGTTCGAGATGAACTTCCAGCTCTACGGGGCCATCGCCGCCACCGACGCGGTCCTGCCCGCGATGCGCGAGACCGGCGCGGGCACCCTGCTCTACACCACCGGCGCCGGCTCGATCCGGCCCGACCCGCGGGTCGCCAACGTCAACGCCGCCGCCGCGGCGCTGCGCAACTGGGCGATGAACCTGCACAAGGAGCTGGCCGACGCCGGCACCGGCGTCCAGGCCGCCCACGTCGGCATCGACTCGTCGATCGGCGTCTCCGTCATCCCCGGCGTCGAGGCGGCCCGGCCCGAACAGATCACCCCGCTGTACTGGGAGTTGCACACCACCAGGCGGGACGAGGCCGAACTCGTCTTCACGCTCGACGACGACGGCGTCCCCCGCGGCTGACCCCGCACTGGAGGGCGAAGGGCGAAGGTCAGCCGGCCCTGTCCGGTGTGGGCGCGGTGAGGTCCCCCGGGCCGGCGCGGAGCATCGCCCTGTAGAGGGCGTCATGCTCGGGCGAGGGAGGCAGGGGGCCGCGGGCGGGGGCCTCGAGGGACTGGACGAACAGGGCGACGACACGTCGCCAGGCGTCGGGCGCGGCGTCGCCGGTGGCGTTGACGACACCGGCGTTGGCCATGTGGATCAGGACCAGGTCCGAGGGGTCGAAGTCCTCCCGCAGACGGCCGGTGGCCTTGGCGCGGTCGATGAGCCGCACCATGCCCTCGTACGCCTCGTTGCGGCGCTCTTCCATGGCCTTGGCGGTGGGGAAGGTCGTGGTCAGTACGTCGGCGAAGCCCTGGTCCGCGGCCTGCATCGCGCAGGCGGCCTCGATGTAGCCGACGAAACCGTGCCAGGGGTCGGGGTCGTCCAGGGCGACGGCGACCGCGTCGGCATAGGCGTCCATACGGTCGGCGAAGACGGCGGCGACCAGCTCTTCCTTGGTGGGGAAGCGGCGGAAGATGGTGGCGATGCCCACGCCCGCCTCGCGGGCCACGGAGGCCATGGAGGCCACCAGGCCGTCGCGCGCGAACACCCTGCGCGCGGCGGCGATGATGCGCTCCCGGTTGCGCTCGGCGTCGCTGCGCAGCGGCTGGGCGGCGGTGCCGTCGGGGGGCAGGGCGCCAGGAGTCATACCGGCCACTCTAGCAACCGGATTGCCCTATCCATTTGCGCCACCGGGCGCCGACTCTCTCGCCCCCTTGCCCCCTTGCCGCGACCATCCTGCTCCGGAACGGGATGTTCCGGAGCGGATGACGCTCGTCAGCCGCAGACACGGCCGGCACCACGACGGTCGGCGCGGGACCGAGGTCAGAGCGAATCCCGCAACCGGCACGAGCGTGGCCGGATGTCAGCGGTGGGTGGGGGACGCCGGGCGGTCGCGGCCGACCGTCAGCTGTGCCGGGCGGTAGGGGACGTAGGCCGCCCCGTCCAGACCGAGCGCGGTGGCGGACCGCTGGAGCGCGGCCGGGGTGGCGGCGTCGTCCCAGCGGCCGGTGTCGACGCGGTGTTCGAGCGCGTGCAGGGCGGCCACGGTCTCCGCGGTGGTGAACGTGCAGTGGCCCTGTCGCTCGACGAACGCCTGCCGCAGCAGCGCGCCGTCGCCGGCGGCGCGCACCCGGGCGGCGAAGCGGCTCTCCTGCTCCACCGGAACCAGGTTGTCGGCGGTGGTGTGGACGTCGAGCAGGGGCACTTCGAGTCCCTGGCCCGCGGAGGACGTCCGTTGGGCGGTGCGGACGGCGGCGGGATCGGCGGTGATCGTGGCGCCCTCGGTCAGCGTGCGCAGGTCGGCACGCAGGTCGAGACCGGCTGCCCGGTAGAGGGCGCGGACCTGGGGTGCGTGTTGCGAACCGGCGAGCAGGCGGACGTAGTCGACGCCCCGGTTCCATGAGTTGTTGCCGCCGACGGACTGCTCCACGGCGTACCGGCCGCCCTCGACGAACGACAGGATGCCCTGCGCGAACCACGCGTACTGCTGCTCCTCCTGCCCCGCCCAGTCGGTCGCGGCGGGCCGGTCCTCTCCGGGCGCCCAGGCGGGCAGGTTGAGGAAGGCGGCGGCCAGCGCGATCCGGGCGCGGCCCTGAGGGGTCCCCTGGGCGGCGGTGACCGCCTTGGTGAGCAGGCCGGCGGTGGCGGAGGCTTCGGCGGAGGTGCCGAACCGCACGAGTTTCACGTCCTGTCCGGGCAGCAGCAGGCGGGCGATCGTGTACTCGGCGTCCAGCTGGTAGTTGTCCAGGTCCGTGCCGCCCGCGACCAGGCCGCACTGGCCGAGCGCGCCGTCGATGCGCCCGCCGCCGTCCCGGGCCAGCTGCGCGTTGACGAGGCCGCCCATGGACTGGCCGATGGCCAGGGTGCGCCGTGGGGTGCCGATCTTCGCGGTGACGGCGTCGAGAGTCGCGAACTGGTCGCGCTCGGCGCTGTTCAGCGCCCACATCGAGCCATTGGGGTCGTACGAGGACCCGGCCATCGCATAGCCCTGGGCGAGCAACTCGGTGCGTACGGCGTCGGTGGGGGCGTTCCTGGCGACGAGGGGGCCGAAGCCGTGGCTGAACAGCAGCAGGGTGCCGTTCCAGCGCTCGGGGACGTCCGCGACCCAGGTGGCGCCGTCGGAGAGGGTGCCGGTCAGGTGACCGCTGACCGCCGTGTCCGCCTGGGCGGCCGGCGAGGGGGCGGTGGTGAGGGCCACGGACGCCAGCGTGACCAGGGCGGCCAGAGCGATACGCAGACGGGTGCGGGGAACGCGGAGACGGGTGCTGGCAGGCATGGGGGCAGACATGATGGCGGCTCCTCGGGCGAGTGGGGGGCGAAGGCCTGAGCAGATGTGCAGTCCGCTGTACGAAGGCGTCGAGAATCTAGGGCTTATTTCTTGCAGCCGTCAAGAGAGTGCACAACTTCAAGCCTCGGGGCCGCGCCCGGAAGGCTGGTTCGCGGAGGACCTGAACCGCCTCCCCGAGGCACCACGCCGCACCGAGCTCATCGACGGAGCACTCGTCTTCATGAGAGTTCGACTCGTCATCGAGGCCGTCTCCCCGGAACCCGCCCACCGGGACCGCACTGTCAAGCTCCGCAAGTACGCAGAAGCCGGCATCCCGCACTACTGGTGCATCGAAGACGAGGACGGCGCACCCGTCGTACACGTCCACAAGCTCGACGAACCGACCCACGCCACGCGCCCGTCGGCATCTTCCGAGGCCCGCTCCAGCGCCCGGTGCTCTTCGAGATCAGCCACGAGCCTTTGTGTACACATGAGAGGACCCGCCGGGGTTCAACACCACCCTCGTCTCCCAGCCCGACCGCCGCCGCCTACGGGTGCACCTGAACACTCCTGACGTCAGGTCAGAGTATCCAGCACCGATCCAGCACGGGATCAACGAAGGGGTTGGGCCCCCAGGAGTCCAACCCCTTCTGACCAGCGAGTTGCCACGTCAGCGATGTGGTGTTAGGTCGTCCGCTCACACGTTGAAGCGGAACTCCACCACGTCGCCGTCCTGCATGACGTAGTCCTTGCCCTCCATGCGGGCCTTGCCCTTGGCGCGGGCCTCGGCTACGGAGCCGGTTTCCACCAGGTCGGCGAAGGAGATGACCTCCGCCTTGATGAAGCCCTTCTGGAAGTCGGTGTGGATGACTCCGGCGGCCTCGGGAGCGGTGGCGCCCTTCTTGATGGTCCAGGCGCGGGATTCCTTGGGGCCGGCCGTGAGGTACGTCTGCAGGCCGAGGGTGTCGAAGCCGACGCGGGCCAGGGTGGTGAGGCCGGGCTCCTCGGCGCCGACCGACTCCAGGAGCTCCATCGCGTCCTCCTCGTCCAGCTCGGCGAGGTCGGACTCCAGCTTGGCGTTCAGGAAGATCGCCTCGGCGGGGGCTACCAGGGCGCGCTGCTCGTCCTTGAAGGCGTCGTCGGTCAGTTCGTCCTCGTCGACGTTGAAGACGTAGAGGAAGGGCTTGGTAGTGAGGAGGTGCAGGTCGTGCAGGAGCTCGGCGCGCTCGCTGCCCTGGAGGATGCCCTGCGAGAAGAGCGTGTCGCCCTTGTCCAGGATCTCCTTGGCCTCCTCCACGGCCTTGACC
This sequence comes from Streptomyces vulcanius, assembly GCF_042653945.1. Lineage (NCBI taxonomy): Bacteria > Bacillati > Actinomycetota > Actinomycetes > Kitasatosporales > Streptomycetaceae > Streptomyces > Streptomyces vulcanius. The sequence continues at coordinate 306,734 of NZ_JBHSFK010000005.1, read as the reverse complement.
TTCGGCCCGACGTCCTTCTTGATCCGCGACTCCTTCTGGAGGCGGGGCAGCACCTTCTCGATCGTCTGGAGGTCCGCCAGGATCAGCTCGGTGTTGATCGTCTCGATGTCGTCCTTGGGCGAGACCTTGCCGTCGACATGGACGACGTTCTCATCCTTGAAGGCGCGGATGACCTGGCAGATCGCGTCGGACTCACGGATGTTCGCCAGGAACTTGTTGCCCAGGCCCTCGCCCTCGGAGGCGCCGCGCACGATGCCCGCGATATCCACGAAGTCGACCGTCGCCGGCAGGATCCGCTGCGAGGAGAAAATCTCGGCCAGCTTGGTCAGACGCGCGTCCGGGACGCCCACGACACCGACGTTCGGCTCGATCGTGGCGAACGGGTAGTTGGCCGCCAGCACGTCGTTCTTGGTCAGGGCGTTGAACAGGGTCGACTTGCCGACATTCGGCAGACCGACGATTCCGATCGTGAGCGACACGTTGCGACTTCCCGTAGTCAGAGGGCCAGGGGCCGGTTCCCGCAGTGAGGGGCCGGGGGCCAGAGGGTCCGGCCGATCCCTCAGTTTACGGCGTGCCCGGCACCGGACCGGCGGAGCCGCCGAACGCATGGCCAAGCTCTGCCCCACGGCGTGTCCGACACCGGATTCGGCACATAAACCGACCTAAGTTGGTGCAGTGGAGCAACACAGGACGCGCCGCCCGCACAACGGACCGCGACGCGACAGGCCCGCACCGCCTCTGCCGCCCCAGACGGGCCGGGGGCGGGGGCAGGGCAGCGCGGGCGGGGTACGGGTACCGGGCGGCGGCGGGCCCAGCAAGGCCCTCAAGCGGAGTGGGGCGCCGGGCCGCGACGACGAGCGGGGGCGCGTGCGGGAACAGGGGCGAGACCGGGAGCGGGGGCGAGACCGGGAGCGGGAGCGGAAGGCCCCGCGTGGTGGCGCTCGCTCGGTGGTGCCCGCCCGTGACGCGTCCGACCCACGTTCAGGATCCGGCCCCGGCCCCGGCTCGGGTGCCGGCGGAAGCAGTGGTCGGGGTAGCGCGCGGCCGGGGCTGTCCGGGCAACGCGGTCCGGCCGGGGCGGGCTTCGGTGGCGGGCGGTCCGGGCACACGGTCGGACGGCCACGGGAATCCTCCGTCGGGCGACGGCCTCCGCCCCGCCTCGCGCAGGCCGTGCGACGGATGCCGAACCCGCGCCTCACCGGGCTCGGCGGTGGGCTGCTGAGCGCCGTACTGATGTTTCTGCTGGGGTGCCTGGACCAGTGGCTGTTCGGGGCTTCGCTGACGGTGTACGGCGTGCTGTTCCTGCCGGTGTGCCTGCTGACCGCACTGTGGGTGCGCCGGAGCGATCTGCTGGCCGCGCCCGTCGTCGTGCCCATCGCCTTCGCCGTGGGGCTCATGCCCATGGCCGAAGGCGAGGACGGGGTCGGGACCCGACTGATGGGACTGTTCACGGCACTGGCCACGGAGGCCGGCTGGCTCTACGGCGGAACGCTCGTCGCAACCGTGACAGTGCTGGTCCGCGGTGTACGCCGAGCATCGGCCCGCCGCAGGGCAACCGCCGTCGCCGCGAACCGAGGACCTCGGCCGTAGGCACGCCGTCCGGGCAGCGCCGGGCCGTGCGCGCATGGCGTTGGCCGGGCCGGGGCGCCCGGCAGGAGCACCTGGCAATCCCAGCCGCCCCAGCCCTGTCGCCCCCGCCCCACGGACACTCCCGCCCTAGCTTTCCTTCGCCGCGTGCATCGCCGCTCCCACGATGCCCGCGTTGTTCTGGAGCTGGGCCGGGACGATCTCCGCCTTGATGCCCTCGATGAAGTGCAGGAACCTGTCGGCCTTGCGGCTGACTCCGCCGCCGATGATGAACAGCTCGGGCGAGAACAGCATCTCCACGTGCTCCAGGTACTTCTGGACGCGGTGCGCCCAGTGCTCCCAGGTGAGCTCGTTGTCCTCCTTGGCCTTGCTGGAGGCGCGCTTCTCGGCGTCGTGGCCGTGCAGCTCCAGATGGCCGAGCTCGGTGTTGGGGACGAGGGCGCCGTCGGCGAAGAGCGCGCTGCCGATGCCCGTGCCGAAGGTCAGCAGGATGACCGTGCCCCGGCGACCCTGCCCGGCGCCGAAGGCCATCTCGGCGACGCCCGCCGCGTCCGCGTCGTTGACCACCGTCACCGGCAGTCCGCCCAGCCGCTCGCTGAACAACGCGCGCGCGTCCGTGTCTATCCAGTCCTTGTCGACGTTGGCCGCCGTACGGATGGTGGACCCGCCGGTGACCACGCCGGGGAAGGTGAGGCCCACCGGGCCGGTCCAGCCGAAGTGCTCGACGACCTGCTTCACGCCGTCGGCAACGCCATCCGGCGTCGCCGGGTGCGGAGTGAGCACTTTGCAGCGCTCCTCCGCCAGGTCGCCCTTGTCCAGGTCCACCGGGGCGCCCTTGATCCCGGACCCGCCGATGTCCACACCGAAGATCTGCATGGCTCTACGTTACGACGATCGACTGACAGTCACTCGGCCGAGGCCGAAGTCGAGGCCGAAGCCGAAGCAGAAGACGAGGCCGACGTGTCCGCCGTACCGCTTCCGCCGCGCTCCGCGACCAGTGCCGCCGCCTCCTCGCGCAGGTCGCGCCGGAGTTCCTTGGGCAGCGAGAAGGTGATGTGCTCGTCGGCCGCCCTGACCAGCTCCACATCGCCGTAGCCGCGCTCGGTGAGCCAGGCCAGGACCTCCTCCACGAGGACCTCGGGGACGGAGGCGCCGGAGGTGACGCCGACCGTGGTCACGCCCTCCAGCCAGGCCTCGTCGATCTCGCTCGCGAAGTCGACCAGGTACGCGGCGCGCGAGCCGGCCAGCATGGCGACCTCGACGAGCCGCTTGGAGTTGGAGGAGTTGCGGGAGCCGACGACGATGACCAGCTCCGCCTCGGCGCCCATCTGCTTCACGGCGAGCTGACGGTTCTGCGTGGCGTAGCAGATGTCGTCGCTGGGCGGCGAGATGAGCTGCGGGAACTTCTCCTTCAGCGCGTCGACCGTCTCCATCGTCTCGTCGACGGAGAGGGTCGTCTGGGACAGCCAGACGACCTTGGAGGGGTCGCGGACCTCGACCTTGGCGACGTCGGACGGCCCGTCGACGAGCTGGATGTGGTCGGGGGCCTCGCCGGAGGTGCCGATGACCTCCTCGTGGCCCTCGTGCCCGATCAGGAGGATGTCGTAGTCGTCGCTCGCGAAGCGGACCGCTTCCTTGTGGACCTTGGTGACCAGGGGGCAGGTGGCGTCGATGGTGGCGAGCTGCCCGCGCGCGGCCTCGTCGTGGACGACCGGCGCGACGCCGTGCGCCGAGAACATCACGATGTTGCCCGGCGGGACCTCCTCGGTCCGCTCGACGAAGACGGCGCCCTTCTTCTCCAGGGTCTGCACGACGTACTTGTTGTGGACGATCTCGTGCCGGACGTAGACCGGGGCCCCATACTGCTCGAGCGCCTTCTCGACGGCGATCACGGCGCGGTCCACGCCCGCGCAGTAGCCTCGGGGAGCGGCGAGCAGGACACGGCGGCGGGCTGGCGAAGCAGTCATGCGTCCCATCGTAAGGCCGCGTCGCCACGCCCTACGCGTAGCGGGAATCGGCGTGATCGGCATTGTCAGTGGCGGCCACTACTCTCGGTCGCATGGCTGTGAACACGTCCGCGGACGCCCCGCTGCCCGTCGGCGAGGTGTCCCGGCTCATCGGGGGGTGGATCGAGCGGCTCGGCGCGGTGTGGGTCGAGGGGCAGATCACCCAGTTGTCGCGGCGCCCGGGTGCGGGCGTCGTCTTTCTGACCCTGCGGGATCCGTCGCACGACATCTCCGTGGGCGTGACCTGCTACCGGCAGGTGTTCGACGCGGTCGCGGACGTCGTCGGGGAGGGCGCGCGGGTCGTCGTCCACGCGAAGCCGGAGTGGTACGCGCCGCGGGGGCAGCTGTCGCTGCGGGCCGTCGAGATACGGCCCGTGGGGGTCGGGGAGCTGCTCGCGCGGCTGGAGCAGCTGAAGAAGTCCCTGGCGGCGGAGGGGCTGTTCGCGGCCGAGCGGAAGAAGCCGCTGCCCTTTCTGCCGCAGCTCGTCGGGCTGGTGTGCGGGCGGGCCTCCGCCGCCGAGCGCGACGTCCTGGAGAACGCCCGGCACCGCTGGCCGGCCGTCCGCTTCGAGGTGCGCAATGTCGCGGTGCAGGGGGTGCACGCGGTGCCGCAGGTCGTCCAGGCCGTGAAGGAACTGGACGAGCTGTCCGAGGTCGACGTGATCATCGTGGCCCGGGGCGGCGGCAGCGTCGAGGATCTGCTGCCGTTCTCGGACGAGCAGTTGGTGCGGGCGGTCGCGGCCTGCCGCACCCCGGTCGTCTCGGCGATCGGGCACGAGCCCGACAATCCGCTCCTCGACCATGTCGCCGACCTGCGGGCCTCCACCCCGACCGACGCCGCGAAGAAGGTCGTCCCGGACGTGGGCGAGGAGCTGGAGCGGGTGCGGATGCTGCGCGGGCGGGCGCGGCGGTGTGTGGAGGCGTTCGTGGAGCGGGAGGAGCGCGGGCTCGCCCATGCGCTGGCGCGGCCGGCGATACAGGATCCGCACCGGATGATCATCGACGAGCGTGCCGATCACGTCTCCTCGCTGACCGACCGGTCGCGGCGGTGTCTGCGGCATCTCCTGGACCGTGCCGACTCCGAGTTGACGCACACGCACGCACGCGTGGTGGCCCTCTCGCCGGCCGCGACGCTGAAGCGGGGGTACGCGGTGCTGCAGAGGGCCGACGGGCACGTGGTGCGGGATCCGGGCGAGGTGACGGCGGACGAGGTCCTGCGGGCGCGGGTCGCCGAGGGCGAGTTCACGGTTCGAGTCGACGAGCAGACGAGCGGGAGCACAGGGACATGACGAGCAGGACGGACGAGGCGCTCGGATACGAGCAGGCACGGGACGAGCTGGTCGAGGTCGTCCGCCGTCTGGAGGCGGGGGGTACGACCCTGGAGGAGTCCCTCGCCCTGTGGGAGCGCGGGGAGGAGCTGGCCAGGGTGTGCCGGCGCTGGCTGGAGGGCGCGCGGGCCCGGCTGGACGCCGCGCTGGCCGAGGAGGGGGAGGAAACCGCGAGGGCCGAATAGGCGCGCCGCCCGTCGGCTGTGACGACGATCACCATGGCCCAGTTTTCGTTGAACGTTGAACTTCATTGTCGTACCGTCGTGGACGTCAGCCGATCCGGTGTTCCGGATTCCGGACGCGCACCAGAGGAAGTTCAGGCATGTCTCTCGCCCTTGACCCCGCCGCCCAGGACCTGCTGTTCCGCGAGGCCCACACCGCGAACACCTTCACCGACGAGCCGGTGACCGACGAGCAGGTCCAGGCGATCTACGACCTGGTCAAGTTCGGTCCGACCGCCTTCAACCAGACTCCGCTGCGCATCACCCTGGTCCGCTCGGCCGAGGCCCGCGAGCGACTGGTGCAGCACATGGGCGACGGCAACAAGGCCAAGACGTCCACCGCCCCGCTGGTCGCGATCCTCTCCGCGGACAACGAGTTCCACGAGGAACTGCCGACCCTGTTCCCGGCCTTCCCGCAGGCCAAGGACATGATCTTCGCCGAGCGCGCGACCCGCGAGGGCGCCGCCGGGATGAACGCCGCCCTGCAGGCCGCGTACTTCATCGTCGGCATCCGCGCGGCCGGCCTGGCCGCCGGCCCGATGTCCGGCGTCGACTTCGAGGGCGTCCGCAAGGAGTTCCTCGACGACGACCACACCCCGCTGATGGTGATCAACATCGGCAAGCCCGGCACGGACGCGTTCTACCCGCGCTCGCCGCGGCTGGCGTACGACGACGTCGTCACCACCGTCTGAACCAGCCCCTCACGTGAAGGAGCCCCCGGCGTCCGGCCGGGGGCTCCTTCACGTCGTCGCACAGGCGCACAGGCCACAGCACGCGGCACGCGGCACGCGGGCGGTCAGGTCGTCTTCAGCGCCTTCGCCATCTCCGTCAGACGGTCGAAGGAGGCCGTCCCCGCGACCACCGTGGTCGAGCCGTCGCTGTCCGCCAGGACGAGGGCGTCGTACCGGCCGCCGGTGTAGCGGGTCCAGGTGCGGCCGCCGATCTCGTCGGTGACCTTGGTCTCCCGTGCACCCTGGCTGGCGTCGTCGATGAACTGCGCGCGCTTCTGAGTGGACTGCTCGACGGCGACGTACTGACCGTCGGGGGCCGTGAAGCCGAGGTGCCAGGAGTCGAAGTCGGCGCCCTGGTAGCGGACCGAGGTCGCCTTCCAGCTGTCGGGCAGGCCCTCGGGCGCGGCCACCGGGTACGACGCCGCGCGTCGGGCCGTGAGGAGCTCGACGCGGTAGTCGACCCGCTTGATGTCGGGAGCGTGATCGTCGTGCGGGATGAAGAGGTAGATGACCCACGCCGCGACCACGATGAGGCCCAGGGAGAGGACCATGTCCCGGGCCGACTTCTGCTTGCCTTTCGAACCTGCCACGTCCCTATCGTCGCAGGTGCCCGGTCCGCTCATCCGTGGGGTCCCCTGCTCATTTTGTCGGACTGACGATAGAGTCGGGGTCGAACCCTCATCCGGCCGTCGTCGTATCAGAAAGGTGCGCTCCGATGACCGAGAATCATCATTTGCCGTCCGAGCTCGATGTCCCCTCCGAAGCCCCCGACCGCAACCTCGCCCTGGAACTGGTCCGGGTGACCGAAGCCGCCGCGATGGCCGCGGGCCGCTGGGTGGGACGCGGCGAGAAGAACGGCGCCGACGGCGCCGCGGTGCGTGCGATGCGGACCCTCGTCTCGACCGTCTCGATGAACGGCGTCGTCGTCATCGGGGAGGGCGAGAAGGACGAGGCGCCCATGCTGTTCAACGGGGAGCGGGTCGGGGACGGGACCGGTCCGGAGGTGGACATCGCCGTCGACCCGATCGACGGGACGACCCTGACGGCCAAGGGCATGCCGAACGCGATCGCCGTGCTGGCCGCGACCGAGCGCGGGGCGATGTTCGACCCGTCCGCCGTGTTCTACATGGACAAGCTGGTCACCGGCCCGGAAGCCGCCGAGTTCGTCGATATCGACGCACCCGTCGACGTCAACATCCGCCGCGTCGCCAAGGCCAAGCGGGTCACGCCGGAGGACGTCACCGTCGTCATCCTCGACCGGCCGCGACACGCGGGCCTCATCGACGAGATCCGGGCGACCGGGGCGCGCATCAAGCTGATCTCCGACGGCGACGTGGCCGGCTCGATCCTGGCGCTGCGCGAGGGCACCGGCGTCGATCTGCTGCTCGGCGTCGGCGGCACCCCGGAGGGCATCATCTCGGCCTGCGCCGTGAAGTGCCTGGGCGGCACCATCCAGGGCAAGCTGTGGCCCAAGGACGACGAGGAGCGGCAGCGGGCGCTGGACGCGGGGCACGACCTCGACCGGGTGCTGACCACCGAGGACCTGGTCAAGGGCGAGAACGTGTTCTTCGTCGCGACCGGGATCACCGACGGGGAGTTGCTGCGGGGGGTGCGGTATCGGTCGGAGACCGCGACCACCGACTCGATCGTGATGCGGTCGAAGTCGGGGACGGTGCGGAGGATTGATTCCGAGCATCGGCTGAGCAAGCTGCGGGCTTACAGCGCGATTGACTTCGATCGCGCGAAGTAGTTCGGCAGGTGCTCGGGCGGCTGCGGGCCGGCCGTGGCTGGTCGCGCCCACGCGGCGGAGCCGCAGATCGATACAGCCCCGCGCCCCTTATGGGGTGCTCGGCCAACCGCAGGCCAAGAAGTGGGCGCCCCCGGTGCGGAGGGGGCGCCCGCTTCTTCGTGTGCGGCGCTCAGCCCGCTGCCGCTATCCGGCCCGATGTCCTCGCGGCCTTCTTGAGTTCCATGTCCCGGCGGCGGCGTCGGGCCAGGACGACTCGGCGTTCGGCGGCGGTGAGGCCGCCCCAGACGCCGTAGGGCTCCGGTTGGAGCAGTGCGTGTTCGCGGCACTCCACCATGACCGGACAGCCGGCGCAGACGCGCTTCGCGGCCTCCTCACGGGAGAGCCGGGCCGCGGTGGGTTCCTTGGAGGGCGCGAAGAACAGGCCTGCCTCGTCGCGTCGGCACACCGCCTCGGTGTGCCAGGGAGCGTCTTGGTCCCTGTCACGCGCTGGCACCCGCGGGGCCGGAACGGCGGCGACCTGCAGGGACGAAAGCGGCGGTTGCAGCACGGGTCTACTCCTGACGACGGCTTCGCGAGCGAGAGACGATGCAGCAAGGCCTACCCGCTGTGCGCGCGCCTATGCACTCGGTTCCGTACCGCTGGATTCCGGGGAGTCCTGAGTGATTCGCAACCGTCAACGGTCCAAGTGCTTGCGCAAATTCTTGTCGACCTTGCGCTGGACCCGATCGAGAATGTCCGCGACGAGCTTGCCGCGCTTCGGCCTGCCCTCGATGTTGCCGAGGACCGCCCAGCCGTCGACGTAGACCACCGGGGCGTCCGGGTCGGGCGAGTCCAGGGAGTCCACTTCGAAGTTGCCGAGCACACCGGCGCCGGTGCCGCGCAGCGACACGTTCTCCGGGACGCGGACCTCGACGTTCCCGAAGACCGCGAACGCCTTGATCATGACCTGCTGGTACTCGAAGAGCGCCTCGCTGAGGTCGATCTCCACGCTGCCGAAGATCGCGTACGCGTGGACACGACGGCCCGCGCGCCAGCGGCCCCTGCGGGTGGCGCTGCTGAAGATCGCGACCAGGTTGTCGTCGGGGTCGGCCGGGATCGCGCCGGTGGTGGGGCGGGGCGGGGCGCCGGACGGGGCCGTGCGGCGCTGGTGCGCGGCCGGCAGGTCCCGTATGAAGACCTCCAGTTCGCCCACCGTCTTGGCGGCCAGCACGCCCTCGACGCGCTCGGCGTGCTCGTCGGCGGTGAGCCGGCCCTCCGCCAGGGCCTCGCGCAGGATGTCGGCGATACGGTCACGCTCGGCGTCCGAGGCGCGCAACTCGGCAACCGGCGTGGGAGTGGCAGCGGTCTGCTTCTGAAGGTCCACGGGATCAGCGTACCCAAACACGATAGATCGCGATAGCCCCTGCCGGGGATCCGGCTCCTCGAACTGAGCCTTACCTCACAAGCTCCCTGTCAGTGGCACGTCCTACGCTGGTGAGGCCCGCCAGCGTCGGCGGGTCGTCGTCCGCAGAGTGAGGAATGGGCTGAGATGCCTGAGTTCGCGTACACCGATCTGCTCCCCATGGGAGAGGACACCACCCCCTACCGGCTGGTGACCTCCGAGGGTGTCTCCACCTTCGAGGCCGACGGGCGGACCTTCCTCAAGGTGGAGCCGGAAGCGCTGCGCAAGCTCGCCGAGGAGGCGATCCACGACATCCAGCACTACCTGCGGCCGGCGCACCTCGCCCAGCTGCGGCGCATCGTCGACGACCCGGAGGCGTCCGCCAACGACAAGTTCGTCGCCCTGGACCTGCTGAAGAACGCGAACATCGCGGCGGCGGGTGTGCTGCCGATGTGCCAGGACACCGGTACGGCGATCGTCATGGGCAAGCGCGGCCAGAACGTCCTCACCACGGGCGGCGACGAGGAGGCCCTCAGCCGCGGCATCTACGACGCGTACCTGAACCTCAACCTGCGTTACTCGCAGATGGCTCCGCTCACCATGTGGGAGGAGAAGAACACCGGCTCCAACCTCCCGGCCCAGATCGAGCTGTACGCCACCGACGGCGGCGCCTACAAGTTCCTGTTCATGGCGAAGGGCGGCGGCTCGGCCAACAAGTCGTTCCTGTACCAGGAGACGAAGGCCGTCCTGAACGAGGCCTCCATGATGAAGTTCCTGGAGGAGAAGATCCGTTCGCTGGGTACGGCCGCCTGTCCGCCGTACCACCTGGCGATCGTCGTCGGCGGCACCTCCGCCGAGTACGCGCTGAAGACGGCGAAGTACGCCTCCGCGCACTATCTGGACGAGATTCCGGCCGAGGGCTCGCCGCTCGGGCACGGCTTCCGGGACAAGGAGCTGGAGGAGAAGGTCTTCGAGCTGACGCAGAAGATCGGCATCGGGGCGCAGTTCGGCGGCAAGTACTTCTGCCACGACGTGCGCGTGGTGCGGCTGCCTCGGCACGGCGCGTCCTGCCCGGTCGCCATCGCCGTCTCCTGCTCCGCCGACCGGCAGGCCGTCGCGAAGATCACCGCCGAGGGCGTCTTCCTGGAGCAGCTGGAGACGGACCCCGCGCGGTTCCTGCCGGAGACGACGGACGAGCACCTCGACGAGTCGTCGGACGTGGTGCGCATCGACCTCAACCAGCCGATGGACGACATCCTCGCCGAGCTGACCAAGTACCCGGTCAAGACCCGGCTGTCCCTCACCGGTCCGCTGGTCGTGGCCCGCGACATCGCGCACGCCAAGATCAAGGAGCGCCTCGACGCGGGTGAGGAGATGCCGCAGTACCTCAAGGACCACCCGGTGTACTACGCGGGCCCGGCGAAGACCCCCGAGGGCTACGCGTCCGGTTCCTTCGGGCCGACGACGGCCGGCCGGATGGACTCCTACGTCGAGCAGTTCCAGGCGGCGGGCGGCTCCAAGGTGATGCTCGCCAAGGGCAACCGCAGCAAGCAGGTCACGGACGCGTGCGACGCGCACGGCGGCTTCTACCTCGGCTCGATCGGCGGCCCGGCCGCGCGCCTCGCCCAGGACTGCATCAAGAAGGTCGAGGTCGTCGAGTACGAGGAGCTCGGCATGGAGGCCGTCTGGAAGATCGAGGTCGAGGACTTCCCGGCGTTCGTCGTCGTCGACGACAAGGGCAACGACTTCTTCCAGGACCCGGCGCCCGCACCGACGTTCACGTCGATTCCGGTGCGGGGGCCGGGTCTGGTGTGATGCGTGCGATCCTGTGACGGACGCCCGCCCCTGATTGACGCAGGGGCGGGCGTCCTTTCAGGTCAGGACCTGATCAGGCGGTGCAGATGACGAAGTTGACCGCGTCGCCCTTCTTGACGGTCGCCGGGGCGTGCGGGGACACCTCGATGATCGAGCCCGGCTTGCAGCCCGTGACCGCCTTCTTGGTGACGGTGCCGAGCTTCGTCTGGGTCTTCTCGAGGAGCGGCTTGGCGAGCACCAGGTCCATGCCCGCGAAGTCGATCGGGATGGTCGCGCCGCCGACGTACAGGATGGTGGTGGCGTCGCTGCTGGCGGACGTGCTGGCCGCCGCCGCCGGGGACGAGCTGTTGCTCGCGACCGAGGTGGCCAGGGCCGTCCCGCCGCCACCCGCGATGAGGGCGGCGGCGACGGCGGCGATGCCGATGGTCCGACGGCGACGGGTGCGGCGCAGGATCTGCGGCGCGTCGAAGTCGGGGGTCTCGGCGGAGTTCGCGAATCGGTTCATGGCGTTTGTCAGTTCCTCTTCGAAAGGTGTGCAGCTGGAAGGCCGTGCATCGCCGTACGAGGTCATCGGATTCCTTCCGTGTGCCGCCGCGGTGAAGGGGCGGAGAGTGCGGGGAACTGACTTCTGAGCTTCTCGATCCCCCGGGCCAGCTGGGAGCGGACCGTGCTCGGCGTGATGCCGAGGTCGGCCGCTATCTCGCTGTCCGAGAGGTCGTCGAAGTATCGCAGTACCACCACGGTCCGCATCCGCATGGGCAGTTGCTGCAACGCGCGCACCAACTGGTCCCTGCTGTCGACCTGCCCGTACTCGTCCCCCGGGGCGACGGTGTCGCCGTCCTCGGAGTGGTGAGTCGTGGTCAGTCGGCGGAATCTCCGCCAGCGGTCATTGGCCAGGTTCACCATGATCCGCCGGACGTAGGCGTCCGGAGCGTCCTTCACTGCGATGACGCGCCACTTGCGGCATGCCTTCTCCAGGGTCTCCTGGACCAGGTCCTCCGCCGCCTCACGGTTTCCCGTGAGGACCAGTGCGCCTCGGAATAACGCGGTCGATCGAGCGGCCACGAATTCCTGGAAGTCCGTCTCCACACGCTCCTCCCTTCCTGTCACCCCCCTCGACGTGAACACGCCCGCTTCTGCTGCACGGCCGTGATGAGACCTGGGTCACAGGGAGTCACCCGTGCGGCTGACCCGGCCCGGATCCCGGAACATTCCGGCCGCCCCGATCGCTGAACGGGACATGAGCGAATACCGGATCGAGCACGACTCCATGGGCGAGGTACGCGTTCCCGCGGAGGCCAAGTGGCGGGCCCAGACCCAGCGGGCCGTCGAGAACTTCCCGGTCTCCGGCCAGCGCATCGAACGGGCCCATATCGAGGCACTCGCCCGGATCAAGGGAGCCGCGGCGAAGGTCAACGCGGGGCTCGGGGTGCTCGACAAGGACATCGCCGACGCGATCGAGGAGGCGGCCGGGGAGGTGGCCGAGGGGAAGTGGGACGAGCACTTTCCGGTCGACGTGTTCCAGACCGGTTCCGGTACCTCGTCCAACATGAACGCCAACGAGGTCATCGCCACGCTGGCGAGCGAGCGGCTCGGCAGGGGCGTCCACCCGAACGACCATGTGAACGCCTCCCAGTCGTCCAACGACGTCTTCCCGTCCTCCATCCACATCGCCGCCACCGCCGCCGTCACCCGGGATCTGATCCCCGCCCTGGATCATCTCGCCGGCTCGCTCACCCGCAAGTCGGAGGAGTTCGCCGATGTCGTGAAGTCGGGGCGGACGCATCTCATGGACGCCACGCCGGTCACGCTGGGGCAGGAGTTCGGGGGGTACGCCGCCCAGGTGCGGTACGGCGTCGAGCGGCTCCTGGCCTCCCTCCCCCGCCTCGCCGAGCTGCCGCTGGGCGGCACCGCCGTGGGGACCGGGATCAACACCCCGCCCGGGTTCTCCGCGGCCGTCATCGAGGAGGTCGCCCGTACCACCGGGCTGCCGCTGACCGAGGCGCGGGACCACTTCGAGGCGCAGGGCGCGCGGGACGGCATCGTCGAGACCAGCGGGCAGCTGCGGACGATCGCCGTCGGACTGACCAAGATCGCGAACGATCTGCGCTGGATGGCCTCCGGACCGCGCACCGGACTGGCCGAAATCAGCCTGCCCGATCTCCAGCCCGGCTCCTCGATCATGCCCGGCAAGGTCAACCCGGTGATCCCCGAGGCCGTCCTGATGGTCGCCGCGCAGGTCGTGGGGAACGACGCGACGGTCGCCACCGCCGGAGCCGCCGGAAACTTCGAGCTCAACGTCATGCTGCCGGTGATCGCGAAGAACGTGCTGGAGTCCGTCCGGCTGCTCGCCAACGTGTCCCGGCTGCTCGCCGACCGGACCGTGGACGGGATCACCGCCGACCGGGAGCGGGCCCGGGAGTACGCCGAGTCCTCGCCGTCGGTCGTCACCCCGCTCAACAAGTACATCGGGTACGAGGAGGCCGCCAAGGTGGCCAAGAAGGCGCTCGCGCAGCGCCGGACCATCCGGCAGGTCGTCCTCGAAAGTGGGTACGTGGAGCGCGGCGACCTGACGGTCGAGCAGCTCGACGAAGCACTGGATGTCCTGCGTATGACACATCCGTGACGTTTCACGCCCGCGCGCAGAACCGTGACGCGCGCCGCAGCGTCGTATGCCCATGGCACCTAATATCTGTGCATGGCAGACGGCGGAGTGGTGAGACGCGTGGGAACGGGTGGTGCTGGGGCCTGCTGGGAGCCCGGGGAGCAGATCCTGTGGCGGTACCGGGAGAACGGCGGCACGGGCCTCCACATCGCCCGCCCGGTGACCGTCGTACGGGACGACGAGGAGCTGCTGGCCGTGTGGCTGGCCCCCGGCACCCAGGTCGTCAAGCCCGTGCTCGTGGGCGGCGTCCCGATGCACCAGGAACCGCTGCGCACGCGCTACACCAAGCCGCGCACCGTCCAGCTCGACCGCTGGTTCGGCACCGGCGTGCTGAAGCTGGCCCGGCCCGGCGAACCCTGGTCCGTGTGGCTGTTCTGGGAGCCGGGCTGGCAGTTCAAGAACTGGTACGTCAACCTTGAGACCCCGCTGGCACGTTGGTCGGGCGGGGTGGACTCCGAGGACCACTTCCTGGACATCTGTGTGTACCCGGACCGGACTTGGGACTGGCGCGACGAGGACGAGTTCGCGCAGGCCCAGCAGGACGGCCTGATGGACGCGGCCACGGCCGCGCGGGTGCGCGAGGCGGGCCGGGCGGCGGTCGAGACGATCCGCGCCTGGGGTGCTCCGTACAAGGACGGCTGGCAGCACTGGCGCCCGGACGCCTCCTGGGCCGTACCGTTGCTTCCGGAGGACTGGGACCGTACGCCTGCGCACGTGTCCACATGAGACCCTTGATGCGCCCCCGGGCAGGAAACGTAGGATCGTCCTCCGCAAGACATGGCAGCAGCAACTCCCGGGGCAGGCACCGGGTCTGACCGAACGTCACCGAGGGGCGGCAGGACGTGAGCGAGGGGTACGAGGGCGACACCGGTGGCCCCGAAGGCCACGCCGGGTCCTCCGGTGACACAGGAACAGCCTCTGACCACGCGGGAATTCCGTTCCGGGGACATGTATTCCGGGTATCGGGTTTCCTGCGGGACCAACTGCGTGCGCGGCACGCAGCCCCGGACGGACGGATTCGACTCGCGTGACGGAGCAGCCCACCAGCTACGAACGCCCTCAGGGCGCCGACCCCACGGACCCCCGCGGGGCGCTCCTGCGCACCCCGGCGGCGGGCGCGGCCGCCTTACCGCATCCTGTCGCCCAGCACGCCCAGAGCGCCCAGGACCGCACCGAGGACACCCCGGGCACCACCGCGCCGTGTGAGAAGGGCGGCATGGGAAGCAAGAGCGCCGAAGGCGCCAAGGACTCCAAGGACTCCAAGGACTCCAGAGACTCCGCGGGAGCCGCGGAATCCGCGGACGGCACGACCGGCACGGACGCCAAGAGCGCCACGGACTTCGAGGGAAAGGATCCGGCCGATTCCGCTCCCGAGCACTCCCAGCCCTCGGCCGGCGACGAGGCCGACACCCATCGGCCGCGTCCGGCGCCCGTCTCCATCCCGGTCCAGCCGGGTGCCGAGGCCCGCTCCGAGCGTCGTACCGGACAGGGCGTGACGGCCGGACGGCCCACGCCGATGCGGCGGGACGGCGACCGGCTGCGGTTCGTGGGCGCCGCGACCCGGCGGATCGCCCGCGGTCTGGACCTGGACGAGATCGTGATGGGGCTGTGCCGGGCCACCGTGCCGACCTTCTCCGACGCGATCCTCGTCTACCTGCGCGACCCGCTGCCGGTCGGCGACGAGCGGCCGGTGGCCGACCGCGTCATGCTGCGGCTGCGGCGCACCGACCGCATCCCGGAGGAGCGCGACACCGAGACCGGCTTCGCCGCGCTCGCCCTGCCGCCGCCCGAACCGACCGAGCTGAACGCCGAGCTGTCGTCCGCCGTCGCCGAACTGTGCGAGGTGAAGCCCGGCGGAGCGCTCGCGGAGGTACTGCGCGGAGTGCGTCCGGTGTTCGCGGACAGTCCGGCCGCCCGCGCCGCGCTGCCCGAACTCCTGGGCGAGGACAGCACCCTGGTCGTCCCCGGCGGGCAGCGGGCCGTCCTGGCCCCGCTGCGGGGCCGGCGCCGGGTGATCGGCGCGGCGGTGTTCCTGCGCCGCCCGGAGCGCTACCCGTTCGAGAACGACGACCTGCTCGTGGCGGCCCAGCTCGCCACGCACAGCGCGCTCGGCATCGACAAGGCGGTGCTGTACGACCGCGAGGCGTACATCGCCGACGAGTTGCAGCGCACCATGCTCCCGGAGCACCTGCCCCGCCCCACGGGCGTCCGGCTGGCCTCCCGCTATCTGCCCGCCGCGGAGACCGCGCGGGTCGGCGGCGACTGGTACGACGCGATCCCGCTGCCGGGCAGCCGGGTGGCGCTGGTGGTGGGTGACGTCATGGGCCACTCCATGACCAGCGCGGCGATCATGGGCCAGTTGCGTACGACGGCCCAGACCCTCGCCGGGCTCGACCTGCCCCCGCAGGAGGTGCTGCACCACCTCGACGAGCAGGCCCAGCGCCTGGGCACCGACCGCATGGCGACCTGCCTCTACGCGGTCTACGACCCGGTCTCGCACCGCATCACCATCGCCAACGCGGGCCACCCGCCGCCGGTGCTGCTGCACCTGGGAGGCCGGGCCGAGGTACTGCGGGTGCCGCCGGGCGCGCCGATCGGCGTGGGCGGGGTCGACTTCGAGGCGGTGGAACTGGACGCTCCGGCGGGGGCGACGCTGCTGCTCTACACCGACGGGCTCGTCGAGTCCCGGCTGCGGGACGTGGCGACCGGCATAGAGCAACTGCGGGAGAAGCTGGCCGCGACCGCGCAGCTCACCGGACCCGACCATCCGCCGCCCCTGGAAGCCCTGTGCGACGAGGTGCTCGACATGCTCGGTCCCGGCGACCGCGACGACGACATCGCGCTGCTCGCGGCACGCTTCGACGGGATCGCGCCGAGCGACGTCGCGTACTGGTTCCTGGAACCGGAGGACGCGGCACCGGGCCGGGCCCGCAGGCTCGCCCGGCGGGCGCTGTCCCGCTGGGGCATGGAGGATCTCAGCGACTCCGTGGAGCTGCTGGTGAGCGAGGTCGTGACGAACGCCGTGCGGTACGCCTCACGGCCGGTCACCCTGCGGTTGCTGCGGACCGACGTCCTGCGGTGCGAGGTCGGCGACGACGTGCCCCAGTTGCCCCGGCTGCGGCAGGCCCGCGCCACCGACGAGGGCGGGCGCGGCCTGTATCTCGTCAACCGGCTGGCCCGGCGCTGGGGCGCGACCCGGCTGAGCACCGGCAAGGTGGTGTGGTTCGAGCTGAACCGCAGCTGAGCTCAACTGCGACTGAGCTCCACCGCGACTGAGCGGACGTACGACAGAAGAGGGCGCCCGGTGCTCACCAGCACCGGGCGCCCTCTTCTCATGCCGTCATGCCGTCATGCCGCTACTGGCCGTCCAGCGGATCGAGTGGACCGCCGGTGCCGGTCGGCCCGCTGCCCGTCGGGGACGGGGAGGACGACGGGGACGAGGACGGGGACGAGGACGGGGAGGACGACGGGGAGGACGACGGGGACGAGGACGGGGACGAGGACGGGGAGGACGACGGGGACGAGGACGGGGACGAGGACGGGGAGGACGACGGGGACGAGGACGGGGAGGACGACGGGGACGGGGACGACGTCTGGACCGCCGCGCCCTGGTCGGTGTCCAGGTCGAACTTGGTGACCTTGGTGGAGACGCCGAAGGTGTACTCCGCCCAGATCTGGGCCGGGAAGCCACCGCCGTTGATACGGCCCGCGACCGTGGTCAGGCCCGTCGTCGCGCCGGTCAGGGGGACCTGTGCGCCGGTCTTGGCCTTCTCGCCGAACAGGCCGACCGAGGTGACCAGGTCGGGGGTGTAGCCGGTGAACCAGGCCGACTTGTTGTTGTCGGAGGTTCCCGTCTTGCCGGCGACCTTCTGGCCCTTGCGCAGCGGGTTGTCCCGCACGGAGGTCTTGGCCGTACCGTCGTCGACCACGCCGGTGAGGACCGAGGTGACCGAGTCGGCGGCCTCCCGGTCGATGACCTGGGCGCCGATGGGGTCGGTGTGCTCGAACGTCGGGTAGGCGCTGTTCGTCGCGGTCTTGATGAGCGCCGGGGTGACCTTCTTGCCGTGGTTGTCGAGGGTGGCGTAGACAGCAGCCATCTGCAGAGGGCTGGCGCCCATGGTGCCCAGGGTCTGGGCGGGCACGGCCTTCAGGTCCTTGGTGTCCATGCCGAGGTCGTCCCCGACCTTCAGCACCTCGGGCATGCCGACGTCGACGCCCATCTGCGCGAAGACGGAGTTGATGGACTTGTTCAGCGCCGTCTGGACGGTGACCTTGCCGTAGTTCTGGTCGTCCTCGTTCTCCGGGGCGAAGGCGATGTCACTTCCGACGACCGGGCGCTTGCTGGTGCCGTCGTACTTGGTGTTGGCGGTGATGGCCTCGCCGTCCTGCGTCTTGGCGTCCTCGTCGAAGGCCGCCGCGAGGATCACCGGCTTGAAGGTGGAGGCGGGCTGGTAGTCGTCGCGGGTGGCGTTGTTGACGTAGTGCTCGGTGTAGCCCACACCGCCGTACATCGCCTCGACCGCGCCCGTCTTGGGGTTCACCGAGACCGCGCCGGCCTGGACGTCGCCGTCGACCGGGCGCTTCTTCTTGTCGAGCTTGCTGGTCAGCTGCTTCTTGACGGCCGCCTCGAGCGCCTTCTGCTTCTTCGGGTCGATGTTGAGCTGGATGTTCCAGCCACCGCGCTTGACCAGGGCCTGGGCGGACTCGAAGTCGTCGGCGACACCCTTGGCGACCAGCTGCCTGGCCAGCTCGTTGTTGGCCGCGATCACCAGATAGCCGACCTGGCCCTCCTGGCCCGCGACGGGCTTGGGCTCCTTCGGCACCGGGAACTCCATGGCGTCACGCTCGGACTTGTCGAGCCACTTCTGCCCGACCATGTTGTTCAGGACGTAGTTCCAGCGCTGCTTCACCAGCTTCTTGCCGGTGTCGGTGGCGGAGGTCCAGTCGTACTGGCTGGGGGCCTGGAGCACCGCGGCGAGGTAGGCGCCCTGCTCGACGGTGAGCTTGTTGGCGTCGACGCGGTAGTAGGCCTGGGCGGCGGCCTGGATGCCGTAGGCGCCGCGGCCGTAGTAGCTGGTGTTGATGTAGCCGGCCAGGATGTAGTCCTTGGACTTCTCCCGGTCCAGCTTCAGGGAGATGATCAGTTCCTTCAGCTTGCGCGTGACGGTCTGTTCCTGGGTCAGGTAGTAGTTCTTCACGTACTGCTGGGTGATCGTCGAACCGCCCTGTGCGCCCTTGCCCATGACGGTGTTGAGGACGCCTCGGGTGGTGCCCTTGAGGTCGACGCCGTTGTCGTCGTAGAAACTCTTGTTCTCGGCGGCGACGAAGGTGTGCTGGACCTCCTTGGGGACCTTCGACAGGTCGACGTTCTCCCGGTTGACGGTGCCGTCGCGGGTCATGGTCGAGCCGTTGGCCCACTCGTAGACGTTGCTCTGCAGCTTGGCGTCGGCGTTGCCCTCGGGGATCGGCGTGCTGACGTAGAGCCAGACCAGGGCGCCGATGACGGCCGTGGTCATGATGAGGAACGCGCCGAGGATCTTCTTCCAGGTGAAGAGGCGGCGTATGAAGCTCTTCTGCTTCTTGTCGCCGCCATTCGTGCCCCTGCCGCCCTTGCCTGCCTTCTTTGCGTTACGGCGCGCGGCGGCGCGGCCCCCGGGTTCGGGCGTGGCGGACTCCGAACTCGGCTGCGGTGCCTCGGCGTTCTCGGCCCGCTCGGCCCGCTCGGCCCGCTCGGTCCGTTCCGGCTGTTCTCTCCGCGATGAGCGGTTCTTGGGCGCCGCGCGACGGCCGCCCTGTCGCGCTCGTCTCTCTTCCGCTCGTCCCATGAATCCGCTCGCTCCGCTTCCTACTCGGCAGTCACACCTGTGTCCAGAGGCAGGTCAGCTCAGAAAGCTAACACCGACCGCTGTGACGAAGGGTCCTCGGTCCGGTCTTCGGAACCGGCATACCTCTCCTACAGAGTCGACGAGCGGGAGGGGCTGGAGGTTGCCATGAGGTTGGTCTCTCTTCTAAATCTGATATCACTTAGATAGAGTTGCGTGAGCAGGTCAGTCCTAGCAGGGGGAGCATCCATGTCCGCAGAGAGTCCTTCGAGCACCGCCAAGATCCAGGAGTTCCCCGCGCGCAGCGTGGGCGGCGGGTTCGCCCTGCTGTCCGGACTGGCCGGGCTGGCGGCCGGCGCCGGGCTGATCGCCCTCGCCACGACCATGGCGGAGAACGGCGGCCAGGCCGCGCTGATCGTCGCCGGCGTCCTCGTGGCGCTCGCCGCGTTCCTGTCGATGTGCGGGCTGAACACGGTGGCACCGGGCGAGGCGCGCGTGGTGCAGCTCTTCGGGCGCTACCGGGGCACGATCCGCGAGGACGGACTGCGCTGGGTGAACCCCTTCACCTCACGGGAGAAGATCTCGACCCGGGTCCGGAACCACGAGACGGCGGTCCTGAAGGTCAACGACGCCTACGGCAACCCGATCGAGCTCGCCGCGGTCGTGGTGTGGAAGGTGCGGGACACCGCGCAGGCCAGCTTCGAGGTGGACGACTTCCTGGAGTTCGTCGCGACCCAGACCGAGGCGGCCGTCCGGCACATAGCCATCGAGTACCCCTACGACTCCCACGACGAGGACGGGCTCTCGTTGCGCGGCAACGCCGAGGAGATCACCGAGAAGCTCGCGGTCGAACTGCACGCGCGCGTGGAGGCGGCCGGTGTGCGGATCATCGAGTCCCGCTTCACGCACCTCGCGTACGCTCCCGAGATCGCCTCGGCGATGCTCCAGCGGCAGCAGGCGGGCGCGGTGGTCGCGGCGCGGCGGGAGATCGTGGACGGCGCCGTCGGGATGGTCGAGGCGGCGCTCGCCCGGATCTCCGAGCGGGGCATCGTGGAACTGGACGACGAGCGGAAGGCGGCGATGGTGTCCAACCTGATGGTCGTGCTGTGCGGGGACCGGGCGCCCCAGCCGGTACTGAACACCGGAACCCTCTACCAGTGACCTCACCCTCGCCCGAAGAGGGCCAGGCCCCTCGGCGCCGGCCGCAGCAGCGCAAGCAGGTGCTGCTGCGGCTGGACCCGCTGGTGCACGACGCGCTGGCCCGCTGGGCCTCGGACGAACTGCGGTCGGCCAACGCGCAGATCGAGTTCCTGCTGCGGAAGGCACTGAAGGAGGCGGGGCGGCTGCCCGGTGACACCGGGCCCCTGCCCCGTCGCGGGCGCCCCCCTGGGGGCTCCGCCCCCAGACCCCCATCGGCCTGAACGGCCTCGTCCTCGAACGCCGGACGGGCTGGTCAGTCGTGGACGGCCCCGGGCCAGGATCCGCACCCGTAGCAAGCCCTGTAGCGAACCCGTGACAATAGGCCCCCACCTGCGGGGCCTCACTCATGCGCGACCTCTCCACACGCCGCGTATACACACGGCGTATACACCGCATGTACAGTCCTCCCCATGTCCATCGGTCACACCCTCCTGGGACTCCTGGAGTCCGGGCCCCGACACGGTTACGACCTGAAGCGGGCCTTCGACGAGAAGTTCGGTCACGACCGGCCGCTGCACTACGGCCAGGTCTACTCGACGATGTCGCGACTGCTGAAGAACGGCCTTGTCGAGGTCGACGGCATCGAGGCGGGCGGCGGTCCCGAGCGCAAGCGGTACGCGATCACCGACGCCGGCATCACGGACGTCGAGCGCTGGCTCGCCACCCCCGAGAAGCCCGAGCCGTATCTGCAGTCCCTGCTGTACACGAAGGTCGTCCTCGCGCTGCTCACCCACCGCGACGCGGCCGACATCCTCGACAACCAGCGGGCGGAGCACCTGCGCAGCATGCGCATACTCACCGACCGCAAACGTGGGGGCGACCTCGCCGATCAGCTGATCTGCGACCACGCCCTGTTCCATCTCGAGGCCGACCTGCGCTGGCTGGAGCTGGCCGCCGCGCGCCTCGACAAGCTGAAGGCGGCGGTGACGGCATGAACGCTCCCGGGGGATCCCTGCTGGTCGCGGAGGACCTGCGCAAGGAGTACGGCCCGACCATGGCGCTGGACGGCGCCGAGTTCTCCATCCACCCCGGCGAGGTCGTCGCGGTGATGGGCCCGTCCGGGTCCGGCAAGTCGACGCTGCTGCACTGCCTCGCCGGCATCGTGACGCCCGACTCGGGCTCGATCCTGTACGCCGGGCAGGACCTGGCGAAGATGAGCGACTCCGAGCGCAGCCGGCTGCGTCGCTCGGAGTTCGGGTTCGTGTTCCAGTTCGGGCAGTTGGTGCCGGAGCTGACCTGTGTGGAGAACGTGGCGCTGCCGCTCCGGCTGAACGGCACCGCGCGCAAGCAGGCCGAGCGCACCGCCCTGGGCTGGATGGAGCGGCTCGAGGTCGACGACCTCGCCAAGAAGCGGCCCGGAGAGGTGTCCGGCGGACAGGGGCAGCGGGTCGCGGTGGCCCGGTCGCTGGTGACCAACCCCCGGGTGGTCTTCGCGGACGAGCCGACCGGCGCGCTGGACTCGCTCAACGGTGAGCGCGTGATGGAACTGCTCACCGAGGCGGCCCGCTCGGCCAACGCGGCCGTGGTGCTGGTCACGCACGAGGCACGGGTGGCGGCCTACTCCGACCGCGAGATCGTCGTACGGGACGGGAAGTCGCGGGACATGGAGCGGGTCGTATGAACCTGCGTCAGTGGGGCAGGGACCTCGGCCTGGGGGTCCGGTTCGCCTTCGCGGGCGGACGGGAGGGGTGGATGCGGGCCGTGCTGACGGCGGTCGGCGTCGGGCTCGGCGTGGCGCTGCTGCTGCTGTCGACGGCCCTGCCGAACGCGCTGTCGACCCGGCAGGAGCGCGAGAAGGCCCGCCAGGACTACTCGTTCATGGAGCAGCCGCCGGCCAAGGCCGACAACACCGTGGTGATCGCCGACACCGGCACGACGTTCCGCGGCGACGACGTGCGCGGGCGTGAGGTGGAGCCCGAGGGGCCCCGCGCCCCGCTGCCGCCCGGGGTCGACGCGTGGCCGGCGAAGGGCGACATGCTGGTCTCCCCCGCGCTGAAGAAGCTGCTGACCTCGGACGAGGGGAAGCTGCTGCGTGAGCGGGTGCCCTACCGGATCACCGGGACCATCGGGGAGAGCGGGCTGATCGGCTCGCACGAACTCGCCTACTACGCGGGCGCCTCCGGACTCGGCAAGCTCGTGGACGGCCCGAACGTGACCCGGATCGACAAGTTCGGGGACCCGGACACCTCGCCCGAGGAGACCGACCCGGTACTGGCGCTGCTGAACCTCGTCGTGATCGTGATGCTGCTGATGCCGGTCGCGGTGTTCATCGCGGCGGCCGTGCGGTTCGGCGGCGAGCGGCGCGACCGCCGGCTCGCCGCTCTGCGGCTGGTCGGCGCCGACGGCGGGATGGCCCGGCGCGTCGCGGCGGGCGAGGCGATGGCCGGCGCGCTGCTCGGCCTGGTCCTCGGCACCGGGTTCTTCCTGATCGGACGTCAGGCGGCCGGTTCCGTCGAGGTGATGGGCATCAGCGTGTGGCCCAGCTACCTCAACCCGACACCGCTGCTGGCCACGCTGGTCGCGGTGGCGGTCCCGGCCGCCGCCGTGCTGGTCACCCTGTTCGCGCTGCGCGGTGTGGTGATCGAGCCGCTCGGCGTGGTGCGCTCGGCCAAGCCCTCGCGGCGCCGCCTGTGGTGGCGGCTGCTGCTGCCGGTGGTCGGCCTCGCCCTGCTCTACCCGATGCTCGGACAGGGCCGCAGCAACGGCGACTTCAACCAGTACCTGGTGGTCGGCGGCGTCCTGCTGCTCCTGGTCGGCGTCACCGCACTGCTGCCCTGGCTGGTGGAGCGCTGCGTCGCCCGGCTCGGCTCGGGCTCGGTCTCCTGGCAACTCGCGGTACGACGGCTGCAGTTGAGCAGCGGTACGGCGGCCCGGATGGTCAACGGCGTCGCGGTGGCGGTGGCCGCCGCGATCGCCCTGCAGATGCTGTTCGCCGGAGTCGACGATCAGTACACCAAGGACAGCGCCCAGGACCTCAGCCGGGCACAGATGCAGGTGCGCGTGCCGGACGGGATCCCGCTGGCGGCGACCGCCCGGAAGTTCACCGAGACCAAGGGCGTACGGAAGGTCATCTCGCTGGGGGAGAACTACGTCAGCAGCCTCTCCTTCGACAGTGAGAGCGGCTCGAGCCTCGAAGCCGAGCTGACCGTCGGCGACTGCGGGGCGCTGCGTGAGGTGGCGAAGCTGCCCTCCTGCCGCGACGGCGACGTGTTCGCCCTGGACGGCTATGGATACTCCAACGACGGGCCCAAGCTGAACAAGCCCGGCAAGAAGCTCTACGTGGCGTCGAGTGTCCCCGGAAAGAGCGGGGAGGTCACCTGGACGGTCCCGGCGGGCGTCATCAAGGGCCACTCGATCAAGAGCCTGACCGGCGTCGAGCGCGGCGGCTTCCTGATCACACCGGCGGCACTGCCGGAGAACCTCGCGCCGATGATCGGCGGGCAGCTGTACCTCTCCATCGACGAGTCCGTGCCCGACGCCTACGAGTACGCCCGCAACACCGCCGCCAAAGTGAACCCGCTGGTCGATCCCATAAACTGGGCCTCCACCACGACGTCCCACAAGTTCGACGCCATCCGCACGGGCCTGCTCGTCGGCGCGATCTGTGTGCTGGCGCTGATCGGGGCGAGCCTGCTGGTCTCCCAGCTGGAGCAGTTGCGCGAGCGCCGCAAGCTGCTGTCGTCGCTGGTGGCCTTCGGCACCCGGCGGCGCACGCTGGGCATGTCGGTGCTGTGGCAGACGGCGATCCCGATCGCGCTGGGCCTGCTGCTGGCCTCGGTGGTGGGGCTCACGCTGGGCGCGGTGCTGCTGAAGATGACCGGCACACCGGTGGGCGTGGACTGGGCGAGCGTCCTGTCGATGACCGGCTGCGGTGCGGCCGTCGTCCTGCTGGTGACGCTGCTGAGCCTGCCGCCGCTGATGCGGCTGATGCGGCCGGACGGGCTGCGCACGGAGTGATCTCGAAGGGCCCCTCGACGGCGACGTCGAGGGGCCCTTCGGCACGTTCACAGCCGGTACTCCCGCACCACCCTCCGCACCTGCGCGAACAGCATGCCCACGTTGACGGCCTTGCGGCAGACGACCACCGCGACCACGTCCTGCTGCTCGGTCATCCGCACGAACAGATGCGTGAGGTTGTCGCTGTTGACGAGGATCTCCTGGAAGAAGTGGTTGTCGCTCTGGATGCCGCGCCGCTCCTTGAAGACGTCCTCGATCATCACGACCGTCCGCCCCTGGAAGAGGTCGAGGGTCGCGCCCGCCAGCAGGTCGAGGACCTCGGGCGGATGGTTGTCGACGGTCTCGTAGGAGAGCAGCATGCCGGTGGACATGTCGACCACGCCGGACGCGACGCAGTCGGGGGCGTCCGTACGCAGTGATTTGACCAGGCCCATCACCTGATCGGAGAAACCTGGGGTCATACGCTTCGTCGCCATCCCTTCAGACTCCGGCGAGAATCAGGTCGATCCGGCGCAGGGCCGGCTGGGTCGCCCGGTGCAGCCGCTCCACGTCCATGCCCTCGTCTCCGAGTACGACCATCAGCGCGGTGTCGCCGACGGCGTAGAACGCGGCACAGCCGTGGCTGCCGTAGGTCACCGTGCGGTGCAGGGCGCCGCGCGCGGTCGCCTCGGAGGTGCGGCGGGCGAGGCCGAGACCGGCCGCGGCGAGGGCGGCGAGTCCCTCCGGGTCGATCGAGTCGGCCGTGTCGGCGGCGATGAGCAGCCCGTCGGCCGCCGCGACCGCGGTGTCGGTGATACCGCTCACCTGCTCGCGCAGGCCGCGCATCTCCCGTGCGAGGGCTTTGTGGTCCATGGGTGCAACTCCCCTATTTCTGATCGCATTTGACCGTCTGGTTTCTGTGGGGGATTTCTGGTGGGGGATTCCTGAGTGGGGCTGCCTCTTCGGCTGTGTGCCTATTTCGTCGATGCGCCTATTTCGTCGTCGGGTTGCGCAGCCGGAAGAAGTCCTTCCAGCCGGTACCGCCGCTGTCGCTTTCCCTTTCGCTTTCGGCTGGCTCCGACGCGAGCGACTCGTTGATGCCGCTGGCGCCGGGATGGCGGCGGGGCAGGGCCGCGGGTCCCTGCGGCGGACCGGCCGGCGGGACGGGCGCGGGCGGCGGGGGCGGGGAGGGTTCCCGGGGCCGTACGCCGTGTCCGTCGGGCGGCAGCCGGACCGGGATCGGGGTGGGCGCGCCCGCACACTCCAGCAGCCCCTCGCCGAGCATCCGGGCCACCTCGACCGTCACGGTGTAGACCCCGCGCCCGGTACGGAAGGCGAGGTCGCGGGCGGTGCGCCGGCCGTCGGCGTGGGTGAGCAGCTCGCGTTGCAGCGGGCCGAGCCGCCCGGCGGCGTAGGAGAGCGAACCGGGGACGGGACGCTCCTGCTCCGGGCGCACCGGGCGGGGCAACGCCAGGAGCGCGCGCAGCTTGCGGGACGCCTCCTGGAGCAGCCGGGTGGGCGGTTCGCCCACGGTGACCGCGGCGGGCGGCGGCCCGGCCTCGGGACCGCGTTCGCAGTCGTCGACGCTGCCCGCGACGACTGCGAACGCGGCGTCCTGGAGGGCCATCGCGCAGACCACCCGCAACTGGGCGGCCCCCGCGTAGCCGTGTGCGATGAGCCCCTCGGCGGGCCAGCGCGCGCCGTCGGACTCACGCACCAGATCGGCCCACTCCTCGCCGCCGATCCGCCCGGAGCGCAGCAGCAGCACCTCCGCGCCGGGCGCGCCGGGGGACTCCACGGCGACGACCAGGCCGCCGCGGAAGTGGAAGGCGCCGCCGGGCGCACCGGAGACCCGCAGCAGTCCCGTGAAGCCGTCACGTCCGCACGCGGCGAGGTCGCGTGCCAGCAGTTCGTAGCCCGACATCACTCCCCCTGACAGGTCGCCCGATTGATCGCACATACGCGTGACGCGTAGCGCTCAGGGGGGAAGGTTTATCAGGCTGCGGGCATATTCCAGTGGGGTGTTTCCCACCTGTCCGCAGTTGACGGAAGTTGAGCGGGAACGCCTGGGAAAAGGAGAACGAGATGTCGCTCGACGCGCTGAAGTCCGCGATCCCGGACTACGCGAAGGACCTGAGACGCAACCTGGACTCGGTCGTCGACGGCTCCCGCCTGACGGCGCAGCAGTTGTGGGGCACGCTCCTCGTCACCTCGATCGCCTCCCGCTCCCCCGTCGTGCTGCGCGAGCTGGCGCTGGAGGCCCAGGCGAACCTCTCGCCGGAGGCGTACACGGCGGCACGCTCGACGGCGGCGACGATGGCGTTGAACAACGTCTTCTTCCGCACCCGGCACCTGCTGTCGGACCAGGAGTACGGAGGTCTGCGGACCGGGCTGCGGATGAACGTCCTCGCCGATCCGGGCGTCGGACGAACCGATCACGAGCTGTGGTGCCTTGCGGTCTCCGCCGTCAACGCCTGCGGGGCGTGCCTCGACTCCCACGAACGGGCCCTCCGCAAGGCGGGCGTCGACCGCGAGACCGTCCAGGAGGCGTTCAGGATCGCCTCGCTGGTCCAGGCGGTGGCGGTGACCCTGGACGCGGAATCGATCCTCACGGAGCCCGCCGAATAGTCGGCACGTCCCTTCCCGACTGCCCCCGGAGGCAACGCCGTTGGCCTCCGGGGACGGATCGGTCCAGGTGACGGGGTGTTGTCAGTGGCCCCCGCTACGTTCGGAATGAGACCGGTAGGACCTGGACTGCAGAGGGACACGCATGGAACCCGTTTTCGCCGACTTCTCCGCCGACCCCGCCCAGTTGTCGAACGCCGTGGTCGCCCACCATCGCTGCGGGATCGCTCCCTCACACCTCGCGCTCGGCGCCGGCGGACACATCAGGGTGGATTTCACGGCGGGCGGCCGGGAGGACATCGCCGAGGCCGTCGTCACGGTGACCGTTCTCGGTGCGAGCGCTCCGATGGACGTCCTGCTCAACGGCAAGGCACTGGCGGAGCGGCTGGAGATACCGGCGGACGGGGAGCACAGCGACCCGCAGGACACCGTCCTCAGTGTGCCGGGGGACCTCCTGGCCGACGGTGACAACCTGCTCGAGATTCGCAACCCGGAGGGCGCGGAAGGGCTGCTGCGGCTGCGAGCCGTCACCGTGGACCCCGCGCACGACCGGGACCGGTCGCGGCGCGCCATGACGGCCCGGGGGGCCAGACGGTCCGTCGTCGCCTTCGGTACCGAGTCCCGTGCCCCCGGCTCCGCCGCCTGGCAGCCCGCTCCCCGGCTGCTCTTCCACATCGACAGCGGCGAGCGCGCCATGCCCGCACACCTCGCCTGGCGCGGAGCGGACGGATCGGAGGCGGCGATCGGACTGCGTGCGGACCTGTCCGGCTTCCTGGGCCACCGCAGGGGCGCCGACGGTGCGGTCACCGAGTACCGCGGCACGCTCGCCGACCGCTGGGCCTACCCCGAGGGCACGGACGGAGCCCCACTGCACCGGTTCTCCACCGAGGAGGGACACGACGGCACCTGGTCCCCCTCCGGCGAGCTGCGCCTGCTGCTCACCGACGGAGGGGCGCCCGTGGAGCGCGTGTCCTGGACCGACCGGCGCTCCACCACCACCTCGGTCGCCCTGAGCTCCGCCGGCCGGCCCGAGGCGCGGGAACCCGTGGGCGAGCTGCGGGACATCACCCGTACGGTCACCGACGTCGAGGCGAGCGACGAGTTCGACCAACTGGACGAGGTCGCGAGGAACCTGCTCCACAAGTCCCGGAACAAGTGGCTGGCTCACGAGGAAACCTCTGAGCTGGACTTCACTTTCGCGCACCCCGTCGCCGTCGCCGTCTACCGGCTGACCTCGGCGAACGACGCCAGCGACCGGGATCCGCGGGACTGGAAGCTGGAGGGCTCGCACGACGGCAGTCACTGGACGACCGTGGACTCCCGCACCGATGAAAGCTTCCGTGGCAGGTACGAGACGAAGGAGTACTCCGTCGCCTCCCCCGCGCTCTTCCCCCGCTACCGCCTCAGCATCGACCGCAACAACGGCTCCGACATGACGCAGCTCTCCCGGATCCAGTTCCTCGCCGGCGAGGCCCCGGCCGCCGGACCGACGCACGGCGCCGTCGACTTCACCGGCTACCGCACGCCTCGCGGGGGCGCCCCCGTCGGATACCGGGGTACGACCGTCCCCGGCCCCTGGTCCGACGCCCCCGGTGAGAAGGAGGGGGACGAAGCGGGGCCGGCCCTGGAGAAGCTGCTCGCCGGTGACCTGGGCGAGACGGCCCGCGGCCTGGACGACGCCGCCCGGCTCATCGGCAAACTGGCGGAGTACCTGAAGAACTCCTGAAACCTGGCTAGTCGGTCTTCTCCGCGAGAGGCGGTGGGGGCACGGGGGCCGACCCCGCGGCTGTCGCTCCTCGGGGTCGGGGGGACGTCCGCTGCGCCGCTTCCCGGGAGTACGCGCGCAGGTACCCGACGACCGTGTTCGTGACCGCCACCAGCGGCACGGCCACCACCGCACCGCCGATGCCCGCGACCATGCCGCCGGAGGCCACCGCGAGCACCACCGCGAGGGGATGGACCCGCACCGCCCGGCCGAGGATGAAGGGCTGGAGGATGTGGCCCTCGATCTGCTGCACCGCCAGCACCACCGCGAGTGTCATCACCGCGGTGAACACCCCCTGCGTCACCAGCGCCACGACCACCGCGAGCGCGCCGGAGGCGACCGCGCCGACCAGCGGGATGAAGGAGAACAGGAAGATGAACACGGCGAGCGGCACGGCCATCGGCACATCGAGGAAGTAGATGCCCAGGCCGATGAAGATGGCGTCGATGAGGGCGACGAGCACGGTGCCGCGCACATACGCGGTGAGCGTCGCCCAGGCCCGCGGCCCCGCGCCCGCGACGCCCGGCCGGGCCGCCGCCGGCACCAGCTTCAGCGTCCACTCCCAGATCCGCTTGCCGTCGTAGAGCAGGAAGAGGGTCGAGAAGAACGCCAGCAGGATGCCGGTGAGCGCCTCGACGACGACGGTGACGCCCTCCAGGCCGGCCGAGGTGATGGAGTCGGTGTTCGCGCCGACCGCCTCGCGCAGGTTCTTGGCGATGCCGTTGATCTGCTTGTCGGTGACGTGGAAGGGGCTGTTGAGCAGCCAGCGGCGCAGATCCTCGATGCCGTCCTGGACCTGGTCGGAGAGGTTGTCGATGTTCTCCATGACCTGCCAGGTCACGAACCAGCCCATCAGGCCGATGACGACGAACCCGAAGATCGCCGTCAGCGCGGTCGCCGGCCCCTGTGGCACCCCCACCCGCTTCAGCCGGGCGACGGCGGGCTCGAGGAGGGCGGTCAGCAGCAGCGCGACCACGAAGGCGAAGACGACCAGCTGGACGGCGCTGATGACCCGCATCAGCACCCAGACGGTCCCGGCGAGCACCAGCAGCCGCCAGCCCGCCTCGGCGGCGACCCGTACGCCCCAGGGCACGGCCAGCGCGGGATCGGGACGCGGCGCGAACGGCGACGGCGGATCGGAGGCGGACGGGAGCGGTGGGGGCGGTCCGGCGGCATCCCCCGACGCCGCTTCCGGCTCCGCGTCGGTACCGTCGGCGACCTCGGCACGGTCGGCAGCCTCGGCGCCGTCGGAGACTTCCGCGTCCTGGGGGCGCTCGTCCTCCCAGTTCTCCCCGTTCTCCCAGCTCTCCCAGCTCTCCCGGTTCTCCCGCTCGACCTCGGCGCGCCGCTCGTCGAGACGCTCACCCATCTCGGTCAGCCGGCCACCGAGCCGGCCGAGCCACCCTGGCACTCGCGACATGATCCGCCCTCTTCCCCCGTTTCTCCCCACCACTCCCCCCTTGGAGCGCGTCGACTCAGACCGTACAGGGCGAAAGCCCCTCCCCTTAGGACGGGGAGGGGCTGCACGAGGTTGAGCGTTCGCTGTGGCGCCGGCTCAGTAGGAGCCGTTGGCCTGCCAGTAGGCCCAGGCACCGCAGGGGCTGTCGTAGCGTACGTTCATGTAGCCCAGGCCCCACTTGATCTGCGTCGCCGGGTTGGTGCGCCAGTCGGCACCGGCGGACGACATCTTGGAGGCGGGGTAGGCCTGGACGAGGCCGTAGGCGCCGGAAGAGGGGTTGACCGCCTGGTAGTTCCACGTGGACTCGTGGTTCACGATGTTGCTGAAGCACTGGAACTGGTCGGCGGGCACGATCGACCGCGCGATGGCCTGGACCTCGGCGACGGTGTACGACGCCTGCTGCGGGAAGCTCCCGGTCGAGGACGACGTCGAGGCCGAGGTCGTCTGGGTCTTGGCCTCGTCCTTCGCGTCGGCGAGGGCCTTGGCCGCCTTGGCCGCCTTCTCCTTGGCGACGGCGGCCTTCTGCTTGGCCACCGCGTCCTTCGCCGCCTGCTTACGGGCGGTTTCCTCCGCCGACTTCCTGGCGGTGGTGTCCGCGGCGATGGCCTGGGTGTTGGCCTGCTGGGTCAGCGAGGCCGTCTGCACCTCGGCCTGCTGGCCTATCGGTAAATCGGCGAGGAGGGTCGCCTGACCCACCGTCGCTTCCGCGTCGTTGCCTGACTGTGCGGTGCCTGCCTGGGCGACTCCCATGACGGCGCCGACAGTGGTGACCGCGGTGGCCGAGGCCACCGCGAATCCCCGGGCCGAGTTCCGGCTCACAAGGGTTCCTTACTGTTGTGTCGTCGGGGTGACTCAGTACCAGTGGTTGGCCTGCCAGAACGACCACGCCTCGCAGGGGCTGCCGTACCGGCTGTCCATGTAGCTCAGGCCCCACTTGATCTGGGTGGCCGGATTGGTCCGCCAGTCGGCGCCGGCGGACGCGTACTTGCCTGCGGGCAGCGCCTGGAAGAGGCCGTAGGCGCCGGAGGAGGCGTTCACCGCTTGGGGGTTCCAGCTGGACTCGTGGTCCACGATGTTGCTGAAGCACTGGAACTGGCCGCTCGGCACCATCTGCGCCGCCATGGCCTGGATCTGCGCGGTCGTGTAGGAGCTCTGGATCGGGAAGTCGCCCGCGCTGCGGCTGGCCTTGGCCTTCGCCTCCGCGCGCTCCTTGGCCGCCTTCTCGGCGGCCTCCTTCTTCGCGACGGCGGTCTCGGCGGCGGCCTTGCGAGCGGTCGCCTCGGCCTCCTTCTTCGCGCCCTCGTCGGCGGCGATGGCCTGGTAGTTGGCCTGCTGCGCGAGGGACGCGGTCTGTACCTGGGCCTGCTGGCCGACAGGTATGTCCGCGAGGAGGGTGGCGTCGCTCGCCGTCGCCTCCGCGTCGTTGGTCTGCGCGACGCTGCCCGAGGCAACACCGACGACGCTTCCGACAGCGGTGACCGCCGTGGCCGAGGCCACTGCGAATCCCCGGACCGAGATCCGGCTCACACGGTTTCCTTCCAGCACCGCCCGCTTGGGTGACCCTGGCGGACGCAATCGTGCCCCTGACGCTGGCCTCCCAACTGCGGGGTCACGGGAGGCACTGGCCCGTCGGGCAACTCCCGGCTCGGGAGCGCCGCATGGTGCTCGGGCGGCATACGGCGACGCTATGGAGTTGAAAGGGGTGGTGCAGGTGCGTTTTCCGGACCGTTGAGGGTACGGGTGTGCCGTATGCGGGGGCCTGACAGGAGTGAGACTCTGCCGTAACCCGTACGGGGGAGGCAATTCCGGGTCGGGTGTGAAAGCTCACACTTCTCGGGACCCAGGTTATTTCGCGAAACCCACACACACGCGGACGCCGCCCGGCTAGGCTCACTGCCTTTGCCGGACGGCGCCAACTGACGCGCAATGCTTATGAACTTGTACAGCAGTGGTCAGATCTGACCGTCCTCCAGCATTTCGGTCACAAGCGCCGCGATCTGGGACCTCTCGGACCGGTTCAGCGTGACGTGCGCGAAGAGCGGGTGGCCCTTCAGCTTCTCCACGACGGCGACGACACCGTCGTAGCGCCCGACCCTCAGGTTGTCCCGCTGGGCCACGTCATGGGTGAGCACCACCCGTGAGTTGGCGCCGATCCGGGACAGCACGGTCAGCAGGACGTTCCGCTCCAGCGACTGGGCCTCGTCGACGATCACGAAGGCGTCGTGCAGGGAGCGCCCGCGGATGTGGGTCAGCGGGAGCACCTCCAGCATGCCGCGGGCGGTGATCTCCTCGATGACCTCCCGGGAGGTGACGGCCGACAGCGTGTCGAACACCGCCTGCGCCCAGGGGCTCATCTTCTCGGACTCGCTGCCCGGCAGATAGCCGAGCTCCTGCCCGCCCACCGCGTACAGCGGCCGGAAGACCATCACCTTCTGGTGCTGGCGGCGCTCCAGGACCGCCTCCAGGCCCGCGCACAGGGCCAGCGCCGACTTGCCGGTGCCGGCCCGGCCGCCCATCGAGAGGATCCCGACGTCCGGGTCGAGCAGCAGGTCGAGCGCGATGCGCTGCTCGGCGCTGCGGCCCTTGATGCCGAACGCCTCACGGTCGCCGCGCACCAGCCGGATGTTGCCGTCGGGGGTGACCCGGCCCAGTGCCTTGCCGCGCTCCGACTGGATGGTCAGACCGGTGTGCACGGGCAGGTCGGCGGCCTCCGGGACGTACACGTGTCCTTCCTCGAAGAGGATGTCCACCTGTTCGCCGGGCAGGGTCAGTTCGGACATTCCGGTCCAGCCGGAGGAGTCCGTGATGGCGAGCTCGGCCCGGTACTCCTCGGCGAGGAGGCCGACCGAGGACGCCTTGATCCTGAGCGGCAGATCCTTCGACACGACGGTGACGTCGAACCCCTCGGCCTGCAGATTGCGGGCGACCGCGAGGATGCGTGAGTCGTTGTCCCCCAGGCGGTAGCCGGTGGGCAGCACGCTGGGGTCCGAGTGGTTGAGCTCGACACGGATGGACCCGCCCAGCTCCCCGATCGGGATGGGGGCGTCGAGGCGGCCGAACTTCACCCGGTAGTCGTCGAGCAGGCGCAGTGCCTGCCTGGCGAAGTAGCCGAGCTCGGGATGGTGCCTCTTGGCCTCCAGTTCCGTGACCACGACGATGGGGAGCACTACCTCGTGCTCCTCGAAGCGGGCCATGGCGTTCGGGTCGGCCAGCAGGACGCTGGTGTCGAGAACATAGGTGCGCCGGTCTGGCATACGGCGCTTTGTACTGGTCACCACGGAAGGACGTACCCCCTCGGATGAGGTCGGGGAGCGACGGAGTGGAGCTGGACCGGTCGACGGCCCCGATGCACGGGCCGGGGACCGGCCCCCCACTGCTGCTTCCGTGCCGTGACCGCACGGTC
The DNA here is from genome assembly GCF_042653945.1 of Streptomyces vulcanius. Classification (NCBI taxonomy): domain Bacteria; kingdom Bacillati; phylum Actinomycetota; class Actinomycetes; order Kitasatosporales; family Streptomycetaceae; genus Streptomyces; species Streptomyces vulcanius. The sequence continues at coordinate 273,040 of NZ_JBHSFK010000005.1, read as the reverse complement.
GAGCTGGTGCAAAGGGCCTCCCGGGCGGACGGCCCCGTGCCGTCCGCTGAGATCCGACACCCGTGGTTCGGGTGTCGACCTGCTTGGCTTATGCCCTCGAACATGCGCCACCATGCCACGGCATATGACGGCGTGCCGGTGAACTCCTTGTTACATCCGCCCCAGAACGGGTACGCACCACCACCCTCGCGGGCGGGTCCGCGTCAGCCGCCGTAACGCCGATGACGTGCGGCGTAGTCGCGCAGGGCGCGCAGGAAGTCGACCTTGCGGAAGGCCGGCCAGAAGACCTCACAGAAGTAGTACTCCGCATGGGCCGTCTGCCACAGCATGAAACCGGACAGCCGCTGCTCGCCGCTGGTGCGGATGACGAGGTCGGGGTCGGGCTGGTCGCCGGTGTAGAGGTGACGGCCGATGAGGTCGACGCTGACGGAGTCCGCGAGGTCCTCCATCGAGGTCCCCCGGTCGGCGGCGTCCACGATCATCGAGCGCACGGCGTCGGCGATCTCCTGCCGGCCGCCGTAGCCGATGGCCACGTTGACCAGTATCCCGTCGACGTGGGAGGTGGCCTCCTCGGACTCCTTGAGCGCGGTCTGCACATGGGAGGGGAGGATGTCCGGGGTGCCCACGTGGTGGACGCGCCAGCGGCCGTCGGCGGCGAGGGCGCGCACGACGTCCTCGATGATGCCGAGCAGGGGGACGAGCTCCTCCTTGGCGCGGTCGAGGTTGTCCGTCGACAGCAGCCAGAGGGTGACGACCTCGACGTCCGTCTCGGAGCACCAGCCGAGGAACTCCTCGATCTTGTCGGCACCGGCGCGGTGACCGTGGACGGTGGTGGAACCGGAGGCCTTCGCCCAGCGTCGGTTGCCGTCCATGATGACGCCGATGTGCTTGGGCACCTGAGCGTGGTCCAGGTGGCCTTCCACCCGGCGTGCGTACAGCCTGACCAGAAGGCCGCGCAGCTTGTCGCGCAGGTTCACGTGATCGTCAGCCCCTCTGTACGGTGCGGTCCCCGACGACGGCGAAGCCTACCCCCGCAACGAGGGGGCAAAAAAACGGGCCGGTCCGTGGGGGGGAGACGGACCGGCCCGAGGGGGGGTTTCCACCATAACCCTTCGTAAGTGATGCTGCGTGCATCGGCGCACCACAACTACTCTCCGAAGTCGCCCGGCGACGCGGTGGTGGTCGATTCGGGCACTGTTCACCAGTGGCTCATGGCCGAATCGCAGCGAATTCCCAGGCAAATGACGGGGTTTACCGAAGGAAGCTGAGGTTTTGGTGCGACTTGGGCGCCGGGCGGCCAGTTGTCCGTACGTCCCCCTGATGGACTACCTCACCCCGTTGACGCGCACTCGACTCGCACGGCATCGCGCAGCCCCCTCCGCTGCGCGATACCGCCCGCGCAGGTTTGCCAACGCGAATTATCCCTGGTTGAACTTACGTCAGGCAGGGGCCGGATGTGAAATGCTCGCGATAACGATGTGGAAACTCTGTGCGGGCGCGGGGCGCCCCCAGCGGCGGTTCCCGGCCAATTTGCCGCGTCAGCCGCCGGAAGGGCTGCCGGGCCGACGGACCTCGACGAGATGCCGTGTGCTGTACGCCACGAACGGCCCCTCCGCGCGGATCTGCTCGTGCAACGTGCGGAGCCGCTCCTCGTACGCCCCGACGGTGAACCCCGGCACCATCCACACCACCTTGCGCAGGAAGTGGACGACGGCGGCGATGTCGTGGAACTCCACGCGCAGCCGCTCGGCCCGCACGTCGACCACCTCCAGCCCCGCGGCCTCGGCGGCGGCCCGCTCGCGGTCGGGGTGCCGGGCACTGGCCGCCGCCTCCGGCTGCGGTCCGAGGAAGTACTCGACGAGCTCGAAGACACTGCGGGGACCGACGTGCTGGGCGAAGTACGTCCCGCCCGGCCGCAGCACCCGCGCTATCTCACCCCAGGGCGGCCGCACCGGGTGCCGGCTGCCGACCAGGTCGAAAGCGGCGTCCGCGAAGGGCAGCGGGGCGTCGTCCGGCGCCGCCACGACCGCGACGCCGCGCGGGTGCAACAGGGCGGTGGCCTTGGCGACGTTCGCCGGCCAGCCCTCGGTCGCCACGGTGAGCAAGGGCGCCCGTCCGGCCCGCCCCAGGGCGAAGTCCAGCACCTCACCGCCGCCGGTCTGGACGTCCAGCGCGGTTTCGGCGCCGCCCAGCCGTCCGGCGAGCGCCACCGCGTACCCCCACGACGGCCGCTCCTCGGTCGCCCGCCCCTCGAACCACGAGAAGTCCCACCCCTCGACGGGGACGGCGACGCCTTCGGCCACGAGGTCCTCGAAGGAGGGCAGGGCATCTGCGGTCATGCGTCGACAGCGTAGTGGAGCAGTGTCACCCCGTTGCCGAACGTGCGGGACCCGATGAGGGTGAGCGGGATCGTCGCGTCGCCCTCCCGGAACATCGGCTTCCCCCTGCCGATGAGTACGGGATGGACGTAGAGCCGGATCTCGTCGACGAGACCCTGTTCGAGGAAGACGGCGCCGAGGTCGGCGCCCCCGAGGCCGAGGTCGCCGCCGGGCTGCTCCTTGAGCGCCCTGACCTCCTCGGGTACGACGTCCCGGACGATCGTGGTGTTCCGGCCGGACTCCCGCAGCGTGCGCGAGTACACGTACTTCGGGATCTCCCGATAGATCCGGGCGAAGTCGGCCATCACGGGGTCGACGTCGGGATCCTCGTCGGCCGTGGGCCAGAAGCCCTCCATGAGATCGTAGGTCACCCGTCCGAAGAGCAGTCCGCCCAGGTCCCGGACGGCGTCGTTGGCACTCCGGTGCACCTCGTCGTCGACCCGGTGCCAGGAGATGTCCTGGTCCGGTCCCTCCATGTACCCGTCCAGGGACACCGACATCATCAGCACGATCTTCCGCATACGACGGTCACCTCTTCGTGTCCTGACTCGCTAACGTGCAGAAGGTAGCGACACGGCGGAGGGAGTCGGGGTATGGCGCGCTGGCGGGACGGGCACGGGGAACTGGTCGTGGGGGGCGTTCGGATCCCGCTGGAGATCGCCGCCTCCTACCGGGCCCGCACGAAGGGCCTGCTGGGCCGGGACTCCGTCGACGGAGCGATGCTCCTCACCCCCGCCGGCAGCGTGCACACCTTCCGTATGCGCATCCCGGTCGACGTCGCCTACCTCGACCGCCGGCTCACCGTCATCGCCGTACGCACCATGCCCCCGGGCCGCCTGGGCCTGCCCCGGCCGCGCTCCCGGCACGTACTGGAGGCGGCGGCCGGGGCGATGGAGGGGTGGGGGCTGCGGGCGGGGGTGCGGGTCGAGGTCGTCGGTTAGCCCGCCGTCCGGGGGAAGGTGATCTCCACTCGGCGGTTCTTCTTGCGGCCCTCTTCCGTGGAGTTGTCGGCGATGGGGTACTGCTCGCCGTAGCCGCGCACCTCGAAGGTGATGCCCGGGTCGTTGAGGTCGCCGGCGAGCGCGGCCTGTACGGCGTCGGCGCGCTGCTTGGCGAGGACGTCGCCGTGGGCGGAGGAGCCGAGGTTGTCGGTGAAGCCGAAGACGCGGACCAGCGTGGTGTTCTGCTTCGCGATCTCGTCGGCGATCACCGCGATACGGGCCTTCGCTTCCGTGCCGAGCCGCGCGCTGTCCTTGCCGAAGAGGACCTCCGCCTGGAGGGCGAACGTCACGTCCGCGTTGGTGTCCTCACGGCGCTCGTCGCCCGACTCGTCCTCCACGACCTGCTTGATGTCCAGCACCTTCGGCTCGGCGAGCGTGCTGCCCTCCGGGAGCTTGAGGTCCGGGTCGTTGGGGTCGACGTCGACGGGTGCCGTGGCGGAGGGTTCCGTGCCCGGGGGGACGCTCGGGCCGCTGTCGTCGGCCCGGGCGGCCGGCGCGATACCGAGAACCACGAGGGTGACCACCGCGAGGGTGAGACGTGGAGTGAGTGGGGTCATGACCGGCCTCACCCGGAGATCTTGACGACCGCGCTGGGAAACAGCGGGAGTTGGAAGGTCACGTCGGTGGAACTGGCCGGCGGCGCCGGGAACTGCAGGAAGACGTCGATCGATTCACCCGCCTTGAGCGTGGAGAACCCGGTGGTGGTGAGGGGGCGCCCCTCGGTGTCGCGGAGGACGTAGTAGCGCTTCTTGGTCTTGGAGTCGACGAGGGTGGCTCCGCCGAGGGACAGCCCGTTGTTGATGATCTCGGTCTCGTTGCCGCTCAGCGCGGAGGGGATCACGGCTTCCGACCCGCTGTCGTTCTTCAGCTCGCCGTTGACGGTGACGAAGCCACCGGAGTCCCGCTGGGCCGACGTGATCTGCAGGAGGAGACCGCTCGGGCCCTTCAGCTCGGCCAACGGCTCGGCGGACTCGCCCTCCTGGGTGTCCGGCTGCGATCCGCCGCCCTTGGACGCGGAGGACGAGTTCTGCGGCTTCTTGTCGTCGCCGCCCCCGCCGCCGCAGGCGGCCGTGCCGAGTGCCAGCCCGGCCACGACGGCCAGCGCGACCATCCCCCTGCGGGCTTCCGCCGTGAACCGCATGCTCATCACTCTGCTTCCTTCTCCACTCGTCGCTCGCTCGTCAACCGGCACGTGTGGCCAGGTGGACGTCGAAAAGGTCCTCGGGGCCGGGCAGTCCGGCCGGGTCGTCCGGGTCCAGGTCCCAGTCCCGGTCCTTGCAGGTGAGCCTCGGCAGCGGGTCGGCCGGGGTACCAGGGTCCGGAGTGCCAGGGTCCGGGGTGCCAGTCGGGGTGCCAGGGGTCGGGGTGCCAGGGTCCGGAGTGCCGGGGTCCGGGAGGTCGAACGTACACAGCGACTCGATCACAGCCGTGGCATTCGCGTGCGCCCGGACGTCCTCCGTGCCGGGCACGACCGAGTCTCCGACGGATTTCTTGGTCTGCGCGGTGACCGTGTAGGAGAGCGGACCGTCAGGACTGCACTCGGCGGACGCGTCGTTCATCGCCGCCAGCTGGTACGCGCGATCGCACCCATTGGTCGCGCCCACGCCGTCGAAGATGTCCTGCCATCTCGTCGGGTCGAGTACGTCCAGCACCCACAGGTCGGCGAGTTGGTCCCTGGTGTCCTGCGCCGCCGCCAGTGCCGCCGCGTCGGCCGCGGTCTGGGCGCCGCTGCGGTTCACCGCCGCCTGGCCGACCGCGAAGTACGCGAACGCCAGAAAGAGCAGGCCCGCCACCACCGTGATGTAGATGGGGAAAGCCTGCCCCGCGTCGCCGTACCGCAGCCTCCGACGTCGTGTCAGGGCGCCACCTTTGAGATCTGTGTCCTGAGCTTGTCCACGATCGTCTGCCCCAGGTTCGTGTTCGCGATCAGCACCACGATCGCCACCACCACCGCGATGATCCCCAGGTACTCCACCGCGGTCTGCCCCCTGTCGTCTGCGGTGCGGCGACGTACCGCCTCCGTCGCCCGGAGCTTGGCCGCGACGACGGCCCTCAGCAGCAGGTCGCTCATGGCGTTCCTCTCGGTTTGAGGCACTGGCACGAGGAACGTATGACGGAACGGGTGTTCCGGACGAGGGTCCCAGGGCCCAATTTCCCAGCCATTTCGCCGCGGCCTCGGCGCGGCTGCTGCTGTGCAGCTTGGCGAAGATGCGGTTGATGTGGTTCTTGACCGTCTTCTCGCTGATGAAACAGGCTGCGGCGATCTGCTGGTTGTTCATGCCGGACGCGATGAAGTCCATGATCTCCGCCTCCCTCGCGCTGAGTCGGAACCCCGCCCTGTGTACCGTCGTCACCGACGACTCTCCCACAAGCGATTGCAATTGCGAAAGCGGTTTGGAGAAAGTCGGCAGGGGATGGGGGGTTGTGGCGCAGGCATCGTGTGCAGTCGCATCGCGTGATGCGTCCCGGACCGCCGCCGTCAGCTCCTCCACAGTGAACTCGCCGTGGACCAGGTAGCCGTCCGCCCCGCCGCGCAGCGCCGCCCGCACCGTCGCCGGGTCGTGGCTGTACGTCAGCATCAGGACCGAGGCCAGCCGGGCCAGGTGGGGCAGGGCGGAGAGGCCGTCGACGCCGGGCATGCGGACGTCCAGGAGGACCACGTCGGGGCGATAACGCAGGGTCGCCTCCAAAGCCTCGCCGCCGTCCGCCGCCTCCGCCACGACCGTGATGTCCTCGCAGCCCGAGAGAAGGGCGGTGAGGCCCGCGCGGACCACCGGATTGTCGTCGGCCACCACTACACGTACGTCCGGCATGGCGCCTCCTCCGTCAGTGCCGCCAGCGGAAGGTCCACGCGCACCTCCGTGCCCCGTGACCGCGCGCCGCTGCCGATGTGGAGGCTCGCCCCCACGCTCGCGGCCCGCTCGGCCATCCCGACCAGGCCGAAGTGGCCGGTGCGGCGGAGGTGTTCGAGGGTGGTGCCGGGCGGGAGGCCGCGGCCGTCGTCGTGGACGCTCACGCTGAAGAGCGTTCCGTCCACACCGGCCCTGACCTCCACCTGGGTGGGGGCCGCATGCCGGTGGGCGTTCTCCATGGCCTCCGCCGCGATCGTGAGGAGCTGGCGGGCCACGGCGGGCGGCACCGGGAGGGTCGTACCGTCGCCGGTGGGGTGGTAGGTGACCGGCAGGCCGGTGCGTCGCGCGAAGTCGGTCGTGCGGGCGGCCAGTTCGGGCAGCAGGTCGACCGGACGCGGCTCGCGGCGCAGGTCCGTCAGGAGGTCCCGGGACTCGGCGGCGGCGCGACGGGCGGCGCGGGCCAGCAGCTCGGCGTGCTGGCGGACCCGTTCGGGGTCCGGGTTCGCCGAGCGGGCCAGGGCGTCCGCCACGAGGGCCACGCCGTGCAGGGACTTGGCGACGGAGTCGTGCATCTCGCGCGCCAGCCGGGCGCGTTCCTCGGCCACGGCCAGGTGGGCCCGTACGGCGGTCAGGGCCTCGGTCGCGGTACCGAACCGGAGCATCAGGCCGCGCAGCGACGAGCCGACCGCGCCGGTGATGACACAGAAGCCGGGCAGCAGGAGCCGTTCGGCCGGGTGGCCGGTGCCGGAGTCACCCGCGAGCGTCGCCTGGACCAGCAGCAGGATGAGGAACTGGGCCGACGCGAAGCAGGCGGCGCCTCGCCAGCCGTAGACGATGCCGGCCAGGAGCGGGGTGCAGACGCTGACGTAGGCGAGGGTGGTGTCCGGGCCCGCCGAGATCAGCAGGAGGGTGCCGAACGCGGTGTCCGCCGCCAGGAGCGTGGGGTGGCGCAGGAGGAGGGGGCCGAAGCGCTCCCAGTCGCGGAACAGGACGTAGGAGCCCATGAAGGTGAAGACGACGGCCGCGCCGACCAGGCGGACGCCCAGGCCCGGGGAGGCGTTGAGGAGGGCGGCGGGGGCGGCCACGGCGATCATCGCCAGCCGGAAGCCGAACACCTGGCGGCACAGCGCCTGCAGGGCGTTGACCTGAAGCGGCACGGGTGCCGTTCCCCCAGGCACGGATGCCGTCCCCCCACGCACGGTTGCCCTCATCGCTACCCGCCCGTGATCGAGTTGAAGTCGGTGCCGGAGCCCAGCAGCATCCCCGCACCGAGCAGGAGCATCGTCGCCGGGACCATGAACGTCGTGATCATCAGCGTGGCCTTGGGGACCGCGCGGGCCGCCTTGCGGCGGGCGTTCTGCGCGTCCGTGCGCCGCATGTCCTTGGCGATGGCGACGAGCGTGTCGACGATCGGGGCGCCGAGTTCCTCGCCCTGCTGGAGCGCGGTGACGAACATGGCGACCTGCTCGGAGTCGTTGCGGCGGCGCAGTTCCTCGAAGGCCTCGCGGCGGCTGACGCCGAGGTCCATCTGGCGCAGGGTGATCCGGATCTCGTCCGCCCAGGGGCCCGCGTACTTGGACGCCACCCGGTCCAGGGCCTGGCGGAAGCCGAGGCCGGCGCTGACGACGACGGCGAGGACGTCGAGGAAGTCGGGCAGGGTGCGTTCGATGGCGTCCTTGCGGACCCGGATCGCCGACCAGATGCCGATCTCCGACCAGAACGCGGCGAAGCCCACCATGAGCAGGGCGATGAAGTAGCTGCCCTGGAGCAGGCCGGCCAGGGCGCCCAGCGCGCCCATCGCGCCGTAGACCGCGCGCCGGGCCGCGTACCGGTCGATGGTCAGGCCGCCCGGGTTGCCCGCGAGGTCGATCCGGCGGCGGTAGCGGGCGACCTGTTTGGGGCCCATCAGACGCAGTACGGCGGGGGCGTACCGCATACCGATGCGGTCGACGACCGAGCCGACCGCGCCGGTGCGGGTCGCGCCGACCTCCAGGGCGAGCGCCAGGTCGCTGGGGAGCTTCACATCGGCCCGGTACATCCGGATGCCGGTGAAGGCGCCCCAGACGGCGAGGCCCATCACGAGGGCCAGCAAGAGTTCCACAGCCCCGCTCCCCTCAGACGTCGATCCGCGACATACGGCGGATGAGGACGAAGCCGACGGCGTACAGACCGAAGGCGATGATCACGCAGGCCTGGCCGACCGTCGAGCCCGTCATCCGGTCCAGCGCGCCCTCCCGGACGCTGTCGATGAGGAACAACGCGCCCACGCCCAGCGCCGGTACGGCGTACGCCGTCATGTTCACCTGGGAGAGCTGCGTCCGGACCTCGCGCCGGGTCTCCTTGCGCTCCTCCAGGGTCTCGGTCAGGTTGCGCAGGGCGCCCACCACTTGGCCGCCGGCCCGGTTGGACAGCACCAACGTGGTGACAAGGACGACCAGTTCGCGGGACGGGAGCCGGTCGGCGAGTTCACCGAGGGCGTCGTCCATGGAGTGGCCGACCGCCAACTGGTTGGCCACCTTGGCGAGTTCCTCGCCCGCGGGGGCTTCGAGTTCCTCCGCCGCCATCCCCACGGCCGTGCGCAGGGCGAGGCCCGCGTGGGTGGCGTTGGCCAGGATGCGGGCCAGTTCGGGTAGTTGGTTGATGAACTTCTCGATGCGTTTCTGGCGCTGCCAGTTGAGGAACTGCAAGGCCCCCCAGACGCCGAGGAGTCCGGCGATGGGGCCGAAGAAGGGGGCCAGCACGGCCTGTCCGACCAGCCACAGGCCGGCCACCGCGCCCAGCATGTAGACGAGGAACTCGCCGGGTGTGACGTCCAGACCGGTCGCCGTCAGCCTCAGCTCCAGCTTGCGGCCCGTGTCCGTGCGGCGCAGCCGGCGGTCCAGGTTGCGGAAGCGGCGCCGACGGCCGCCCGGCGGGAGCTGCCCGGTGTACGACAGCCGTTCCACGAGCGCGGCGCGCTGGGCGTGCCCCTTGGCGTAGACGTGTACTCCGGCGACGGCGAGGACGCAGGTCAGCAGGGCCACGCCGGTGGTGAGGGTGATGAGGTCGTCGAGGTCCATGACTGCTACCGGGCTTCCCTTGTCGTCAGTTCGTGTGCGGCGCGCGCCACGCCGAACGCCTGCGGGATGGGCTGGCTCGCCATGTAGAGGCGGTCGGCGGTACGGCGGGGCAGGGGGAAGTACTCGAACTCGCCGTACACCCGGCCGTCGGAGGCCATCGGCCGGGCGTTGAAGCGGGCGATCGTCGCCAGCCGGTACGGCTCGGAGCCGTGGCTGTCGAGCAGGGCTATCTCGGTGATCCGGCGGGCGCCGTCGGCGAACCGGGTGAGCTGCACGATCACGTCCACGGCGCTGTTGATCTGGTCGTGCAGGGCGATGAAGGGGATCTCCACGTCGGACATGGACGCCAGGGTCTGGAGCCGCATCAGCGCGTCCTCGGCGCTGTTGGCGTGGACGGTGGCGAGGGAGCCGTCGTGGCCGGTGGACATCGCCTGGAGCATGTCGAGGGACTCGCCGCCGCGGACCTCACCGACCACGATCCGGTCGGGGCGCATCCGCAGCGAGTTGCGCACCAGGTCGCGGATGGTGATCCGGCCGCTGCCCTCGACGTTGGGGGGCCGCGACTCGAGGCGGATCACGTGCGACTGCTGGAGCTGGAGTTCCGCCGAGTCCTCGATGGTGATGATGCGTTCGCTCTCCGGGATCAGCCCGGAGAGGGCGTTGAGCAGGGTCGTCTTGCCGGTGCCGGTGGCGCCCGAGACGATCAGGTTGAACTTCGCCTGCACCAGGCCCGCCAGCAGGTACAGCATGGGCTCGTCGAGCGAGCCGAATCCGATCAGCTCGTTGAGGGTGAAGGAGCGCGGGAAGCGGCGGATGGTGAGGACGGGCCCGCTCAGCGACAGCGGCGGGATGATCACGTTGACGCGCTCGCCGGACGGCAGCCGCGCGTCCACCATGGGGTTCGTCTCGTCCACCCGCCGGTTGACCGTCGAGACGATCCGCTCGATCGTCTGCATCAGCTGGTCGTCGGAGGCGAACCGGAGGGGGAGCTGCTCCACCTTCCCCGCCCGCTCTACGAAGATCGCGTCCGGGCCGTTCACCATGATCTCGGTGATGGACGCGTCCTCCAGCAGGGGCTCCAGGATGCCGAGCCCGAGCGCCTCGTCGACCACCCGCCGGATCAGCTGCGAGCGCTCCACGGTCGACAGCACCGGGCCCTCGCGGCTGATGATGTGCCCGAGCACCCGCTCCAGGCGGGCCCGCCGCTCGGCCGCCGCCAGCGAACTCATCTCGGCGAGGTCGATCTCCTCGAGGAGCTTGGCCCGGTAGGTGGTGACCAGATGGGCGTCCTCGCCCCGGCTGCCCTGCTCCTCGGGGGTGGTGATGCGTGCCCGCAAGCTCATCCTCGCGCCGCCTTTCAGTGGTCCATCGGCATGACGGCCGTCTTGCTGGCCGTGCCGAAGTTGTCGATGCCGGGGATGACGGAGGGGATGGTGACCGTGGCGGTGACCTGCACTTCGTCGCCCGAGAAGGCGGGCGGGCAGCTCACGGACAGCCAACTGCTCACCGCCCGGGCGCAGTCCGCCTGCGCGTTCCCGCCGAGGGACGCGCTGCGCGCCCCGGTCCTGGCCGCCGTACCCGCCTGCTGGGCGGCGTAGGCGATCACGCCCAGCTGTACGGCGGCCAGCGCGACGAACAGCAGGATCGGCACGAACCCGAGGTATTCCAGGGCCACTTGCCCTCGGTCGTTTCTGTGACGGCGTCCGTACGACATCTCAGTCGTCCTCTTCCTCGACCGCGCCGGCGTGGCCCTTCACGTCGACCGGGAAGTTGATCAGACCGGGAAAGAGGACGGGGACCCGCAGCGTGACCTCCGCCGTCACATAGCCGACGCCTTCGCAGTTCACCGAGGCGTTCGCACTCCAGGCGGCGCCCAGCTTGTCCCTGCCCGCCTGTTCGCACACCGCCTGCCGCTCCCCCCGGTGCGCCGCCGTACCCGCCCGCACCGCCTCGTCGGCGGCATTCCCCGCGAGCGTGTACGTGTACCCCACGAGCACGCACTGCCACACCACCACCAACGTCACGATGATCAGCGGTGTCATGCCGAGGAACTCGATGGTGACCTGGCCCCGGTCGCGTCTCACGGCACTACTCCTTCCGCCGTCGGAAGCCACTGCCGCCCCGGCGCACCAGGGCCGTCTCCGGCGCCTTGACGAGTTCCAGCTCCGCCGCGAGCGCCCACAGGGCCTGGCGTACGGTGCCCTTGCCGTCGAGGGAGTGCACCCGGCCGGCGTCGACCGCGGCCTGGAGTTCCTTGAAGTTGGCCGGGATCGCGGTGTTCGCGACGGCCGTGCCGGTGATCCGCTGGATGAGCGGCGGCTGGATCTCCGTACCGCGCGTGTGGCGGTTGACGACGACGGTGGTCTCCTCGGCCTTGCGGACCTGGAGCCGGTCCCACATGCGGACGGTGCGTTTGGCACCCCGGACGGCGACCACGTCGGGGGTGGTGACCAGCAGCGCGCGGTCGGCGATCTCCACGGCCGCCGCGCCGGCGCCGCTGAGCTGGGAACCGCAGTCGACGACGACGACCTCGTAGCGGGAGCGCAGGGCGCTGACGATCTGCCGTACGGCCCGCTCGGTGACCTCCTCGCCGCGCTCGCCCTCGGCGGGGGCGAGCAGCAGGGCCACGCCCGTGTCGTGGCGGAAGACGGCCTCCGCGAGGATGCGCGGCGAGATGTCGTTGATGGCGGCGAGGTCGACGACCGAGCGGCGGAACTGGACGTCCAGGTAGGAGGCGACGTCACCGGTCTGGAGGTCGAGGTCGACGAGGGCGGTGGGCCGTCCTGACGCCTGGGCGGCGAGGGCGAGCTGGACGGCGGTGAGGGTGGTGCCGACACCGCCCTTGGCGCCGCTGACGGTGACGACCGTGCCGCCGACGCCGGGGAACACGTCCGCCCCGTGGCCGAGATGGCGCCGTACGCCGGTCGACCACTGGGCGACCGACTGGACGCGGTTGGCGAGTTCCTCGTAGCCGAGGGGAAGGGTGACGAGTCCGCGGGCGCCGGAGTCCATGGCGGCCTGGAAGAGGCCGGGGCCCACGTCCGTGGTGACCAGGATGACGCCGACCGCCGGGAAGCGCAGGGCGACCTCGCGGACCAGCTCCAGCGCCGGGACGGGTCCGATGCGTTCGTGGACGATCACGACTTCGGGGAGTTCGTCGACCGACTCGGCGGCGAGCCGGGCGAGGGTGTCGACGAGCTGCGTGGAGTCGCCGACCGGGGCGACCGGTTCGGCGTCCGGGAGCTGGCTGAGCAGGGTGGTGAGGGCGCGGACCGCGTCCGCGTCGCCGACGGCCGGGAGGATCCTCGTGGGCATGGGCGGCGGCCTCTCACTTGTCCGTGGCGAGTTCGTACGTACGGTCCCGTTCGGGGACCGTGGAGTCGCCGCCGGGGGCCACGAGGGCGAGGCGGACGCGCTTGGCGAAGGACTCGGCGTACGTGATGCGCTGGGCGTCCAGCGTGGAGAGCGCGAAGGTGATGGGGACGGCCTCGGTGGCCGAGCGTTCGCGGCTGCTGGAGTCCGGCTCGAGGGGCGTCAGTTCGCCGACGTCGAGGACACGGGCGTTGGTGACGATGATCTTCGACTGATCGGGGTCGGACTCACGGGCGCCCTCGAAGGTGGCGTAGACGTTGACGGAGGAGCCCGGCCGGATCTTGCCGGCCACACCCGTCGCCGCGTCGATCATGATGGCGACCTCCTGCTGCCCCGGCTGGAGGGCGGGCTGGTCGACGATCATGTCGTCCTGGAGCAGGGAGCCCTTCTTCAGCGTCGTGACGGCGATCTTGCCGCGGATCGCGGAGAGATCGGTGACGGCGTTGTCCGACAGCCAGCGCTCGGGCATCTCGATCTTCTTGAACTGCCCCGCGGTGAGGGGGGTGTACGGCGCCACGTTCGACCTGAGCTCGTAGGCGGCCACCTCGGGGCCGACCTTGGAGTTCACGTCGTCGATGACGGACAGGACACCGGCGAAGGCGCCGAGGGCGCACAACACCGACAGGAGCAGGAGAATCACGCCGCGGCGCTGACGGGAGTTCATGAGCCGTGCAACCTCGTTGGGGGTCGGGTCGGGCGGGAACGGTGGTCCGTGGGGTGTTACCCGGTGGTGAGCGCGCGTACCGGGCGGGCGGTGAGTTCCGCGGCGGGCGGCGGGGTGGCGGAGCAGAACACGCAGCGGTCGCCGATGACGTCGATGCCGCACCAGTGGCAGACGCTCTGCCGTACGGAGGCGACCAGCTGGTAGAGCACCGACAGATCGGGCAGATAGGCGCAGAACTCGATCAGCTTCGGCGTCCCCCACCACTCGGCGGACTCGGCGGGCGCCTGCGTCTCGCGCAGCCCCTGGACCTTCCAGGCGGGGGCGAGGGTCCCGGTGACCCAGTCGGACTGGAGCTGTCCGCGTCCGACGAGCATCCAGGTCCCGAACTCGGGTCCGGGCAGCACGGCTTCGGGCGCGGCCTTCACCAACTCGGCCTGCGGATGCGCGAGCACCGCGAACTGGCTGCCCGGAACCCATGACCTGGTGTGCGACTTCAGCCCGACCACGGGCACCCGGTCGAGCCGGGCGACGGAGCCGAGCAGCGCGCCCGCGTGGATGTAGTGGGTGAGCAGCCGCCCGGCCGAGGCCAGTACCCCGGGCCCGAGGTCGCAGGAGGCGAGCTGGCGCAGCTGCCGGGCGAGGACGGCGACACCGAGCGGCGGCAGTTCGGGCCGGAAGAGCGCGATGCGGTCGCTTTCGAGCAGTGCGCGGATGGTGTGCAGCCGCTGCTCGACCACGGGCGGCGCAGCCCGCGAGTACACGACGACGAGATGTCCGTGCTGTTCGAGCAGCAGCTGTACGGCGCGGAGCGCCTCGTCCAGCGGCTGCCGGTCCAGGTCGGCGAGCACGGCGGCGGGCAGGGTCCGTTCGTCCTGCGGCGGCAGCGCCAGATCGGCGCCGGTCACGGCAATGGCTGTTGGCACGCGCAGCTCCCCGATTCCCGCGATCCCCGGCCCACCGGCGTTACTCCGGCGCACCGGGGCGACTTCATTGCGTGACTACCTAGGCACTGTATCCACGCCCCTGTGGCCGGAGAACAGCTTTCCGTTGCTGGTAAGCAACTGTTCTTCGAACAAGTCCCATCAAACCGGGGCAGGTTGCGCACACCGGCTCTCCACAACCGGACTCCTTGACAACCGAATTGGTCTGGACCAACGTATTGTCATGTACCCAAATAAGAGAGCGACAAGGCTCTGGGCCGGAGTGGCGACCGCCGCCCTGGCCCTGTCCCTGGCGGGCGCGGCTCAGGCGTCCGCCGTGGACCTGAACAACGCGAAGAACGCCGGCTTCGAGTCCGGCCTGGCCAACTGGACCTGCTCGGCGGGCAGCGGTACGACCGTCTCCTCCCCCGTGCACGGCGGCACGGCCGCGCTGAAGGCGACCCCGGCCGGCCAGGACAACGCCCGGTGCACCCAGACGGTGGCGGTGCGGCCCAACTCCACCTACTCGCTCGGCGCCTGGGTCCAGGGCGGCTACACCTACCTGGGCGTGACGGGCACGGGCACCACGGACGTCTCGACCTGGACCCCCGACTCGTCGGCCTGGAAGCAACTGTCGACGACCTTCACCACGGGCGCCTCGACCACCTCCGTGACCGTCTACACCCACGGCTGGTACGGCCAGGCCGCCTACTACGCCGACGACATCTCCGTCCACGGCCCCGACGGCGGCGGAGGCGGCGACCCGGCCCCGACGATCCCCGCCGCCCCGGGCGGACTGGCCGTGTCCGGTACGACGCCCTCCTCCGTATCACTGACCTGGAACGCGGTCTCGGGCGCGACCGGCTACAACGTCTACCGCGCCGGTACGAAGGTGACGGCGGTCACGGGCACCTCGGCGACCGTGACCGGGCTCGCGGCGTCGACGTCGTACGGTTTCCAGGTGACGGCGACGAACACGGCGGGCGAGTCGCCGAGGTCGACGACGGTGACCGGCACGACGACGGCCGGTGGCACCGGCGGCGGTTCCGTGCCCCGGCACGCGGTGACCGGCTACTGGCAGAACTTCAACAACGGCGCGACGGTGCAGCGCGTCTCGGACGTGCCCGCCCAGTACGACATCATCGCGGTGGCCTTCGCCGACGCGACGACCACCCCGGGCGCGGTGACCTTCAACCTCGACTCGGCGGGTCTGGGCGGCTACACGGTCGACCAGTTCAAGGCGGACATCAGGGCGAAGCAGACGGCCGGCAAGAAGGTCGTCGTGTCGATCGGCGGCCAGAACGGCACGGTGACCGTCAACGACACGACATCGGCGGCGAACTTCGCGAACTCGGTCTACGGATTGATGCAGACGTACGGCTTCGACGGCGTCGACATCGACCTGGAGAACGGCCTCAACGCGACGTACATGACGCAGGCGCTGCGGTCGCTGGCGGCAAAGGCGGGGTCCTCCCTGGTCCTGACGATGGCTCCCCAGACCATCGACATGCAGTCGACGTCGAACACGTACTTCCAGACCGCGCTGAACGTGAGGGACATCCTCACGGTGGTCAACATGCAGTACTACAACAGCGGTTCGATGCTGGGCTGCGACGGCAAGGTGTACAGCCAGGGTTCGGTGGACTTCCTGACGGCCCTCGCCTGCATCCAGCTGGAGGGCGGCCTCGCCCCGTCCCAGGTGGGCCTCGGCCTGCCGGCCTCCACGCGCGGCGCGGGCAGCGGGTATGTGTCTCCGACCGTGGTGAACAACGCCCTGGACTGCCTGACGAGGGGCACGAACTGCGGCTCCTTCAAGCCGTCGAGGACGTATCCCGACCTCCGGGGCGCGATGACCTGGTCGACGAACTGGGACGCGACGGCGGGCAACACGTGGTCGGGTGCGGTGGGACCGCACGTGCACGGGCTGCCGTAGGACCGGCTGAGCCGGGTGCGGCGCGGGAAGCCGCGTTGCACCCGGCAACAAGCTGATGTGATGATTTCCGGCATGGCTGAATACGGGGGAACAGAGCCGGAAGACACCGTCGGCGCATCGGCGCTCCTCGCCCGTGACCGGCGGGAGTTCCCGTCCCTGCTGGGCGAGTTCCGCCGGACGGCCGTCCTCGTCCCGTTGGTGCCGGTCGACGGCGACGAGGTCCCCCTGGCCGCCGACTTCGGCGGTATCCGCTGGATCTACGCCTTCTCCGACGAGCCCGCGCTGGCCCGATTCGCGATCGCGAGGGGAGAAGGCGCGCGTGAATGGCCGTACCGGACGGTCCTGGGGGCCAGGCTCCTGGACGCCGGTGTCGGCGCGACGGGCGTGCCGTGCGGAGTGGCGCTGGACGTGGGCAGCGAGGGCGACGGGGTGCTCTTCCCGCCGGTGACGGGGATCGTGCCGGACGCGGTGGCGGTGGACGGGGAGTCGCAGTGAGCGAGAGCGCGGATGGCAAGGACATCAAGGCGTCGGGGCTGTCCTCGATCGCGCAGGGCATCACCCTGACGCTGGCCGAGTTGAAGGAGATCGGCGTCGACAGCATGGCCGGGGCGGGCCGGGGCTTTTCCGAACTCTCGCTCTCCGGACTGCAGTTGGGGCACGACGGACTGAGGTCGGCCCTCGAGTCGTTCTGCGAGCGCTGGGAGTGGGGCGTGCGCGCGCTGGTGATGGAGGGCAACGGCTTCGCGCAGAACGTGGGCCTCGCGGCGGGGACGTTGTACGAGACCGACCAGTACGTCGGGGGTTCCCTGAAGATCGGCCTGAACTCCCTGGTGGGCAACCCGTACGCCACCGAGGAGGAGGTCACGCAGATGGGCTGGGGCGAGGTCGCCACCAGCGGCTACGACGCCTACACCCACCCCGACTACAGCGGGGAGTCCTTCGACGAGGCCTGGGAGAACAGCAAGCAGGGCTGGAAGGACGCGGGCCGGGACGTCATGACCTCGCGGTGGGCGGGACCGGCGTACATGAACCCGGAGAACCTGCACGGCGCGTTCGGGGTGAGCGACCAGGAGTACGACCAGTATCTGGACGGCATGTTCGGCCCCTCGCCCGAGGAGCGCGCCAAGGCCGCCGAGCAGGAGCAGGACGGGGAGGCCGACTGATGGGGCTGGGCGATCTGGTCAACTCCGGTCTGGACAAGCTCGACGACGGCATCGACGCGGGCAAGAAGCTGCTCGGCGAGGGCATCGACAAGGGCACCGACCTGGTCGGGGAGGGCCTGGACAAGGTCGGTGCGCACGATCTGGCCGACAAGGTCGAGGACTTCGGCGACGGCCTGGCCTCGAACCTCGGCGCGACCCCGGGCGAGCAGCAACTCGGCGACACCGACCAGGCCAACGAACTGGTCCACGGCGACCCGGCCGCCATCCGCGCCTCCGCCTCCCACCTGAAGGACTTCAAGAAGGCCTTCGACACCACCGGCGACGGCATGCGGAAGCTGGACTCCTCGCACTGGAAGGGCGAGGCAGCCGACACCTTCCGCGAGAAGTTCGCCATGCACCCGGCCAAGTGGCTGCACGCGGCCGACGCCTGCGACAAGGCGGCCAAGGCGCTGGAGGACTTCGCCGGCACGGTCACCTGGGCACAGGGCCAGGCGCAGGAGGCCGTGGACCTCTACAAGCAGGGCAAGAAGGCCTCCGAGGACGCCGCGACCGCGTACAACAAACGCGTAGACGCCTACAACGCCAAGATCAAGGCGAACGAGGACCCGGGTCCGCGCCCGGAACCCTTCACCGACCCCGGTACGGCGGACGTGAAACGCGCCCGCGAGATCCTGGCCGAGGCCCGCCGCCAGCGCAACGACGCCGGCCGCACCGCCGCCACGGCGGTCACCGCAGCGCTGGCCCACGCCCCCGCCGAGCCCCCGGCCCTGGACCGCCTCAAGGCCGACGCCATGGACGGCTACCAGGCACTCAACACCGAGGGCACACACCTCCTCGGCGGCGTGGTCAAGGGCACGGCCGGCCTGGTGAACTTCGCCCGCGGCCTGAACCCCACTGACCCCTACAACCTCACGCACCCGGCGCAGTACCTCCAGAACGTCAGCATGACCCTCTCCGGCCTGGTCTCCGCCGCCTCCCACCCGGAGCGCACGGTGAAAGCCGCCTGGGACGGCTTCAAGCAGGACCCCTCCGAGTTCACCGGCCGCCTCCTCCCCGAACTCCTGGGCACCAAGGGAATGGGCCTGGCCCGGGGCGGCCTGCGCACGGCGCTGAAGGAAGGGATGGAGGAGGCCGCGGAGTCGTCGGCGCGGCGGGAGGCGAAGGGGGCCGCCGAGACCGCCAGGACCGATGGTCCCGGGCACGACGCCCCCAACCCCCGCGAAAAGGTGGACCACGACCCCTCGGACCCGGTCGACCTCACCACCGGCAAGATGTACCTGCCGCAGACGGACGTCACGTTGCCGGGCGCCCTCCCCCTCGTCTTCCGGCGGCGGGTGGAGTCGGGCTACCGCTTCGGCCGCTGGTTCGGCCCCTCCTGGTCCTCGACGGTCGACCAGCGCCTCGAGATCGACTCCGAGGGAGTCGTCCTCGTCACGGAGGACGGCCTGCTGCTGGCCTACCCGCACCCGGCCCCCGGCCTGCCCACCCTCCCGGCCCACGGGCCGCGATGGCCGCTGGACCGGGTGGACGGCGGCTACACGGTCACCGACCCGCAGACACACCGCACTTGGCACTTCGCCGACCGCGCCGACGACCTGGCGGTCCTGGAACAGATAGACGACCGCAACGGCAACTGGCTCACCTTCGAGTACGACGCCGGGGGCACCCCGCTGGGGATCGTGTCGAGCGCCGGTTACGACGTGCGCATCGCCACGGAAGACGGCAGGGTCACTGAGTTGAGCCTGTTCGGTGGGCCGCTGATGCGCTACGGCTACACGGACGGCGACCTGACGGAGGTCATCAACTCATCGGCGCTCCCGCTCCGCTTCACCTACGACGAGGCGGGCCGCGTCACCTCCTGGACCGACACGAACGACCGCGGCTACACGTACGCGTACGACGACCGGGACCGCTGTGTCGCCGAGGGCGGCACGCACGGCCACATGACGCTGCGCCTGTCCTACGGCGAGCGGAACCCCGCGACCGGCCTGCGGGTCACCAAGACCACCACCGCCGAGGGCCACACCCGCCGCTACGCCGTCAACGACGCCTGCCAGGTGGTCGCCGAGACCGACCCCCTCGGCGCGAGCACCCTCTTCGCACGCGACCGCCGCGGCCGCCTCCTCGCCCGCACCGACCCCCTGGGCCACTGCACGACGTTCACCTACGACGAGACGGGCAACCTCACGGCCGTGGTCCGCCCCGACGGCCGCGAGTCGAGGGCGGAGTACGACGCGCTCGGCCGACCGGTGGAGGTGGTCAACCCTGACGGTACGGCGATCCGCCAGACGTACGACGACCGTGGCAACCGCACCTCCGTCACCGACCCGGCGGGCCGCACCACCCGCTTCACCCACACCGAGGCCGGCCATCTGACGTCGGTGACCGACCCTCTCGGCGCGGTGACCACCGTGACCTGCGACCGGGCGGGCCTCCCCCTGGCGATCACGGACCCGCTCGGCGCGGTCACCCGCTACGAACGCGACGCCTTCGGCCGCCCTGTCGCCGTCACCGAGCCCACCGGCGCGACGACCCGCCTGGAGTGGACGGTGGAGGGCCGCCTCACCCGCCGCACGGCCCCCGACGACACGACCGAGTCCTGGACCTACGACGGCGAGGGCAACTGCACCACCCACACCGACGCGATGGGTGCCGTCTCGACCTTCGAGTACACCCACTTCGACCTCCTGACGGCCCGCACGGGTCCGGACGGCGTGCGCTACGCCTTCGACCACGACACAGAACTGCGCCTGACGAAGGTCACCGCCGCACAGGGCCTGACGTGGACATACGAGTACGACGCGGCCGGCCGCGTGGTCGCAGAAACCGACTTCGACGACCGCACGCTGACGTACACGTACGACGCGGCGAGCCGCCTCGCCTCCCGGACGAACGCACTCGGCGAGACGGTGGCGTACGAGCGCAACGAGCTGGGCCAGGTGATCCGCAAGGCCGCGTCGGGCCAGGTCACGACGTACGCGTACGACATGACGGACCAGCTCGCCCAGGCGACGGGCCCGGACGGCACGACCCTGACCCTGTTGCGCGACCGCTTCGGGCACCTGCGGTCGGAGACGGTCGACGGCCGCACCCTGACGTACACGCACGACGACCTGGGCCGCCGAACGGGCCGTACGACACCCACCGGCGCCGCCACCACCTGGTCGTACGACGCGGCGGGCCGCCGCACCGGGATGGTCGCCTCGGGCCGCGCGATCGACTTCACGTACGACGTCGCGGGCCGCGAACTGACCCGCCAGGTCGGCGCCACGGTCACCCTGGAGCATGGCTTCGACGCCACCGGTCGCCTGACGACCCAGTCGGTGACGGGAGCGGGCGGTCACGCCCTCCAGTCCCGCGCGTACACCTACCGCGCCGACGGCAATCTGATCGGCATCGACGACCAGCTCTCCGGCTCCCGCCACTTCGACATCGACGCGACGGGCCGCGTGACCGCGGTACACGCGGCGAACTGGACGGAGACCTACGCCTACGACGCGGCGGGCAACCAGGCGTCAGCGTCCTGGCCAGCCTCACACCCGGGCTCGGAGGCCACCGGCGACCGCGAGTACACGGGCACCCGCATCACCCGGGCGGGCCGCGTCCGCTACGAACACGACGCCCTCGGCCGTATCGTCGTCCGCCGGAAGACCCGCCTCTCCCGCAAGTCGGACACCTGGCGCTACGAGTGGGATGCCGAGGACCGCCTGACGTCGGTGACGACCCCCGACGGCACCCGCTGGCGCTACGCCTACGACCCCCTGGGCCGCCGCACCGCCAAACTCCGTCTTGCGCAGGACGGCGAAACGGTCGTCGAACGTGTGCTGTTCACCTGGGACGGCACAACGCTGTGCGAGCAGACCACCGTCTCCCCGGACCTACCGAACCCCGTCACCCTCACCTGGAACCACCGGGGCCTGTACCCGATAACCCAGACCGAACGCATCCTCGCCGCCGATGCCAGGCAGGAGGAGATCGACTCCCGCTTCTTCGCCATCGTCACCGACCTGGTCGGCACCCCCAGCGAACTGGTCGACGAACAGGGCGACATCGCCTGGCGCACCCGCAGCACCCTGTGGGGCACAACGGCCTGGTCGTCAAACAGCACGGCCTACACCCCACTCCGCTTCCCAGGCCAGTACTACGACCCGGAAACGGGCCTGCACTACAACTACTTCCGCACCTACGACCCCGAAACAGCGCGATATCTCACGCGAGACCCGCTGGGTCTGGTTCCGGGGCCCAACCCTTCTACCTATGTCGACAATCCGCATACAGGTTCCGATTCCCTCGGACTCGCACCGGACTACCCTGGCCAGAAGGGTAACCGCGGCACGTACGACTTCAGGGAACCGAACCCGGATCACCTCCCCGACGAGGGGGCGACAGCGGCAATGAGAGCCGCGCCGATCGGTGGAAACATCGACTGCTCCGAGATCGCCGAATACATCCTCAGGGAGAACGGAGGGCAAGGAAAGATCATCAACTTCACCACACGCAACAGTTCGTCCATCAATATCCCGGAGAACTCGGGCAGCATGGTGACGGAGTACCGGTACCACGATGTCTACACTGACGGTCGATACGTATACGATCCAGCGATGAGTTCGAACCCAATCACTTACGGGGACTACGAAAGAGCAATCCGCCTGGAGAACCCGGGAAAGAAACTTGTTGTCGCAAATGGCGGATACGCAGGGCCCCTCTGGTGACGTAAGAATGGATGATCATGTCAGCTCGCGGTGAGCAGGCGATGAGAGTGCTCAGCAGATTCGGGGAGCTTGCATGGTTTGCACTCCCCGCAGAAGTCAACCCTACACACGGATACATCCAGCTTCCTTATTTGGGATGGCGCTATACCAATCCTCAGGAGGGACTCGCACAACGCATCGAGGCTGCCGTCAGAGCGCTTCCGACACAGGTCGACTGGACGCTTGACACGACACGGAAAAATTGGGTACTTGTCCCGGATCGGGTTTTGGCCGAAGCCGGCGGCCTCGCCGACCCCTCGTTCAGAAATGTCGTCAACTCCCTCAGCGCCCTGGATCAAGAGTTCTGCCGCAATGCATTGGCTGATCTGGAAATCATCCTGGAGCATCTGCAATACGTCAGATTCGAAGAGCAATAGCATGCGCCTCTGAAGGCTTCAGAACGCCGCCGACGGCAACAAGGGGATCCGGGTCCGACGATGACGTTGCACCGCCATCGGGAGCTTGACGTGATCGTGGTGGCCGTGGCCCCGGTCGGTGCGAAGGTCGACGCCGACGAAGGTGGGACCGGATTCATCGATCAGGTGAAACATCCCTCCTGGTGGGACGAGGGCACTTCCCCACCCCAGGTCGGAGATCGGCTGCATGTCGTGGTCCTCGATGCGAGCCGGGTGCCACCCCGGTTCAGCGCACTGCAGCAGGACATCGGCATCGCGCGGCGACTGCGGGACGGCGACGCATGAAGGGACACCTCATATCGTCCGGGCCGCTTCAGGCATGATCCGCGAGATCGAGGACATTCAACGAGAGCTGCGCCGAGTCTCACAGCGGCCGGATACCGACGAAGTGCTTCCGATTCTCATGCTCTCGGATTCTGTCGACAAGGAAAGATCCGTTGAAGACCTGGAAGGAAGCCTGCGGAGTGTCCATGAGCTGAGGAAGCACCCCATCAAAAACCTCTCGGTAGAGGACCTGCGTCGGCTGATCGGCCAGGACGTGGGCCTCAGGTGGCTTCTTCCCGTCGCGCTGGACTTCCTGCGCGAGACGGCGCCGGACGAAGCCGTCACGGGCTGGTACGACGACGATCTGCTGTCGGCAGTTCTGACGAGGAAGAACTCAACGACGAGACCGTGAGCATGCTCACCGACTTGTCGGAATACGTTCAGCGGAACGTAGAGGAATTCCGGAAATCAACCTCGGACCTGTTGTGAAGCCCAGGGGTGCCCAGCCAGTCGCCGATGAGCGTGACCGCATCGTCCACTGTTGCGCGCGGGGCGCCGGAGGACTCGAGCGAGGTGAGGGCTATCGCGGCGAGTTGGGCGTCGGTGAGGGCGAACACCGCGCGGGCCGTTTCGTACTCCTCCAGCAGGCCGGCGCCGAACAGGAGGGGGTCGTCGGCATTGAGCGTGCAGCGCACGCCGGCTTGCAGCAGAAGCGGTAGGGGATGGACAGACAGGGATTCCACGACGCCAAGGGCGATGTTCGAGGTGGGGCAGACGTCCAGGACGACGCCTTCCGCAGCCAGGCGGGCGACGAGAGCCGGGTCCTCAACCGCCCGCACGCCATGGGCGATCCGTCGCGCGCCGAGCACGTCGAGTACGGCGCGCACGCTGGCCGGACCGGCGAGTTCCCCCGCGTGCGGGGCGGAAATCAGCCCGGCGTCACGGGCGATGGCAAATGCCTCGGCGAACGGCTCAGCGGGATAGTGGGCCTCGTTGCCGGCCAGACCGAAGGCGACCACCCCGTCGCCTGCCCGCCGGGCCGCGAGGCGGGCCGTCTCGACAGCTTCCGAAGGATCCGCGTTACGCCGGGCGAACATCAGAACGCCGAAGCCGATCCCCAGCCGGGCAGCGGTGCGGCGACCCTCGTCGATCACCACGTCCAGCAGGTCGAGCGCAGCGGCCGGATCGTCCACGTAGGTCAGGGGGTTCACGTGCGGCTCGACCCAGACCGCCCCATCTGCGGCGGCATCCTCGACCACCTCGCGCACCAGCCGCAGAAGGTTCTCCCGCGGGCCCTCGCGCACCAGTCGCGCGGCTACGCGATACATGGACGTGAAGTCCTCGAACGACGTGAAGCCGCCCAGGGCCGAATGCGGTCGGCCAACCTCTCCCGCTAGTTCCGCGAGCGTGGCGGGGCGCATCGCGCCTTCGAGGTGGAGATGGAGATGGGCCTTCGGTAGACGGGCCAGGCTGCGCATGGTGCGCCACTCTAGGGCTACCCCCGCGACGGCCGTTCAGCGCTGGTCGCTACCGGGGTGTACGGAGCGCCCGTCCCGTACGCCGTCGCGCTCGGCCTCGGGAGCGTTGCCCACATGCGTGTCCCTCCGCCCGGTTCGCGGGACTCGCCGAAGCCCCAGTCGCCCTCGCAGGCGCGGCAGACGCAGGCGAGGAGGCGGAGGGCTGCGCGGCGGCGGGTGTCGCAGGCGGTGGCGAGGCGGGGCTGGGTGTGGCGGGGGTGGTTGTCGTAGACGATCACGCGGAGGGTGTCGGCCCGGTAGCGGAGGGAGAGGTAGAAGTCCGGTGACTGCGTGAACTGGGCTGCCACTGCGGTCAGTTCGCCTACCGCTTGCAGCGCCGGGTCCAGCATGCCATCCAGGCCGTGGACCTTCAGGACCTCGCGCGTCGTCGCCCTCGCGAGGGCGGGGCTGGCCAGGGCCGCGGGGAGCGTGAGGCTGTAGGAGAGGGTCTCGGGGAAGGGCGGGGTGAAGTCCGCGGGGAATTTGGGCGCGAGGGGACAGAGGGGCATGGGCATGGAGCCTCCTTGTGAGCAGGGCAGGTACCGTGTGTAGCTTGTTCGTCACCGAATGTAGGGCATCGGGGGTTATGTTGCCCCACCTTCGGGAGAACACAGGCACCGATAGGGTGACTCCGGTTGTGAGGAGGGCAGCGCATGGCCGCGAGGACGTCTGCGACCGAGCGTCAGAAGAGGCTCGGGGCTGAGGTACGGAGGATGCGCACCTCAGCCGGTATGACCGGCGAGTACGCGGCGGGGCTGCTCGGCGTGGACCGGGGCAAGATCTCCAACATCGAGTCGGGAACGCGCGCCATCAGCCCCGAGCGGCTCCGCACCCTGGCCTGCAACTGCGACTGCGACGACGAGGCGTACGTCGATGCCCTCGTCGAGATGGCCCAGCCCGCCGAACGGGGCTGGTGGGAGCGGTACCGGGGCAGCCTTCCCGCCGGGATCCTCGACATCGCCGAACTGGAGCACCACGCCGTGCGGATCCGCAGCGTGCACCTGATCCACATGCCGGGGCTTCTGCAGTCCAGCGACCACGCCCAGGCCGTCTTCAAGGCCGCGCTGCCGCCCCTGCCCCAGCACGAAGTCGCCCTGCGGCTCGCCCACCGGCTGGAACGGCAACGGGTTCTGGAAGGCGCCCCGCCCACCGAATACGTCGGGATACTGCATGAGGCCGCGCTGCGGATGCAGTTCGGTGGGCGCAAGGTCGCGCGAGGACAGTTGGAGCATCTGCTCGCCTCGTCGGAGCGGCCTCAGGTGACGCTGCGTGTCATTCCGTTCGACGCGGGATCGTTCCCCGGTGCCGGGCAGACCGTGGTCTATCTGGAGGGGCCCGTACCGCAGTTGGACACCGTTCAGATCGACAGCACCCACGGACCGGAATTCCTGTACCAGGAAGTCCAGTTGTCCAAGTACCGCGCGCAACTCGACTGGATGGAGCAACGCGCGCTCTCCCCCGAGGAGTCGTACAGGTTCATCCAGGACGTCGCCAGCCAGCTCTGAGGAGACCGCCATGCCCGACATCACGTGGGAAGACCCGTTCTGCGCGGAGGGATCGGCCTGCTTCCGCCTCGGCACCGACCCCGCCGGCAACGCCTACATCGCCATAGCCGGGGCCGAGGACGCCTACCTATCCGACTCCCGTGAAGCGCTTCGTACGATGATCCTGGACATCAAGGCGGGGAAGGCCGACCACCTGCTCTGAAGCTCACCGCGTCAGGTGATGCCGAGTCCCGTGGTCAGGGAGTCGACCACCATGTCGGCCCCCTGGGCAGGGGACAGCTCCGGCGTCTCGTGTGCGGCGATGTTGGTGAGGTGCACTAGCAGGGAGCGGGCCCAGCGGTCGGGAAGGCCGGGCCGGATGACGCCCTCGCGGACCGCGCGGGCCATGAAGGCGTCGAGTTGCTCGATGAGTCGCCGGAGGCGGGCGGCCGTCGCTTCCTCGCGCACCTGCTGGACGTCCACGGGCCACCGCCTGCTGACCGCGATGATGCCCTCCGCGTACCGGTGCAGTGCCACCGCCACGGGGGCCTCCGTCAGCCGCGCCTGGGCGACGACCTCCTCGCAGGCGTCGAGCTTGGCCACGTGGACGGCGGCCATCAGCGCCTCGCGGGTCTCGAAACGGCGGTAGACGGTACGCCGGTCGAGGCCCGCCGCCGCCGCGATCGCCGCGATGCTCGTGCTCGGGTCGCGCGCCAGCAGCCGTGCTCCGGTCTGCAGGACCGCGTCCAGGTTGCGTGCCGCGTCAGCTCTCATCGTGACGAGAGCATACGCAACGGTGCGGCCGATCGCCCAGTTGATGTCACATGGGTATTGCGGATCACAGGCCAACTGTCACATAGTTGCGGCACTTTCACTTCGTCAGGAGTCACAGGAGTCCTACGTGAGCCAGGTCCGCATGTCCGAGAAGTTGAGGGAAGCCCTCGATTCCAGGGTCTTCGTCACCGTCGCGACCCTGCGTCCCGACGGCAGTCCGCACCAGTCCGTGGTCTGGGTGGGCAGGCGGGGCGACGACCTGTTCTTCGTGACCGGCGTGGACAAGGTCAAGGTGCGCAATCTGCGGCGCGACCCTCGGCTCAGCCTGACGGTCAACCCACCGGACGAGCCCTACGGATACGCCGTGATCAGCGGCACCGCCCGGTTCGACAGCGTGGGCGTCCGCGAACGCATGGACGAACTGGCGATCAAGTACACCGGCCAGACCTACGCCGAACACAACCCGCAGTCGTACGCCGCGCTCCCGGAACTGGTCACGATCCACGTCACCCCGGAAAAGATCGCGGCCCGGTTCCTGTGAGCCCCCCAAAAGGAGGAGTGCGATGAAGACCCACGTCATCACCGGCGGCACGGACGGCATCGGCAGGGCCCTCGCCCACCACTACCTGGGCAGAGGACACGAGGTAGTGGTCGTCGGGCGCAACGCGGAGAAGGGCAGGGCCTGGCTGGACGCCGCACGGCAACGAGGTGCGGCCGGGCGGGCCCACTTCGTACGTGCCGACCTCAGCCTGATGGCCGAGACCGCAGCCGCGCTGGAAAGCGTCCGGTCGTCCTTCGGCAAGGTCGACACCCTGGTGCTGTGCGCCCGGCATTTCCGGACCACCCGCCTGGTCACGGCCGAAGGCTTCGAGAACACCTTCGCGCACTTCTACCTCAGCCGCTTCCTGCTGAGCCACGGGCTGGCGGACCTCCTGGAAGCCGCCGCCCGCCCGGTCGTCCTCAACGTCGCGGGTCCCGGCGGCCGGGCTCGAATCCACTGGGAAGACCTGCAACTCGCCCGGGAGTACGACGGGCAACGGGCACTCGCCCAAGGCGGTCGGCTCAATGACCTGCTCGGTGTGGACTTCGCGGACCGTCGACCGGACACCGCCGTGCGGTACGTGCTGCTCGGCCCGGGAACGGTCGGCACCAGCTTCTCGGGGGAGTACACCGCGGACACCACGGCGCAGATCGAGGCCATCCGCCGGTCCGCCCGGTCGGTCCAGGAGGCCCTGACGCCGATCGTCAAAGTGCTGGACGACCCGCCCACCGCACCGCTCAGCGCCTTTGCGCAGGGCGAGCCGCTCAGTCCGCACGGGCCCGGTTTCACGGTCGAGGAAGCACGGCGACTGCACCGGCACACCCAGAAGTTGTTGGCAGCCGCAGGGTTCGTCTGAAACATTTCCCGTACCCCGGCGCATCAATGAGGTGAGGGCGGTGCGACAGCACGGTGGCCGAGCAGGGGGAGACGTATGAGGACGGTCCGTGCGGACGAGTACGCCGAGTTCGCGGCGGCGCGCGCCGGGCATCTGTACCGCTCCGCGTGTCTGCTCACCGCCGGGGACACGCATCTCGCCGAGGATCTGGTCCAGGAGACCCTCGGCAGGGTGTACGTGCGATGGGGGCGGGTGTCCCGGGCCGACAATCCGGCGGCGTACGCGCAGACCGTCCTGACCCGGACCTTTCTCGCCCACCAGCGGCGGCGCAGCAGCCGTGAGCGGGTGGTGGAGGCGTTCCCCGACGTGCCGGACGGCGGCGGCACCGACACCCCGCTGAGACTCACCCTGCTCCAGGCCCTCGGCCGGCTGCCCGCGAAGGACCGGGCGGTCGTGGTCCTGCGGTACTGGGAGGACCGGTCGGTCGAGGAGACCGCCGGGGCCATGAACGCCAGCTCCGCGGCCGTACGGACCCGCTGCACCAGAGCCCTCGGGCGGCTTCGTGAGCTGCTCGGGGAGGACATCGGCGAGTACGCCCGCCCCTGAGAGACACCCCCACTACTCCGACTTCATCACCAGCCCGTGGAAACGGTGGTTCACCATGCCCGCAGACCAGCACACGGACCAGCACGCCGATCCGTTCGAGGATCGTCTCTCCGCCGCCCTGCACCAGGTGGGCGGCGCCTTCGACTCCCCCCGCACCGAGCTCGCCACGGCCGGCGAACGGCGCGGCCGGCGGCTGCAGTTGCAGCGTCGGACCGCGATCGTGGGGAGCGCGGCGGGCCTCGCCCTCGTGGGGGTGGGCGGGGCCCTGCTCGCGCCCTGGGACGGAACGCCCGCCCCCCGGACCTCGTCCGTCTCCGGGAGCGGTACACCGACACCGGCGGCCGGCTTCTCCGCCGACGACGTGATCCGCACGCTCGAAAAGCTGCTGCCGAAGGGCAAGTTCAGCCAGAAGGCGGGCCGGGGCACGGACGAGGAGCTGCCTCCGATGGCGCAGCTCGTGTTCGACGACGGCCAGGGCGAGGGCGCCATCTCGGTGGGCCTGGGCCGGGTCCCGCAGACCGGGACCGAGGTCAACCCGTTGGCCGAGGTGATCCCGTGTACGGACGACGACGCGGCGTCGGACGACTACAGCTGCAAGACCGAGTCCTTGTCGGACGGGTCCGCGATCACCGTCTACCAGGGGTACGAGTATCCGGACCGCCGCGCCGAAACCAAGGCGTGGGTCGCCGACCTGGTCACCCCGGCCGGGCACCACGTCAGCGTCAGCGAGTGGAACTCCCCGGCGGAGAAGGGCAAGCCGGTCACCCGGACCGATCCGCCCCTGGGGCCGACGCAGTTGAAGGCGCTGGCCTCGGCCGACGAGTGGCGGCGGATCATCGCCGCCATGCCCGAGGAGACGGCGGTGGCCGTCCCGACGGGCGCCCCTTCCCTCCCGGGGGAGCTGAGCGGTACGAACATCCTGCGCAAGCTCAAGGTGCTCCTGCCCAAGGGCCTCGACGTCGTCTCGAGCGGGAGCGACGAGACGCAGTACGGCTACTTCGTCGTCGACGACGGCAAGGGCGCGAGCCTCGTCCAGGTGAACGTGCAGCCGGGCATGTCCGATGTCGCCGGCCAGCTCTTCGGGTCCGGTTCCGAGACCCTTTCCGACGGCACGCGGGTCATGGTCCGGCAGGAGCCGGGCGAGAAGGGCGGCGCCGGGGTCGTCATGTGGACCGTCGACACCCTGCGCGAGGACGGGCTGCGGGTCGTCGTCAGCGCCTTCAACACCGGCGACCAGAACCAGGACGCGACCCGTACCGCGCCCGCCCTCACCATCGCGCAGCTGCGGAGCATCGCGCTCAGCCCCGAGTGGCTGGACGACGCGGCTACGACGCCATGAGCGCCAGGATCTCCTCCGTCGTGCCCGGCTCGCCGATCAGCGGGAAGAGGTACGACACGCGGTGGTCGTGTGCCTCCTCGTTGATGTCGGTCATCGCGTCGACCGCGAACGTGACGTGGTAGCCGTGCTCGTGGGCGGCGCGCGCGGTCGACTCGACGCCGAGGCTGGTCGCGATGCCGGCGAGCACGATCTGGGTGACGCCCCGGCGGCGCAGCTGGAGGTCGAGGTCGGTGGCGTGGAAGGCGCCCCAGGTCCGCTTGGTGACCAGGATGTCCGTGTCGTGTCCGGTCAGCGGGTCGGCGATCGGGCCGAGGTCGTACGGGCGGGAGCGGCCTCCGGCCAGCCGGGCCGCCTCGCTGCGGCCGGGGGCCGCGTCGGCGCCGTCGGGGGCGGTGGCCATCCGGACGAGGACGACGGGGGCACCGGCGGCGCGGAACGCCTTCGCGAGTTCGGCGGCCCGGGCCACCACGTCCGCCGCCTGGTGGGGCTTGGTGGGGGCGGCGAGTGTGCCCGCCTGGAGGTCGATCAGGACGAGCGCGGTCTTTTCGTCGAGCACGGTCACGGCCATGGCGGCACCTCTCCTAGGGGATCAGCACGCACCCTAGGAGAGATGCTTGCCAAACTCAAGTTTGCGAAAGTCAACTAACGGAGACAGGGGAACTTCAGAAGAACTCCGACCACGGCTGGTCCCACACCTGCTTCACGCACAGCGCCAGGAACAGCAGCCCCGCCAGCGCCAGCATCGCGTTGCTGAGCAGCCCGTTGCGCCACTCCCCCGGTGTACGGGAGGAGTTGAGCAGCCACAGCAGCGTGCCGGCCAGGAACGGCAGGAAGGCCGCGCCCAGGACGCCGTAGAGGATGACCAGGCGGAAGGGCTGGCCCTGGAAGAGCAGGACCATGGGCGGGAAGGTCAGCCAGAGCAGGTAGGCCCGGAAGGGCCAGGAGCGCTCGCGCGCGCCGGAGGCGACCTCCTCGCCGCGGGCCGCCTCCCGCGACCGGAAACGCGCCACGAAGTCCGCGAACATCAGGCTGACGCCGTGCCAGACGCCGATGAGCGAGGTGAAGGAGGTGGCGAAGAACCCGATCAGGAAGAACTTCGCGGTCGCGCCGCCGTATTCGTCCGCCAGGATGTCGCTCAGCTGGACGAGTCCCTTGTCACCGCTCGCGATCGCCACGTTGGCCGAGTGCAGCAGTTCCGCGCCGACGAAGAGCATCGCGATCACGAAGATGCCGGTGGTGGCGTAGGCGACGCGGTTGTCGAACCGCATGACCTTCATCCAGCCGGTGTCGGTCCAGCCCTTGGCGTTGACCCAGTAGCCGTACGCGGCGAGCGTGATGGTGCCGCCGACGCCGCCGATCAGGCCGAGGGTGTTGAGGACGGAGTCCTTCTCGTCCGGGAGGACGGGGAGCAGGCCGGCGAAGGCGTCCCCGAGGTGGGGGGTGACCCGGATCGCCAGGTACACCGTCACCACGAACATGACGCCCACCAGGACCGTCATGACCTTCTCGAAGACGGCGTACTTGTTGAACCAGACGAAGACCAGGCCGACCAGGCCGCACGCGATGCCCCACCCTTCCAGGTCCATCACGTCCGGGAAGAGGGCCTGCAGGGGCAGCGCGCTGGACGACATCGCCGCCGCGCCGTAGACGAAGCCCCAGACGACGGCGTAGACGGCGAAGAAGTACGTCGTCCAGCGGCCGAGGCTCGCCCAGCCGTCGAAGAGGGTGCGGCCGGTGGAGAGGTGCCAGCGGCCGGCCGCCTCGGCGAGGGAGATCTTCACCAGGCAGCCGACGACCGCCGCCCAGAGCAGGGTGTAGCCGAAGTTGCTGCCGGCGATGAGGGTGGCGACCAGGTCGCCCGCGCCCACGCCGGTGGCCGCGACGACGATGCCGGGGCCGATGTACCGCCAACTGGATTTACGGGGTGGGGGCTTGTGCGGGGGGTTGCTGCCGGATGGTGCCTCGGTGTCCGTGGGGTTTCCCGTGGTGTCCGCCATGAAGGTCAAGAAAGCCTAAAGCGGCCGGTACGGCAAGACCGTCCGCGAGAACTCCACCCGCATGATTCAGGCCAGCGGCTCTTGGGTGACTCTTGACCTGCTCATGCCAGACCCTGACCATGAGCGGCACCCGTACCGCCGCACAGCAAGCGCACAGCCAGACCCCCCACGCCCCTCCTCCCCACAAGGAGAGTTCATGCGACTTCGCATCCGTGGCTCAGGCGGCCCCCGCAGCGGCAGAAGGTCGGCCGCACTCGCCGCCGTGCTGGCCCTCGCCCTCGCGGCCCCCGTCGCGGCGACGACGACCAGCGCCTCGGCAGACGGCGCCCCGAAGCCGACCGCATCGGCGGACGACATCCGCCAGTACGAGATCCACGTCGACCACAGCACCCCGCTCACCCGCACCGAGATCGCCCGGGCCGGCGTGAGCATCGACGAGGCCGACGAGGAGACGGTCGTCGTCTCCGGCCGCGCGGACCAGATCGGCAAGCTGCGCGCCCAGGGCTACGAGGTGACCCCGCTGGGCGCCGCGCCCGACCGGACCGCCGAGGACGAGATCCGGCTCTTCGACTTCCCCTCGGCCGACTCGCGGTACCACAACTACGCCGAGATGACGACGGAGATCGACCAGCGCATCGCCGCCTACCCGGGCATCATGAGCAAGCGGGTGATCGGCAAGTCGTACGGCGGCCGGGACATCGTCGCCGTCAAGATCAGCGACAACGTCGGCACCGACGAGGCCGAGCCGGAGGTGCTGTTCACCCACCACCAGCACGCCCGTGAGCACATGACGGTCGAGATGGCCCTGTACCTGATGCGCGAGCTGGGCGCCGGCTACGGCTCCGACTCCCGGGTCACCAACATGGTCAACGGGCGCGAGATCTGGATCGTCCCGGACCTCAACCCGGACGGCGGCGAGTACGACATCGCCACCGGCGCCTACCGCTCCTGGCGCAAGAACCGGCAGCCCAACTCCGGTTCCTCGGCCGTCGGCACCGACCTCAACCGCAACTGGAACTACCGCTGGGGCTGCTGCGGCGGCTCCTCGGGCACCACGTCCTCCGAGACCTACCGGGGTACGGCGGCCGAGTCCGCGCCCGAGGTGAAGGTCGTCGCCGACTTCGTACGCAGCCGGGTCGTGGGCGGCAAGCAGCAGATCACCGCCGGGGTCGACTTCCACACGTACAGCGAGCTGGTGCTGTGGCCCTTCGGGTACACCACCGCCGACACGGCGACCGGTATGACCGTCGACGACAACGCGGCGTTCAAGGCGGTCGGGCAGAAGATGGCGGCCAGCAACGGGTACACCGCCGAGCAGTCCAGCGACCTGTACATCACCGACGGGTCGATCGACGACTATCTCTGGGGTACGCACAAGATCTTCTCGTACACCTTCGAGATGTATCCGTCGTCCAGCTCCGGGGGTGGGTTCTACCCGCCCGACGAGGTGATCGAGCGGGAGACGTCCCGGAACCGGGACGCGGTGCTCCAGCTTCTTGAGAACGCGGACTGTATGTACCGGTCCATTGGCAAGCAGACCCAGTACTGCAGCTAGGCGTCCTCTGCTTCGAAGTACGCGTCGAGGACCTCGTCCAACTGGGTCTCCCACTCGTTGAAGCGCGCCCTGGCCGTCGCCTCGATCTCGATCGGGTACCAGCGGCGGTCAGGGGTGTGCACCGTGATGGTGAACCGCTTCCCGAAGCGCGGCGCCTCCGTCTCGATCGCGCCGATCTCGTCCCAGCGGAACTCGCACTCCTCCTCGTCGAGGCGGAGCCGGACGCCCTTGGCGTCGGCGGAGATCCGCGCGCGGCGGTCGGAGGCCTCGAAGACCGGACCGTCGTCAGGAACCTCTTCCGACTCCTCGGTCTTCTCGTCGGTCTTCTCGTCGGTCTTCTCGTCGGTCTTCTCCTCTGCCTCCACCTCCTCGACGGCCTCGGGCTCCGTGTCCTCGACGTCCTCGACGTCCTCGAGATCCTCGTCCGGCTTCGTGTCCTCCGGCGCATCCTTCACGGGCGACGAGAGCCCGGGGATGAATGCCGGGTCGAATCCGGCGCCCTCGAGGGGCTGGCTGTTCGCACCTGTCCGCTGCTGCTCCACAGCGCGAAGTATGGTCGAAGATCCTGTGCCGGACACAGCCAGCCCCAACTTCGTTATGAGACGCCTACACGACGCCTACACGAAGACGCCTACACGAAGAGGCTCAATACGGCCGCCACCGCGAACCCCGCCACCGACAGCACCGTCTCCAGCACGGTCCATGTCTTGAGGGTGTCCCGCTCGCTGATGCCGAAGTACTTGGCGACCATCCAGAATCCGCCGTCGTTGACGTGCGAGGCGAAGATCGAGCCCGCCGAGATGGCCATGATGACCAGGGCGACGAACGCCTGTGAGTGATCGCCCTCCGCGAGCAGCGGGGCCACGATGCCCGCCGTCGTCACGATCGCCACCGTCGCCGAGCCCTGGGCGACCCGCAGCACCACCGAGATGAGGTACGACAGCACGAGCACCGGGAGGCCCACGTCGTTGAAGGTGTCGGACAGTGCCTGCGCCACCCCGCTCGCCTTCAGCACCGCACCGAAGATCCCGCCCGCGCCGACCACGAGAAGGATGTTGCCGACCGGCTTCAGCGACGCCGTCGACACCGTCTCCAGGGACTTGCGGGACCAGCCGCGCCGGATGCCGAGCAGGTAGTAGGCGAGCAGCAGGGCGATGGTCAGCGCCACGAAGGGGTGGCCGAAGAACTCGATCACCGAGCGGCCCGTGGACGGGTCCAGGGCGATCGACGAGAAGGTGGCGGCGAGGATCAGGATCAGCGGCGTACCGATGATGCCGAGGACGGTGCCCAGCGGCACCGGGTCCTCGCGCGGTGCCACGCCCTGCGCGAGCTGCTCGTCCACGACCGACTGCTTCGCCTCGGCCGCCGCCTCGACCATGTCCTGCGGTACGGCGACGAAGATCCGGCGGCCGATCCACGCGGAGTACGCCCACGCGGCCAGCACCGCCGGGACACCGCAGACCACGCCCATGAGGATGACCCAGCCGAGGTCGACGTGGAGGAGGCCGGCGGCGGCCACCGGGCCGGGGTGCGGGGGCAGGAAGGCGTGGGTCATGGACAGGCCCGCGAGCAGCGGCAGGCAGTACAGGAGGATCGACTTCCCGCCGCGCTTGGCCGCCGCGTAGACGATCGGCGCGAGGACGAAGATGCCGACGTCGAAGAAGACCGGGATGCCGAAGACGACGCCGGTCACGCCCATGGCGAGGGGCGCGCGCTTCTCGCCGAACAGGCCGAGCAGCCGCGATGCCAGCACCTCGGCGCCGCCGCTGACCTCCAGGACCGCGCCGAGCATGGTGCCCAGGCCGATGATGATCGCGACATGGCCGAGGATGCCGCCCATGCCTGACTCGATGGTGGAGACGGCGTCCGAGCGCTGGACGGTGCCGAAGAGTTCGGTGACGGACAGCCCGGAGAGCAGGCCGACGGCTATGGAGACCGCGAGGAGGGCCACGAAGGGCTGGAGTCTGGCCTTGATGATCAGGAAGAGGAGGAGAGCTATTCCGAGCGCGGCGACCGTCAGGAGGCCGGCCGTGCCGTCGATGAGGAGGAGCAGGCCGCCGGTGTGGGGTGGCGTGGGCATGTGGGGGTCCTCGGTGGGGGGTCA
Organism: Streptomyces vulcanius; assembly: GCF_042653945.1. Lineage (NCBI taxonomy): Bacteria > Bacillati > Actinomycetota > Actinomycetes > Kitasatosporales > Streptomycetaceae > Streptomyces > Streptomyces vulcanius. Next base: position 237,515 of record NZ_JBHSFK010000005.1, on the reverse strand, counting down.
AGGTGCTCTCGGGCAGGGGGGAGCGCGGTACGGCACCGCAGAGGGCGCCGTACCGTCTTACGACATAAGGAAGTTGAGGGAGCGTCAGCCCAGGACGGCCAGCGCGTCGATCTCGATGAGCAGCCCCGCCGGCAGGCCGACGTAGACCGTCGTACGGGCGGCCGGTGCCTCGGTGAGGTCCTCGAAGTACTGGTTGTAGATCTCGTTCATCTCGGCGAAGTGGTCCACGTCCGTCAGATAGACGCGGATCATCATCACGTCCTCCCAGCGCGCCCCGCCCTCCTCCAGGATCGCCTTGACGTTGGCGAGGGTCTGGAGGGTCTGCTCGCGCAGGGTGGGGCCGGCGGGCGTGGGGGGCCGGCCCTCCTCGGCGGGGAGGAAGCCGACCTGGCCGGCGACCTGGAGGATGTTGCCCTTCCGCACGCCGTGCGAGAACTTCGCGGGCGGGGTGGTGTGGGTCTTCGGGGTGAGCGCGATCTTGTCAGTCATACGACGCTGTCCTTCATGTGACGTTGTCCTTCTGCGGGGTTCGGCCGGAGTACTCGCCGCTGATGGCGTCCGCCGTACGGCGCACCAGCGGGCGGAGGGTGAGGAGTTCGTCGGCGGAGACGACGACGTTCGGCGCGGAGACGGACATCGCGGCGACCACCCGGCCGTCGGCGCCGCGGATGGGGGCGGCGACGCAGTTGATGGACTCCTCGTGGCCGCCGAGGTCGGTGGCCCAGCCCTGTTCGCGCACTCTCTCCAACTCCCGTAGGAAGGCCGGGGCGTTGGGTGTCGAACGGGCCGTGTACATCGGGTAGTCGAGCTTCTCGGCGACGGCGCGGCGCTCGGCCTCCGGCAGGTCGGCGAGCAGGAGTTTCGCCACCGCCGCGACGGTGATGGCCACCGGCTTGCCGATCCGCGAGTACATCCGTACCGGGTAGCGGCTCTCGACCTTGTCGATGTAGAGGACCTCGCCCTCCTCGTACACGGCGAGGTGCACGGTGTGCCCGCAGCCCTCGTTGAGCCGTACGAGGTGGGGGTGGGCGATCTCGCGGATGTCGAGGTTCTCCATCGCCTCCTGGGCGAGGGCGAAGAGGCGGGCGCCGAGGCGGTAGCGCTGGTCGGACTGGCGGTAGACGAGCCCGTGTTCGTGGAGGGTGCGCAGCAGCCGCAGCGCGGTTGATTTGTGCACGCCCAGCCGGTCGGCGACCTGGCCGAGGTCGGCGGGGCCCTCGGCGAGCAGCGGCAGGATGCTCAGGGCGCGGTCGACGGTCTGGCTCATGGGGTGCGTACCTCCTCCGGGGCATCGGCCCTGGTCCAGCCGGGGCCGAGTCGAAGTGTCCCCCACGACCGGTCGTCGAGGGCCGCCAGCCGGTCGGCGTGGTCGCGGGTCGGGGGCACGGCGAGGTCGCCGGGGACGGTCAGGGCGGCGGCGGCCATCAGATGGCCGTGCCGGAGCCGTGCCGGCATCGGCAGCCCGCGCAGGGTCGCGGAGAGGAACCCGGCGGCGAAGGCGTCCCCGGCGCCGACGGCGGCGACGACGTCGACCTGCGGGGCGGGCATGTGCAGGACGCTCCCCTTGCCGCTTCCCTTGCCGCTCCCCTTGCCGCTTCCCTTGTGGAAGACGGTCGCCCCGCGCCCGCCCTGCTTGACGACGAGCACCTCGGGGCCGGGGAACGCGGCCCGTACGTCGTCGACGCCGTCCAGGCCCCACACCTCGGCCGCCTCGTCCTCGCCGACGAACACCAGGTCGGCCCCGCGGGCCAGCTCCAGGAGCACCCGGGGGCTGTTGCCGTCCGTCCACAGCCGGGGGCGGTGGTTGACGTCGAAGGAGACGAGGGGGCGGTCGGGGCCGGGGGCCATGAGCTTCCGCAGCAGGGCGAGACAGTCGGCGGAGAGGGCGGCGGTGATCCCGGTCAGGTGCAGGACCCGCCCGGCACGTACGGCGTCGAGGTCGACGGTGTCGACGGACATCGTGGAGGCCGCCGACCCGGCCCGGTAGTACGCCACCTCGTGGGCGGCGGTGGCCCGGTCGCCCGCGGTGCGGAAGTAGACGCCGGTGGGACGGGCGGCGTCCCGTCCCACGGAGGCCACGTCCACGCCGTACGCGCCGATGGTCTCGACGAGATGGTCGCCGAAGCCGTCGGCGCCGACCCGGCTCACCCAGCGCACCGCGTGCCCCGCGGCGGCCAGCGCGCACGCCACGTTGGACTCGGCGCCGCCGATGGCCCGGTCGAACGAGGGCACGTCGGCGAGGCGGCCGGGCCGGGAGGGCAGGAAGGTGACCATGGACTCGCCGAGCGCGACGACGTCCACGGCGCCGGCGGCATCGCGGGCTCCGGTGTTGGGCACGGTCGTCGTAGCTCCCGGCGTCGGTGCGGGTCCGTTGACCTCGCGTTGGCGGAGATGTTAGACAGCAGTAAGCGACATACGCAATGGACGTTGCAGTTATTGCAACGCTCCTGATCAGGGAGGTTCCATGGGTACGGAGGCGCTCGCCCGACTCGCCGAGGAGCGTGTCGACCACCGCTTCAAGGGCCTCCCGCCGGACGCCGAGGGCCGCACCGTCGCCGAACTCACCGCCGAGCGCCGCAACCTCTTCACCGGCGGCTTCACCACCCCGGTGCTCGCCCTCTCCGCCGAGCGCCTGGAGCACAACCTGCGCCTGATGGAGACGTACGCAGCCCGCCACGGCCTGCTCTTCGCCCCGCACGGCAAGACGACCATGGCGCCCCAGCTCTTCCAGCGGCAGATCGAGTACGGCGCCTGGGGCATCACCCTCGCCGTGCCGCACCAGGTCCGGGTGGCCCGCGCGTACGGCGCCCGGCGGGTGTTCCTCGCCAACGAGGTGGTCGACCCGGCGGCCCTGCGCTGGATCGCCGCACAGCAGGACGCCGACGACGCGTTCCGGGTGGTCTGTTACGCCGACTCCGTGCGCGGCGTGGAGCTGATGGACGCGGCCCTGTCCGGCGCCGTCCGCCCACTGGACGTCGTCGTCGAACTCGCGGCCGGCGAGGGCGCCCGCACCGGTGCGCGGACCGAGGCGGAGTGCGCGGCGGTCGCGGACGCGGTGGCCGCGACCGGCACGCTGCGGCTGGCCGGCGTCGCGGGGTACGAGGGCGAGGTGCCGGGCGCGGACCCGGAGCGGGTACGCGCCTATCTGCGCCGGCTCACCGGACTGGCCGCCGACTTCGACAAGGCGGGGCGGTTCGCCGGCCTCGACGAGGTCATCGTCAGCGCGGGCGGCAGCGCCTGGTTCGACGCGGTGGCCGACGTGTTCGCGGAGATTCCCGAACTCTCCGTGCCCGTACTGAAGTTGCTGCGCTCGGGTGCGTATGTCTCGCACGACGACGGCCACTACCGGAGGATCACGCCCTTCAACCGGGTGCCCGAGGAGGGTGCTCTGGAGCCCGCGTTCCGGCTGTGGACGCAGATCGTCTCCCGGCCCTCCCCCGAGCAGGCCTTCGCCAACGCGGGGAAGCGGGACGCCGCCTACGACCTCGACCTCCCCTTCGCCCAGGTGGTCCGCCGGGACGGCGTCGAGCGCCCGGCCACCGGTATCTCGGTGACCTCCCTGTCCGACCAGCACGCCTGGCTGAAGACCGGGCCCGAGGCCGAGCTGGCGGTCGGCGACTGGGTCGGCCTGGGGCTGTCCCACCCGTGCACGTCCTTCGACAAGTGGCAGCTGATCCCGGTGGCGGAGGCGGACGGCACGGTCGTCGAATACATCCGCACGTTCTTCTAGGGGGCCGGTCGTGGAAGAGCTCGTCATCCGGGACGCGGACGTCGTCGACGGCAGTGGCGCCGACTCCTACCGTGCCGACGTGGTCGTGGACGGCGGCCGGATCGTGTCGATCGTGCGGGAGGCGGCGGCAGCGGGCTGTCAACGCCCCAAGGCGCGCCGCGAGTTGGACGCCGAGGGGCTCGTCCTCTCCCCCGGCTTCGTCGACATGCACGCCCACAGCGACCTCGCGCTGCTGCGCGACCCCGACCACAGCGCCAAGGCCGCGCAGGGGGTGACCCTCGAAGTCCTGGGCCAGGACGGGCTGTCGTACGCCCCGGTGGACGACCGCACGCTGGCCGAGGTGCGCCGCGCGATAGCGGGCTGGAACGGCTCCGGCGACGACATCGACTTCGACTGGCGTTCGGTGGGCGAGTACCTGGACCGGCTGGACCGCGGGATCGCGGTCAACGCCGCCTATCTCATCCCGCAGGGCACGGTCCGCGCCCTCGTCGTCGGCTGGGACGACCGCCCGGCCACGCCCCGGGAGCTGGACCGCATGCGGCAGTTGGTGGCGGAGGGCCTGGAACAGGGCGCGGTCGGCCTGTCGTCGGGCCTGACCTACACCCCCGGAATGTATGCGAAGGACGCCGAACTGACCGAACTGTGCCGGGTGGTGGCGTCCTACGGCGGCTACTACTGCCCGCACCACCGCTCGTACGGCGCCGGCGCGCTGGAGGCGTACGCGGAGATGGTGGAGCTGACCCGGGAGGCGGACTGCCCGCTCCATCTCGCCCACGCGACGATGAACTTCGGCGTGAACAAGGGCCGGGCCCCCGAGCTGCTGTCCCTGCTCGACGAGGCACTCGCCACCGGCGCGGACATCACCCTCGACACCTATCCCTACACCCCCGGCTCCACAACTCTCGCCGCGTTGCTGCCCAGTTGGGCGAGCGAGGGCGGCCCGGCGGAGATCCTGCGGCGGCTGGACGACGAGGAGATCGCCGCCCGCATCCGCCACGACCTGGAGGTGACCGGCGCGGACGGCTGTCACGGCGTGCCGGTGGAGTGGGACACGATCGAGATCTCGGGCGTGGGCGACCCGCGGCTGGCCGGATACGTCGGTCGTACGGTCCAGGAGTCGGCGCGCTCACGCGGCGAGGCCCCGTGGACGACGGCCCGCCGTCTCCTCACCGAGGACGGACTCGCGCCGACGATCCTCCAGCACGTGGGCCACGAGGAGAACGTCCGCGCGATCATGCGTCACCGGGTGCACACGGGCGGTTCGGACGGCATCCTCCAGGGCGCCAAGCCGCATCCGCGGGCGTACGGCACGTTCCCGCACTATCTCGGCCACTATGTGCGGGAGTTGGGGGTGCTGAAGCTGGAGGAGTGCGTGGCACACCTCACCGGCCGCCCGGCGGCCCGTCTCCGCCTCCCGGACCGGGGCCTGGTCCGCGAGGGCTACCGGGCCGACCTGGTCCTGTTCGACCCGCGCACGGTGGCGGCGGGTTCGACGTACGACGCCCCGCGCACGCTGCCCACCGGCATCCCGTACGTCCTGGTCGACGGCCGGTTCGTGATCGAGGACGGCCGGCGCACGGACGTCCTGGCGGGCCGGGCGGTCCGTCGCAGTCCCATGTGACGGAACGCCCCTCCGCAGCGCCTTACGGCTTGGGCAGGGTGCAGGTGGTCGCGCTCAGGTTGAGCTGGTTCCCGGTCGTGAAGCAGGCCGGGATGATGTAGGTCTCCTGGGCGTAGTTGATGCCCTCGCGGACGGTGACGTTGCCGCTGGCGTCGACCTCGCAGGGGTTGTTCAGGGTGCAGCTCTCGCCGTCCTCGTTGCCGGTGTTGTTGACGGCGACGACCTTGCCGGTGGACTGGTCGATCACCGGGGAGCCGGAGGTGCCGCCGATGGTCTGGCAGGCGGAGGTGTAGCGGAGCGAGTCCTTCCAGGTCCAGTCGCCCTCCTTGAGGCGGTACGCGAACCCGTCGACGCTGCAGTTGTAGAGCGTCTTCCAGTAGCCGGACGCCACGGTGATGGCGGTGCCGGCGGTGGGGTGGGTGTCCTGCACGGTCAGCGCGGAGATCCCGTACGAGCTCTGGATCGACGCGTAGGTCCTGGTCAGCTGGTAGATCGACACGTCGGTGTCGGTCATCGTCGCGTAGGCCAGCTTGCTGGCGCTCAGGGTGGCGACCCGGGTGCCGGCGGAGTTGAGCAGGCCGAAGGTGCGGGTGGAGGTCTGGTTGGTGACGACCTCGCCCGGGTCCAGGAAGCCGGAGGTCAGGCAGTGGCCGTTGCTGAGCACCAGCGCCGGGTCGGTGTCCAGGGAGTTCGGGAAGCGGATGACCGAGCCGGAGCAGTTGCTGAGCGCCACGGTCCCGGCGAGGCTGACGGCCTGGAGGGTGGGCGCGGCGGCCTTGGTGTCGGCCTTCGCGGCGGGTGCCGCGACCGCGGGTGCCGCACCGATCCCGGCGATGGCCAGGGCCGTGAGCGCGGCGACGAGAGGCTTTCTCATGTGGGGGGTCCCCTCTTACGACAAGGCGACCGGAGATCTTCCGGCCGCCAATTTTTTGTCATGTGCATTTTGATTGCAGAGGGGTGGTTGGACAAGGAGCTGTTTCAGGACCGGCGTTGGCGGATTTCCGCGCATGCCTCGTCGATGTGGCGCAGCAGCGTGCCGCCGTCGACGGCGATCCGGGCGCCCAGTTCACGGCACCGCCGCTCGCGGGCCGGGGTGATCCGGTTGGTGAAGAACACCGCCGGCCCGCCGAAGATCCCCCGCTCCCGCCAGCGCGCGAGCGCGTCGAGGCCGGCGTCCGGATCGGTGCCGCGGGCGACGTCCGAAATCACCATGTCGACCGGCTCCTCGCCGAGCACCCGCTCCGCGCGGCGCGCGTCCTCGGCCGACAGCACCTCGGCGCCGAGGCTCTCCAGCCGACGGACGTAGGAGGTGTTGTTCGCCGGATGGTCGTCGACCCAGAGGATCCTGATGCCCCGGTAGCGGTCGTCCCGGCGCTCGGGCCGGTCCTCCCCGGGCGGTGTCCGCTCCCCGCGCACCGGCGGGGCGGCGCCCTCGTCGATGTCCACCGGGATCGTGACGACCGGCGCCGCGCCGCCCCGCTGGAGCTGCGCCAGCAGCCCGTCCGCCTGCGGAAGCCGCAGCCACTCCTCGATGAGGTGGACGAAGTTCAGGTCCCGGGCCAGCGCCGGGTAGATGGTGGGCAGTTGTTCCTCCAGCCGGCCGAGGACGGCCTCCCAGCCGTCCTGGTCCTCGGGGTCCGGCGGCGCGAGCCGGTGCCCGGTCACGGCGGCCACCGTGGTCTGCCACGCCTCCGCGCCGGCCTCGACCCACCGGCTCAGCACCTGCCGGGCCGTGCGGTACCCGAGGAACTCGTGCCCAGCGTTGGCGGTGTGGGCGGCGTCGCTGGACACGAGGATCCGGTAGAACTCCGGGTACAGGTACTGGATCAGCAGCGTCCGGATGACCGCCTCCGGCTCGATTCCCGCCCACCCCGGGTTGAGGGTGCACTCCAGGCCGAAGCCATTGATGAGCCGCTTGATCCGGCGCGGGTTGCGCGCCGAACGGTCGGCGATCAGGCCCACCGTCCTGTCGTCGAGCAGCTCGCGCAGCCCCGAGCGCAGCGCGCAGTGCCGGACGTACGCCCGCAGGTCCTCGTCCGGGGGCGTCGACAGCCGGAAACTGGTCTGGAAGATCTTCTCCATGAACGCCGAGCCGGCCGGCCCGAGGTCCCTCAGCAGGCCCGAAGGGCCGAGCGCCGACCGGTCGCAGCCGATCACGAACACCAGACCCGGCACATCGAGGTAGACCTTCACCGCCTCGCACACCGCGAGGACGGTGTCCTCCGCGCATCGGTCGAGATCGTCGACGAAGACGACCAGCAGGCGGTTCGGCTCGTGCTCGGCCGTATCCGCCCACTCCGTCGCGAGCTCGTGGAGCGCTTCCCCCATACGCGCCCGGGCCCTGGGGTCGACGGACAGCTCGCGCCAGAGCTGGTCGACGAGTCCCGCCATCCCGAAAGGGGCGGCGGCCACCGTGAGCGTCGCACGCACGGCCGTGATCAGCTTCCCGTGCTCGGACGCCCGGTGCAGCGCCCGGCGCAGCACCCGCCTGTCGAACTTCATCAGTACCGTCTTGATGAGCCCTTCCAGCACATCGGCGCTGGTGGAGGTCCAGGCGTTGTACCAGACGGTCTCGACGTCCGCGCGCTGCTCCAGCTCCGCCCGGACCAGGCGCATCAGGCTGCTCTTGCCCATGCCCCAGCCGGCGTCCACGGCGAGCGTGAAGGGCGTCGCCGCCCTGGAGGCGTGCACCAGGGCCGCCAGCTCCCGGGCGGCCCGGCCGGTGCCGAGCAGATCGGCCTCCGGCGCGGTCACCGGCTCGTCGTTCAGCAGCGAGAACTCCATGCCCGCCCTCCCCGTGGATCGCATCAACCTACCTTCCCCCAGAGGCTGTTGGGCCATACGATCGCCCGCCCCGGCCATACCCCCGCAAAACACGCGTCTCACGTGGCGGAAAACACGCCCCAAGGCGCGTTACCGGGCCGTAAGCTCCCAGACATGCAGGTGATCCAGTCGACCAAGCTCGCCAACGTCTGTTACGAGATCCGGGGCCCGGTCCTCGAGGAGGCGATGCGGCTGGAAGCGGCAGGTCACCGCATCCTCAAGCTCAACACCGGCAACCCGGCCGCCTTCGGCTTCGAAGCCCCGCCGGAGATCCTCGAGGACGTCCTCCGCAACGTCTCGACGGCCCACGGCTACGGCGACGCGAAGGGCCTGCTGGCGGCACGCCGGGCGGTCGTCATGCACAACCAGACACTCGGCATCGAGACGGACGTCGAGCACGTCTTCATCGGCAACGGCGTCTCCGAGCTGATCGTGATGGCGATGCAGGGCCTGCTGGACGACGGTGACGAGGTGCTGGTCCCGGCCCCGGACTACCCCCTGTGGACGGCCGCGGTCTCACTCTCGGGCGGTACGGCCGTCCACTACCGGTGCGACGAGCAGTCCGACTGGATGCCCGACCTCGCCGACATCGAGCGCAAGGTCACCGACCGCACCAAGGCGATCGTGATCATCAACCCGAACAACCCGACGGGTGCGGTGTACGACCGGGAGATGGTCAAGGGGCTGACGGACATCGCCCGCCGCCACAACCTCCTCGTCTGCTCCGACGAGATCTACGACAAGATCCTCTACGACGGCGCCACGCACACCCCGACCGCGAGCGTCGCCCCGGATCTGCTCACCCTCACCTTCAACGGCATGTCGAAGGCGTACCGGGTGGCGGGCTACCGGGTCGGCTGGATGGCGATCTCCGGACCGCGCGCGCACGCCGACTCCTACATCGAGGGCCTGACCATCCTGGCGAACATGCGCCTGTGCGCGAACATGCCGGGCCAGCACGGCGTGGTCGCCGCGCTCAGCGGGCGGCAGTCCATCCAGGACCTGGTGCTGCCGGGCGGGCGGCTGAAGGAGCAGGTGGACACGGCGTACGAGCTGCTGACGCAGATCCCGGGTGTGAGCTGCGTACGCCCGAAGGGGGCGCTGTATCTCTTCCCGCGCCTCGACCCGACCGTGTTCAAGATCAAGGACGACCGGCAGATGGTCCTGGACCTGCTCCGCCAGGAGAAGATCATGGTCGTCCAGGGCACCGGCTTCAACTGGCCGGAGCCGGACCACTTCCGGGTGGTGACCCTGCCGACCGCGATGGATCTGCGGGACGCGGTGGGCCGGATCGCCCGTTTCCTGGACGGCTACGGCCAGCCCTAGCAGCCGTCTCACGATCGACTCAACTTTAGACGAAATCTAAGCTAGGATGGTTTCCTGCCAGCACAGGAGGCCATCCCATGTACGAACCGATCCGCACCAAGTCGGTCCACAGCACGATGGCCGGCAGCACCTCCGACTTTCCCCACCGCTCCCGCGAGGAGGAGCTGGACATCCAGCTCGCCGGCCATCTCGCGGCGCTGCTCGCCGTCACCGACGAACTGCGCGCGACGGCCCCCGCCGCGGAGCTGGACACCGCGGCCGAGCGGCTCACCGAACAGGTGAGCAGGCTGCGGGGAGGACGCCTGCCGGTCCGGGCGACCGGACCCTCGCGGGGGCCCGACTCCACATCCCTGCACCAGCGGGCGCACACCCTCGCCGGACGCGCCCTGGTCGTGGCGGCCTCGCGCGCGGACACCGCGGCCGCGATCCTCGCCGCCGAACAGATGGACGTGCACGCCGCCGCCCTGGAGCCCCGCGAACTCGCGTCCCACTGAGAGCCCTCGGGCCCCCGAACGGCCCCGGTCCGCGTGCACCCGCAGCGTGCGTGCGGACCGGGTGCCATGCACTGCGTGGCTTGGGCCGAATTCCCGTGCGGGCCGGTGGGGGGTTCTCGCGCAGTTCCCCGCGCCCCTGAAAACAGGGGTGCGTTGCAGTGCCGGGGCTGGTGCGTCACCGTCCGTTTACCCGAACCACCCGGGAACGTGTAGTTCCGGGAGCACGCTCCCCCTGTGAGACGAATCGTAGGAATCGTCCTTGCGGTGCTGTTGATGGTCGGTGTGGTGGTCGCCGTCGTCGCGGGCCGGGACAACGAGGACACGGGTACGGCAACGAAGACCGTACGCATGGTGATCGGATCGGAGAAGGCGGAGTTCTTCGCGGATCCGGACGTGGTGAAGGCCCTCGCCGCCAAGGGCTACACCGTGAAGGCCGAGACCTCCGGGTCCTGGGCCATGGAGGGACTGGACCTCAAGGGGTACGACCTCGCGTTCCCGAGCAGCCAGGCGCCGGCCGTCGAGTTGGCCGCGAAGTACAAGGTGACCGGCACACTGCCGCGGCCCTTCTACTCGCCGCTCGTCGTCATGGCGCACAAGAACGCCGCCGACGTGCTCGCGGCCAATGGGCTCGCCACGCTGGACGCGGCCCACCGGGGCACGCTGAAGATGTCCGCCTACCTCGACGCGGCCCGGGCCGACCGCACCTGGCAGCAGCTCAAGGGGGCGACGAAGTACGGGGAGCTGACCGGCACCCTCTACATCTCCAGCACCGACCCGGAGACCTCCAACTCCGGCGCCCTCTACCTCGCCGCCGCCTCCTACGTCGCGGGCGGCGGCAAGGTCGTCGCGAGTGACACCGAGGTGGACAGGACCGCGCCGCTGCTGCACAAGCTGGTCAGCGTGCAGGGCGCCCAGCAGTCCAGCACCGACGCCTCCTTCCGGGACTTCGTCAGCGGCGCCGGCAATCCGCTCGTCCTCGGCTACGAGTCGCAGGTCGCCTCCCTCCTCGCCGACGGACAGCAGCCCGGCGACCTGGTCGTCCTCTACCCGGACACCACGGTCAACAGCGACCACACGGCCGTACCGCTCACCGAGAACGGCCGGGCCCTCGCCGAACTCCTGTCCACGGACCCGCAGTTGCGGGGGCTGGAGGTCCGCCATGGATTCCGCCCGCAGGGCGAGGCCACCGAGTTCGCCTCGGCCGGCACCTATCTCAAGCAGGAACTGACCGGCGTCCGCCAGGCGCCCGTGCCCACCTCGAAGGTGCTGCACGAGCTGGCCCGACGGGCGCGCGGATGAACAGGCTGCGGATGAACAGGCTCATGAACCAGGGGGACAGCAACAGATGAGCGACGACTCCTTCACCCTCACCCCGCCCGAGCCCGTGGCCGCCGTGCCACGCGAGAAGGCCGGCGGACTCGTCCCCGTGGACGACGGGGTGCGCACCGACATGGCCACCAAGGCCGCCGCCTACGTCGACGGACTCGCCCTTCTCGACGCCCGCTCGCCCGAGTTCGCGGGCAAGGTCGGCGAGATCACCGCGCTCGGCGCCGGTGAGATGCGCACGGCCGCCGCCCAGTCCAACCGGATGCTGGAGCGGACCGTCAGGAGCCTTCCCGAAAAGGGCGGCGACGCCCAGTCGAAGGTGGCGGGATCGCTCGTCGAACTCCGGCGCGTGGTCGAGGATCTGGACCCGCGTGACCTGCCGGCCTCCAAGGGGCGCAGGTTCCTGTCCAAGCTGCCCGGCGGCAACAAGCTGCGCGACCACGTCGCCAAGTACGCCTCCGCGCAGGGCACGTTGAACAAGATCGTGGGATCGCTGCGCGGCGGACAGGACGAACTCCGGCGCGACAACGCCGCGTTGCAGACCGAGCGGGTCCGCCTCTGGGAGACCATGGGCAAGCTCCAGGAGTACGTCGTCCTCACCGACGCCCTGGACTCGGCCGTCGAGCAGCACATCACCGGCGTCGAGGGCACCGACCCCGAGCGGGCGAACGGCCTCCGTGCCGACGTGCTCTTCCCGGTCCGGCAGAAACACCAGGATCTGCTCACCCAGCTCGCGGTGTGCGCACAGGGCTACCTCGCGATGGACGTCGTACGCCGCAACAACGACGAGCTGATCAAGGGCGTCGACCGGGCGGCCACCACGACCGTGTCCGCGCTGCGGATCTCGGTGATGCTGGCCTCCGCCCTCGACAACCAGAAGAAGGTCATCGAGCAGGTCAACGCGCTGCGCGGGACCACCGAGGACCTCATCCGGGGCAACGCCGAGATGCTGGCCACGCAGAGCGGGGAGATCCAGCGCATCGCCGCCGACCCGGCCGTGGGCGCCGAGACCCTGCGCGCGGCCTTCCAGCAGATCTACCGCACCCTCGACGCCATCGACACCTACAAGGTGCAGGCCACCGAGGTCATGGCGACGACCGTGGAGAACCTGACCGCCGAACTCCAGGGCGCCAGCGCCTACCTGGAGCGCAGCCGGTCGCGCGGCGCACTGGAGGGCGGGATCGCATGAGCCCGAGCCCGAGCCTGAGACGTCCGTTGCTCGCCCTCACCGCGCTCGCACTCCTCCTCACCGCCTGCACCGGCCAGGACGAGAAGGACGACTCCACCGCCCCGAAGCCCGGCACGCTCCGCGTCCTCGCCTCCAGCGAACTCGCCGACATGAAACCGGTGTGGGAGCAGGTCCGCGAGGACACCGGGGTGACGATCCGGCCCACCTACATGGGCACGCTGGACGCCGTGAACCTGCTGGCGAAGAAGAGCACGGACAGCCGGTACGACGCCGTGTGGCTGTCCTCCAACGACTATCTGCGGCTGCGCCCCGAGGTGGCGAAGAAGGTCGTCTCCGAGACGCCGGTGATGTCCAGCCCGGTCGCCCTGGGGGTGAAGACGCAGACCCTCGGCTCCCTCGGCTGGAAGCCCGATCAGGTCACCTGGGCGCAGATCGAGCAGGCCGTGCAGGACGGGAAACTGACGTACGGCATGACCGATCCGGCCCGCTCCAACTCCGGTTTCGCCACGCTCATCTCGGTCGCCTCCGCGCTCTCCGGCGCCCAGTCGGCGCTCACCGACGCGGACGTCACGAAGGCCACCCCGCGGCTGAAGGAGTTCTTCAAGGGGCAGAAGCTGACCTCGGGTTCGTCGGGCTGGCTGGCGAGCGCGTACGCCCGGCGCGGCGACGTGGACGCGCTGCTCAACTACGAGTCGGTGCTCAAGGGCATCCCCGGCCTTACGGTGATCCGGCCGGCGGACGGCGTGGTCACGGCCGACTACCCGCTCTCCTCCCTGGCCGCGACCAGCGCGACGACCCGCGAGAACGTCAAGCGGGTCGCCGACGACCTGCGCACCCCGAAGATCCAGAAGCTGATCACCACGACCACCCACCGCCGCCCGGTGGTCGCCTCCGTACCGCCCGCGTCCGGCCTCGACACCACCCGCCGGCGCGAACTGCCCTTCCCGGGCACCCGTTCCGTCGCCGACGGGCTGCTCGACGCGTACGAGAACAAACTGCGCCGCCCCTCGCGGACGGTGTACGTCCTCGACACCTCCGGCTCGATGCAGGGCGACCGGCTGAGCCGGCTGAAGGACGCCCTGTCCGAGCTCACCGGTGACTTCCGGGAGCGCGAGGAGGTCACGCTGATGCCGTTCGGCTCGGATGTGAAGAGCGTCCGGACACATGTCGTCAGCCCCTCCGACCCGGAGACCGGGCTCGCCGCGATCCGCAAGGACACCAAGGAGCTGTCGGCCGACGGCAACACCGCGATCTACACCTCCCTGGAGAAGGCGTACGACCATCTGGGCGCCGGCAAGGACACGTTCACCTCGATCGTGCTGATGACCGACGGCGAGAACACGGCGGGCGCGAACGCGGGCGACTTCGACGGCTTCTACCAGGCGCTCAGCGGTGACCGGCAGGACATCCCCGTCTTCCCCATCCTCTTCGGCGACTCCGACCGCAAGGAACTGGAGCACATCGCCGAGCTGACCGGCGGCCGGCTCTTCGACGCCCAACAGGGCTCGCTGGACGGCGCGTTCGAGGAGATCCGTGGCTACCAGTAGGTTCGTCGGGTACCTGGAGTCCCGCAAGAACATCACGGGCAGCGCGGCCGGACTGGCCGGACTGGTGCTGACCTTCACGGGGGTGGCGGGCCCGTACTGGCCCGTCGTGGTCGTCGGCCTGTACGGCGCGGGCGCGTTGATCGCGCCTCCGGAGCGCCCTCCACTGCCGGACTTCCCGGACCCGTCGGCCCAACTGGACGAGGTCCGGGGCGACTTCGAGATGCTGGATGGCTATCTTGCGAACGTCGAGTTGCCGCCCGCCGCTGCCGGTCGTCTCACCGAACTGACTGAGGTGCTCGCCGCTTTGCTGGATCCGGGGTGGGCCGGCGAACTCCTCGCCCAGGACCCGGAAGGCGTGCATGTGCTCTCGCGGGCAGTACGGCAGGACATTCCCGAGGCCGTCGACACATTCGTACGAACGCGGTGGTGGACGCGGCTCGCACCGGGTCAGGAGCCCCCGGAACGCCATCTCGAGCGCCAGCTGACGCTGCTCCACGAGGAGGCGGACCGGCTGGCCGCCACCCTGCGCGAGACAGAGGCCCGACGCCAGGAGTCACACACCCGCTACTTGGAAGACCGCTCGCAATAGCGCCCCAAAGGGGCGCGGGGAACTGCGCGAAGACCCCCCACCGGCCCGGGGGCGAAGGTCTGCCGCCATCCCCCCGCCGGGGCGGGCGGCAGGATGACGGCAGACCCAGAGCCACGCACGCCGTTGTACGCGGCCTCGCCGATCGGGGAGGGCCTCAGCCCAGACGCCGCACCAGCGCGTGGTACTCGTCCCACAGCTCCTTGGGCGTGTGATCGCCGAAGGTGTTGAGGTGCTCGGGAACCAGCGCGGCTTCCTCGCGCCAGACCTCCTTGTCGACCGTGAGAAGGAAGTCGAGGTCGGCGTCGGCGAGTTCGAGTCCGGCCGTGTCGAGGGCGGCCTTGGTCGGCAGGACGCCGATCGGGGTCTCGACGCCGTCCGCACGGCCGTCGAGGCGCTCGACGATCCACTTCAGGACGCGGCTGTTCTCACCGAAGCCGGGCCACACGAACTTGCCCGCTTCGTTCTTGCGGAACCAGTTGACGTAGTAGATCTTCGGGAGCTTCGACTGGTCCCTGTCCTTGGCCACATCGACCCAGTGGCCCATGTAGTCGCCCATGTTGTAGCCGCAGAACGGCAGCATGGCGAACGGGTCGCGGCGCAGTTCACCGACCTTGCCCTCGGCGGCGGCGGTCTTCTCGGAGGCCACGTTGGCGCCGAGGAACACGCCGTGGTTCCAGTCGAAGGACTCCGTGACCAGCGGCACCGCGCTCGCGCGCCGCCCGCCGAAGAGGATCGCGGAGATCGGCACGCCGCGGGGGTCCTCCCACTCGGGCGCGATGATCGGGCACTGCGCCGCGGGGACGGTGAAGCGGGCGTTGGGGTGGGCGGCCGGGGTGTCCGAGGACGCCGGCGTCCAGTCGTTGCCCTTCCAGTCGGTGAGGTGGGCCGGGGTCTCCTCCGTCATGCCCTCCCACCAGATGTCGCCGTCGTCGGTGAGGGCGACGTTGGTGAAGACGGAGTTGCCCCACAGCGTCTTCATCGCGTTGGCGTTGGTGTGCTCGCCGGTGCCGGGCGCGACGCCGAAGAAGCCGGCCTCGGGGTTGATGGCGTACAGCCGGCCGTCCTCGCCGAACCGCATCCAGGCGATGTCGTCGCCGATCGTCTCGACGGTCCAGCCCGAGACGGTGGGCTCCAGCATGGCGAGGTTGGTCTTGCCGCAGGCGGACGGGAAGGCGGCGGCGACGTACTTGGACCCACCGGTGGGCGGAGTGAGCTTGAGGATCAGCATGTGCTCGGCCAGCCAGCCCTCGTCACGCGCCATGACCGAGGCGATGCGCAGGGCGTAGCACTTCTTGCCGAGCAGGGCGTTGCCGCCGTAGCCGGAGCCGTAGGACCAGATCTCGCGGGACTCCGGGAAGTGCGAGATGTACTTGGTGGAGTTGCAGGGCCAGGGGACGTCCGCCTCGCCGTCGGCCAGCGGCGCCCCGAGCGTGTGCACGGCACGCACGAAGAACCCGTCGGAGCCCAGCTCGTCCAGGACCGGCTGTCCCATGCGGGTCATGGTGCGCATGGAGACGGCGACGTAGGCGGAGTCGGTGATCTCGACGCCGATCGCGGAGAGGTCGGAGCCGAGCGGGCCCATGCAGAACGGGACGACGTACATCGTCCGGCCGCGCATCGAGCCGCGGAACAGGCCGTTCTCGCCCGAGAAGATCTCCCGCATCTCCGCGGGGGCCTTCCAGTGGTTCGTCGGACCCGCGTCCTGCTCCTTCTCGGAGCAGATGAAGGTCCGGTCCTCGACCCGGGCGACATCGGTCGGGTCGGAGGCGGCGTAGAACGAGTTGGGGCGCTTGATGGGGTCCAGCCGTTTGAAGGTGCCCTTCTCGACGAGCTCCCCGCACAGGCGCTCGTACTCGGCCTCGGATCCGTCACACCAGACCACGCTGTCCGGCTGAGTCAGTTCGGCGATCTCGTTCACCCACGAGATCAGTTCCTTGTGGTTCGTCGGGATGACGGTGGGAGCCGCGATGTCGCGCGCCACGATTGCTCCTAGATGAGGGGTTTTTTGTTTTCAGGCCCCTTGGGGGCTGCGGCCCGGATGCTTCACGGTCTCTCGACCTTCGGCGCTCATCCGGTACCGACCGCACTCATCTGATCATCCGACGCTTCCGCCCATCTGTCCAGAAGGCGTCACAGGTGAGCGGAGTGAGGAAGGCCACGCATAATCCGTCCGCTTTGCGTCCACTTGGTATTCAGCGGAAGATCGTTCGAGGTGAACCCGCCGGGGCAGGCGCGCGCCGCAGTGAGACGATGGCCACTCTTCGCCCCCCAAAGCCGCCGGACTGACGTGTAACTTACGGTTCCGTAGGTACGATTCTGCGTATGACTGCGCCCGTCCCCGACGCGCCCACGGACACGCCGGCCGCCGGCCGTGGTTCGCACGCGCTCTCCCTGCCGGAAGAGATCAAGCCCAAGCTGCGCGGCTGGCTGCATCTCGGCATGTTCCCGGCCGCGCTCGTCGCCGGCCTGGTACTCACCGCGCTCGCGGACTCCCCGCGGGGCCGGGTGGCGTGCGGTATCTACGCGCTCACCGCCTGTCTCCTGTTCGGCGTGAGCGCGCTGTACCACCGGGGCACCTGGAACGCCCGGATGGACGGCATCCTGCGCCGCCTGGACCACGCGAACATCTTCCTGATCATCGCGGGCACCTACACGCCGCTCACCATGCTGCTTCTGCCGGAGGCCAAGGGCCAGTGGCTGCTGTGGGGCATCTGGGGGGCCGCGCT
This sequence comes from Streptomyces vulcanius, assembly GCF_042653945.1. Lineage (NCBI taxonomy): Bacteria > Bacillati > Actinomycetota > Actinomycetes > Kitasatosporales > Streptomycetaceae > Streptomyces > Streptomyces vulcanius. Next base: position 220,144 of record NZ_JBHSFK010000005.1, on the reverse strand, counting down.
GGCGGGTATCGCCTTCCGGGTCTTCTGGGTGGGCGCCCCGCGCTGGCTGTACACCCCCTGCTACATCGCGATGGGCTGGGCGGCCGTCTTCTTCCTGCCTGACTTCATGCGCACCGGCGGCATCGCCGTACTGGTCCTGGTGATCGTCGGCGGGCTCCTCTACAGCGCGGGCGGCGTGATCTACGGCATCAAGCGGCCCAACCCCTCACCGCGCTGGTTCGGCTTCCACGAGGTCTTCCACTCGCTCACGCTCGCGGCGTTCGTCGTCCACTACGTCGGCATCTCGCTGGTGGCGTACCAGCACGCATAGCGGCACTTTTCAGCCTTCTGCGGGCCACGGCTTCCGAGCCGTGGCCCTTTTTCATGTCCTGTTCTCATGTCCTGGAAGTCGATACCGATTGACAGCTTACAGCTTTTGAGAGTTACTTTCATTTCATGGACACTGTCACTGTCACTCCAAACCCCCGTCGCTGGTGGGCGCTCGGCGCCCTGGTCGCGAGCATGCTCACGCTCGGCTTCGACATGACGATCCTCAACGTGGCCCTGCCGACCATGGCCGCCGAGCTCGGCGCCACGACCGGTCAGCAGCAGTGGATGGCGGACGCGTACGTCGTCGTCTTCGCGGCCCTGATGCTCCCGGCCGGACTGCTCGGCGACCGGTTCGGGCGGCGCCGGATACTGATCGTCGGGCTCGGGATCTTCCTTGTCGGCTCCCTGGCGGGCGCTCTGGCCGGGAACGTCGAGTGGGTCGTCGCCGCCCGCGCCTTCATGGGCGTCGGCGGCGCGCTCGTCACCCCGCTCGCGCTCTCCGTGCTGCCCTCGCTCTTCGGCTCCGAGGAGCGCACCAAGGCCGTGGGCGTCATCTCCGCCGCGTCGGCTCTCGGCCTGCCGCTCGGCCCGATCATCGGCGGCTGGCTGCTCGACCACTTCTGGTGGGGCTCGGTCTTCCTGGTCAACGTGCCGATGGCCGCGATAGGGATCGCCGCCTGCGTCTTCCTGCTCCCCGAGACCTCCGACCCCGCCTCCCCCAAGGTCGACGCCCTGTCCACCGCGCTCACCGCGACCGGCCTGGGCGCCCTCATCTACGCGATCATCGAGGCGCCCGGCCGCGGCTGGGGCGACCCTCTGGTCCTCGCGATGTCCGGCGCGGCGGCCGTCCTGATCACCGGGCTGGTGCTGCGCGAGCGGCGGGTCGCACGGCCCATGCTCGACATGGAGCTGCTCAGCCACCGCGGATTCCTCTTCAGCACACTCGCGGCAACCCTGGTGATGTTCGTCCTGTCCGGCCTGATGTTCGTGCTGCCGCCGTACCTCCAGGCCGTCCTCGGCCACGACGCCCTGGGCACCGGGCTGCGGCTGCTGCCGATGATGGGCGGCCTGATGGTCTCCGCGCGCGCCGCGCAGCCCGTGGTCGCGCGGTTCGGTCCGCGGGCCGTGGTCAGCGCCGGCCTGGTGGTGCTGGCCTTCTCCGCCCTGCTCGGCAGCCGTACGACGGTCGACTCCGGCTACGGCTTCACCGCGCTGTGGCTCTGCGTGACCGGTCTCGGCTTCGGTCTCGCCGTCGTCCCCGCGATGGACGGCGCCCTCGCGGCCCTGCCCCGCGACCGGGCGGGCAGCGGATCCGGGCTGCTCATGACCATGCGCCAGGTCGGCGCCGCGATCGGCATCGCCCTGCTCGGCAGCCTGCTCGCCGGTGTCTTCCGCGACCGCCTCGACGTCACCGGGCTGCCCGCACCGGCCGCCGACACCGCCGGGGACTCCGTGGTCGCCGCCCACCTGATCGCGGAGCGGACCGGCTCGGCCCACCTGGCGGCCTCCGCGGACAGCGCCTACGTGCACGGCATGGGCGTGATCCTGCTGGTCTGCGGCGTCGCGGCCCTGGTGACGGCACTGCTGGCGGCGGCCTTCCTGCCGAAGGCGACGCCTGCGCCTGCCACGGAAAGCACCGGCCCCGACATGGGCGTCCCGGCGGAGGATGCCCGACAATGAGCCGCATGACGGCCGCACACTCCCCCCTCTCCCCCGCCGACCGCCCCCCGCTGGGTCTGCGCGAGCGCAAGAAGATCAAGACCCGCGAGGCGATCCGCACCGCGACGTACGCGCTGGTCAGGGAGCAGGGGTACGACGCCACGACGATCGAGCAGATCGCCGAGCGGGCCGAGGTGTCGCCGTCGACCGTCTTCCGCTACTTCCCGACCAAGGAGGACATCGTCCTCACGGACGAGTACGACCCCCTGATGGTCGAGGAGCTGCGGAACCGGCCCGCGGACGAGTCGGTGATGGACTCCCTGCGGCACGTGATGCGGCGGGCTCTCTCGATGAGCTCGAAGGAGGACCCCGAGGTGCTCCGCCTGCGGACGCACCTCCAGGTCCAGGTCCCCGCCGTCCGCTCCCGGATGTTCGAGAGCATGTCGGAGACCGGGCGTCTGCTCCGGGGGGCCCTCGCCGAGCGGTCCGGCCTGGACCCGGACGGCCTCGTCATACGGGTCTACGCGATGTCCCTCATCGGCGGCCTGATGGAGGTCTCCATGTACTGGGCGGAGAACAACTTCGAGGGCGACCTCTGCGACCTCGTGGAACAGGCCCTGGACGTCCTGGAACACGGACTGCCGCAGGAGAACCGATAAGCGCGGAAAACCGCGGGGAGCGGGCCTTTCTCCCGTGGCATCCTGGCCGGGTGAACGCACCCGAGATCCGCGTCGAAGTCGCCCCCGAGCTGGCCCTGTTCGTGCCGCACGCCAGGCGGGTCGGCGTCCATCCGCTCACCGTCGACGGGGTCTCGACCCTCGGCCATGTCGTCGAGTCGCTCGGTGTCCCGCTGACGGAGGTCGGCAGCCTGGTCGTCGACGGCCGTGAGGTCCCGGTCTCCCACGTCCCGTCCGACGGCGAGTCGGTCGCCGTCCGCCCGGTCGCACGGCCCCAGCGGCTCCCCGGCGCTCCCCTGCGCTTCCTCCTCGACGTCCACCTCGGCACCCTCGCCCGCCGTATGCGCCTGCTCGGCGTGGACACGGCGTACGAGTCGACGGATATCGGCGACCCGGCCCTCGCCACCCGCTCGGCCGCCGAGAGCCGGGTCATGCTCAGCCGCGACCGGGGCCTGCTGCGCCGCCGCGAGCTGTACGCGGGCGCGTACGTCTACAGCACCGACCCCGGCGAGCAGCTCCGCGACATCCTCGACCGCTTCCGCCCCGCCCTCGTCCCCTGGACCCGCTGCACCGCCTGCAACGGCCTGCTGCGCGCGGCCACCAAGGACGAGGTCGCCGACCAGCTGGCACACGGCACGCAGCGGTCGTACGACGTCTTCGCCCAGTGCGGGTCCTGCGGCCGGGCGTACTGGAAGGGCGCGCACCACGAACAGCTGGAGGCCATCGTGGAACGCGCCCTGGCGGAGTTCGCGAGCTAGGACAGGTCCTTGTGCCGGTTGTGCGGCGCGATCAGCCGCTCAGGGCCGTGCGCAGCCGTTCCGGGTCGGTGGTCGGGGCGTCGCAGGTGAAGTTGCGGCAGACGTACGCCGTCGGTTCGCCGTGGCTCAGCGGGCGGTCGGCGAGCAGGGGGAACTCGTCGCTCCCGGTGACCCCGAACGCGACGACCGCGCCGGGCGAGGTGCCCAGAAGTGCCGTACGGTGCAGGGACTTCGCGGCCGCATCGCCCAACTCACCTGCCACGACGGCCACTTCGCGCGGCCCGTCCAGCAGGGCCTCGGCGGCGGCGAGCCCCCAGCCGATGAACCGGGGCACCCGCGGCCCCAGCGCCCTGACGACGCCCAGCGCCTTCTCGGCGGCGGTGCGATGGGGTTCGGAGCCGGTGTGGGCGGCGTAGCTCAGCAGCGCGCCGGCGGCGGCGGTCCAGCCTGAGGGCGTCGCGTTGTCGGTCGGGTCCTGCGGCCGGCGGATCAGCCGCTCGGCGTCGCCCGCGGTGTCGTACAGCGCACCGGACTCGGGGTCGGTGAACCGCACGAGCACATGGTCGAGCAGGAACCCGGCGAACTCCAGCCACACCCCCTCCCCGGTGACCGCGGCCAGCGCGAGGAACCCCTCGGCGACATCCGCGTAGTCCTCCAGCACCCCCGCGTTCGCCCCGGCCTGCCCGTCCTTGCTGGTGCGCGACAGCCGCGCCTGCTCATCAAGATGCAGCCGTACGAGAAGGTCGGCGGCGCCGACGGCCGCGTCCACGAGGTCGGGGCGGTCGAAGTAGGCACCGGTCTCGGCGAGCGCGGCGACGGCGAGCCCGTTCCAGGCGGCGACGACCTTGTCGTCCCGGCCGGGAGCGGGCCGCTCGGCACGGGCGGCGAGCAGCCGCTGCTGGATGCTCGCGATCTTCTCCGCGTCGAACACGCCCTCCTGCTGCGGGAGTTGGAGGACGGAGGCGCCCTGCTCGAAGGTGCCCTCGACGGTGACGCCGAAGTGGTGCGCGGCGATCTCCGCGTCCTGGGCGCCGAGCACCTCGGTCAACTGCGCGGGCGTCCAGACGTAGTACGCCCCCTCGACGTGCTTGCCGTTCCCGTCGTCGCTGTCGGCGTCGAGCGCGGAGGCGAACCCGCCCTCGGCGGTGCGCAGTTCACGCACCATGAAGTCGGCGGTCTCCAGCGCGACCCGCCGGGCCAGCTCGGACCCCGTGGCCCGCCACAGGTGCGCGTAGACCCGGCAGAGCAGCGCGTTGTCGTACAGCATCTTCTCGAAGTGCGGCACGACCCACTCGCGGTCCACGGAGTACCGGGCGAACCCGCCCCCGAGCTGGTCGTAGATCCCGCCCCGGGCCATCCGCTCACAGGTGTCCTGGGCCATCTGGAGCGCGCCCTCGGCGCCGGTGCGGGCGTGGTGGCGCAGCAGGAACTCGATCGCCATCGACGGCGGGAACTTCGGCGCCCCGCCGAATCCGCCGCGCTGGGGGTCGTACTCCCGCGTCAGCCCGAGCAGCGCCTGCGACAGCTCCTGCTCCCCCGGCGCCTGCCCGTCACCGTAGGAGATCTCCCGCCCCGCCAGGTCCCGCACGATCTTCCCGGCGACCTCGGCGACCTCGTCGCGCCGGTCCGTCCACGCCTGCCGCACCCCCTCCAGCACCTGCCGGAAGGAGGGCATGCCGTGGCGGGGCGCGGGCGGGAAGTACGTACCGAAGTAGAACGGCTCGGCGTCGGCCGTCAGGAACACGGTCATGGGCCAGCCGCCCTGGCCGGTCGCGGCCTGGACGGCCTCCATGTAGACGGCGTCGACGTCGGGGCGTTCCTCCCGGTCGACCTTGACGTTCACGAAGTGCTCGTTGAGGAGGTCGGCCGTCTCCCGGTCCTCGAAGGACTCGTGCGCCATGACATGGCACCAGTGGCAGCTGGAGTACCCGACGCTCAGCAGGACGGGTTTGTCCGTCCTGCGGGCCTCCGCGAAGGCCTCCTCCGACCAGGGCCACCAGTCGACCGGGTTGTCGGCGTGCTGGAGGAGGTAGGGGGACGTCTCGTGGGCCAGTCGGTTCGCCATGGGGTCCATCCTGCCGCAGTACCGCGCACCGCACGCGTCAGGCGGCTCCCGGACGGTGCCGTCGATCTTTCCCGTGCCCGTGCCCGGCGTGATCACGACAGCGAAGCCCGCGGAACGATCGAAGCCCCTCTGCCCCCTCGCGCCACGGGGCCGTCCGCCGCACACTTGACCGACGAACGCCGTGGCCGCCGGAGGGGGACGGGACATGCGGGACAGTCATAAGGCGGAAGCCGAGCGGTTGTTGGCGCGGGCCGTGGAGGAGGAAGTACGGCGCTCGGGCGGCCGCACCGACCGGCAGGCGCTGATGACACGGGCGCGAGGGGCGCTGGACTCGATGGCGCAGACGGCCGCCGAGGAGTACGAGGCGTATGCCCGGGCGCTCGCTGAACGGGACGCCGGACAGGTCAGCTTCACACAACGCTACGCGCGGGAGGGCGGGCGAACCCCCCTGCTGGTGGCGGGCGTTGCGGCGGTGACGGCCGCCGTCGCCGACCTCGCCCTGGGCACCGGGCCGGGTACGGCGCTGGGGGCCGGGGTGACCGTGGGCGTGGTCGGGGCCGCGGCGACCGTGGTGAAGGTGGCGGGCTCGCATCTGCCGGCCGCGCACCACCGGGCCGGTGCCGTCGGACAGCCCGGCGGCGCCGAGCAGTTGCGGTTGCAGTGGCTGGCGGCGCTGGAGGTGCGGGGCATCCGGCCGTTCCTGGACCAGCAGCGGGTGCTGAGCGCGACGACCACACCGAAGAAGGCGCCGGGCCCGCAGCTGAAGGGCGCGGACAAGAGCGCGGCGGCCCGCGGGCGGACGCTCCTCGAGCAGTCGTTCGGGCAACTGCCGGAGCCCACCGGGCCGTTCGCGGGGCGGCGGGCGGAGCTCGGGCAGATCCGGCAGTGGGTGCAGGCGGCACGGGCCAGCACCGAGACCCGGCCCACGGTCGTCGTCCTGCACGGCCCGCCCGGCAGCGGGCGCAGCACGCTCGCGGTGCGCGCCGCGCACGATCTGCGGGACCAGTTCCGGGGTGCGTGCGTGGTCGATCTGCGCGGCGACAGCGCCGAGGAGTCCCCGCTGTCCACCCGGGACGCCATGCTGCATCTGCTGAACCGGCTCGGCGCACCGCGCGAACAGCTCCTCTTCCGTGAGCGCTCCTCCCCCGAGCAGCAGGTCAAACGCCTCGGCGAGCTGTACCAGCAGCATCTGACGGGGCTGCCGGTCACCGTGGTCCTCGACGACGCCTCCGACCCGGAGCAGGTCCGCGCGCTCGTCCCGGAGCGCTCCGACAGCCTGGTCCTGGTCACCTCGCGCGGCGCCCTGGGCCTCCCGGCCGAACTGTCGGCCTGGGTGCACGAGCTTCCGGTACGCCCGCTGGAGGCGGCGGGCGCGGAGGAACTGCTGAGCACGGTGGCCCAGGACGCCTCCGGCCCGTACGACGCCGAATCCGCCGACCGGATACGGGAGTTGTGCGGCGGGCTGCCACTGGCGCTACGGGTCGCGGGCTCCTCGCTCGGCCCGCGCTCACCGCGCCGGCTGGCGACCGATCTGGCGGCGTACGGTCCCGTGGGCCCCGTCGAGCGCGCGCTGTGGCTGCGCTACACCGACCAGCCGGAGGGCACCCGCCGGCTGCTGCGGCGCCTCGCGCTGGCCGGACGGGCCTCGCTGGGCGCGGCGGCGGCCACCGCCCTCCTCGCGACGGACCGCGGGGAGGCGACCCGGCACCTCGCGGCCCTCGCCGACGCGGGCCTGGTCGACCGGGTACGCGGCGACCGCTACCGGCTGCACGACCTGGTCCGCGCCTTCGCCGGGGCCCGGCTGCGCGACGAGGAGGAGCCGGCCGAGCTGACGGCGGCCCAGGAGCGGCTGATCGTCAGCCACGCCGAGCTGGCCGACTCCGTGCTGCGGCTGGTGGACGGCAACATGTCGACGCGCTCGGACCGGTTCACCCCGCACGGCTTCACCTCCCTCGACGAGGCGCTGCGCTGGCTGGACGACGAGTCGAGCTTCATCACCGCGACCCTGCGCCAGGCGGAGGGTGTGCACCAGGAGGCCGTGCTGAGCCTGCTGGGGGCGCTGTGCGACTACTGCCTGCTGCGCGGCGACCTCTACCGGCTCGGTGAGATCAGCGAACTCGCCCAGTCGGTCGGCCAGGACCTGCTGGTCCGCTCCGTGCAGTGGCGTACCGGTATCGCGGCCCGGCAGCTGGGCGAACTGGACAAGGCCCGTACGACACTCAGCTCGGTCGTCGACCTCTACCTCCAGGCCCATCACGACGCGGGCGCCGCCCGGGCCCTGTGCTCGCTCGGCATCACCCTGCACCACCAGGGCAGCCTGACCGACGCGGCGGCGAAACTGCGGGAGGCACTGGACCTCCAGGCCGCGCCCGAACTGGCCACCGACCGGGCCTGGACCATGCACGCGCTGGCCGCGGTGGAACGGGACCGGGCACGACTCGCGGAGGCCGTCGACCTGCTGAAACGCTCCCTGGTGCTGCACCGCGAGGGCGGCTCCGTGCACGGCGAGGCGTGGGCCCACTTCCAGCTGGGCCAGCTGAACCTGCGGCGCGGTGACGTCCCGGCCGCCGAGGCCGATCTGCGCCGGGCGCTGGACCTGTACGGCCGTACCCGCGACGCCCGCGGCGAGGCGTGGGCGCTGACCCAGCTGGCCCGCGCCCGCATGGTCGCCGGCGATGCCGCCCCTGCGGTGGAGGGGCTACGGGCCGCCGCCGCCCGGCACCGGGACAACGAGGACGCCCGCGGCGAGGCCTGGAGCGTGTACTACCTGGGCCTGGCCCTGGAGGAGACCGGCGACCTGGACCAGGCCGTGCGCGAGCTGGAACGCTCCCGTTCCCTCTTCTCCCGGATGCGCGACGTGTACGGCCTCGCCTGCGCCCGGCACCACTCGGCGCGGGTGACCCGCGACCAGCGGGCCGCCCAGACCGGCTCCCTGCGGAACTCGGGCTTCGCCCGTCAGCTGCTCGTCGACGCCCGCGCCGACTTCCAGCGCATCGGCGTCTCCCACGGCGAGGCATGGACCTGCCTGGAACTGGCGATCGTCGACGCGGGCAACGCCCGTGCGCAGCAGGCGCTCGCGCTGTGCGAGGAGGCGGCGGGCCTGTTCGCCTCGTACGGCGACCGGCGCGGCCAGGACTGGGCCCGCTTTCTGCGCTGCACCCTCCTGCCCTACGCCTCCCCGGGCGGTGTGGAGGTCGGCACGGCCGTCGCCCAGGAGGAACTCGCCGAGCTCGCCCGCTCGCCCCACCCGCTGCGCGACACCCGTCTCACCGAGTGCCTCGGCTCCTACGGCGTCCTGCTGGAGCGGGGTGTCCGCCTGGAGTCCGGCTGGCAGGCCTGGCGCCTGGGCCTGGTGCCGGGCCGGCACGAGCGGGAGGTGATGGGGGTGACGGTGGGCGAGGGGTGAGGCGGTAGCTGCCCCACCCCGGCGGTCATCCCTTGGCCGGGGACGCCTTGCCCGTGGTGCCCGGGCCGGCGGCGGGGGTGTCCTCGCCGTCCGGCGACTCCTTGAAGTCGACCTTGTTCATGTGCTTGCTCATGGACTTCATCAGGGCCCACACCGCCAGCGCCATCGCCGCGAACACGATGAAGCCGAGGACGCCGGGGGTGACCTTGTTCTCGTCGACCTCCTTGGCGAGAGGGACGAGATGCGTCATTGCCAGGCTCACGCTTGCGCTCATGTCAGGCATTGTCGCGGATGCCCGCGAAGAGGTCGTCCTCGGGGAGGGAGGTCGCGACACGGGACTGCGCGAGCTCGTACTCCTCGGTGGGCCAGACCTCCTTCTGGATGTCCATCGGCACCCGGAACCAGCCGCCGTCGGGGTCGATCTGCGTGGCGTGCGCGATCAGCGCCTTGTCACGGATCTCGAAGAACTCGGCGCACGGGACATGCGTGGTGAGCGTGCGGTCCCGCCCCATGCCGGCCTCGTCCCAGCGCTTGAGCCAGTCCCCGTAGGGGGACTCCAGGCCCCGGTCCAGCAGCGCCTTGTGCAGCGCCTCGGTGCGGGGGCGGTTGAAGCCCTGGTTGTAGTACAGCTTCTGCGGGCGGTACGCCGGCCCGTACTCGGTCTCCGGGTACTTCTCGGTGTCGTCCGCAGCCTCGAACGCCACCACGGAGATCTTGTACGTCATGATGTGGTCGGGGTGCGGGTAGCCGCCGTTCTCGTCGTAGGTGGTGATCACCTGGGGGCGGAAGGAGCGGATCTGCTTCACCAGTTCGCCGGCCGCCTTGTCGACGTCCTCCAGCGCGAAGCACCCCTCGGGCAGCGGCGGCAGCGGGTCGCCCTCGGGCAGGCCCGAGTCGACGAAGCCGAGCCACTCCTGCTTGATGCCGAGGATCTCGCGGGCCTCGTCCATCTCCTTCTTGCGTACCTCGTGGATGTGCTCCTCGATGTACTTGTCGCCCTGCAGCTTGGGGTTGAGGATGGAGCCGCGCTCCCCGCCGGTGCAGGTCACCACCAGCACGTCCACCCCCTCGGACACGTACTTCGCCATGGTGGCCGCGCCCTTGCTCGACTCGTCGTCGGGGTGGGCGTGGACGGCCATCAGTCGCAGCTGGTCAGTCAAGACTCAATCCTCGGTAAGTCGGCGCCCGGTGTGAGCCGGCGCGGTCGCAGGCTTCTATAGTGACCGAATCGGGGGGCGAATAATTCCAGGGGCCAGGCCTGCCGGGGAGGACGATCATGAGCACGGCGAGCACGCGACTGCCCGAGGGCCGCTACGGCCGTGCCTCGGACCAGCGGGCCGACCACACTCTGAAGATCGTCGGCGCCGTGCTCGGCGGACTCCTCTTCCTGGTCGTGGGCTACTTCGCCTACCACTATGTCGCCCAGAACAAGATCAGCGCCGAAGTGATCGCCTTCGAGGCGACCTCGGACGCCACCGTGCAGGTACATCTGGAGGTCCGCAAGGACTCCGGTGCGAACGGCTACTGCACCATCCGCTCACAGGCCGCCGACGGCGCCGAGGTGGGACGGGCCGACTTCCGCTTCTCCGGCTCGGACACCCGCATCGACAAGGTGGTCACGCTCCGCACGACGGCCAAGGGGACGACAGCCGAGCTGCTCGGCTGTCACGCGAGCTGACATCACCCCCGATACGTACGCGCTGACCTGCGTCGACGTAATTCTGATGGCTTATGTCCTCCCCCTTTGCCCGCCGAATTGTTAGGCTCGTGGTTTCGCCCATCCCCTGGGGAACATGCTTGTGGGTAGGGCGATGCTTTGTATTCCCAGTACCGACGAGGAGCACCTGTGACCCAGACCAGCGAGTCTGTCACCTGGCTTACCCAGGAGGCGTACAACAAGCTCAGGAACGAGCTTGAGTACCTTACTGGTCCTGCGCGCACGGAGATCGCCGCCAAGATCGCGGCCGCGCGCGAGGAGGGGGACCTGCGCGAGAACGGCGGGTACCACGCGGCCAAGGAGGAGCAGGGCAAGCAGGAACTCCGCGTGCGCCAGCTGACCCAGCTTCTCGAGAACGCCAAGGTCGGCGAGGCCCCCGTGTCCACGGACGGTGCGGTGGCGCCCGGCATGGTCGTGACGATCGCCTTCGACGGTGACGAGGACGACACCACGACCTTCCTGCTCGCCTCGCGCGAGTACGCGAGCACCGACATCGAGACCTACTCGCCGCAGTCGCCCCTGGGCACCGGCGTGATCGGTCACAAGGTCGGCGAGGACGCGGAGTACGAGCTGCCGAACGGCAAGAAGGCCTCCGTGCGCATTCTCAGGGCCGAGCCCTACAGCGGCTGACCTCCTTTCCTGACCCCCGAATCCGGCGGGTCTGTCCGCATTCGCCCGGCAAGCCCCCGGCGCCCCGTGCCGCCGGGGGCTTCGTCATGTCCGCGGCTGGGATGCGGTGCCCGGAGGAAGGGCCGACGATGGAAGAGCAGTCGCGGTGCGATCACCACCCTGGGGGCGTGGAGATGTGCCATGCCGGTTCACAAGGTTCGCCCGGACATCAGCGTCCTGAACGACAGCCTTGAGGTGCCGGGGATCGGGCACCTCCCGGTGAACGCCTTCGTGCTGCTCGCTGCGCAGCCCGTCGTCATCGACACGGGCCTCGGGCTGCCCGACCGGAACTTCCTGGAGGCGGTCGGTTCCGTGCTGGATCCCGCCGATGTGCGATGGATCTGGCTCACACACCCGGACCGTGATCACACGGGCGGGATCTTCGATCTGCTGGCCGCGGCACCCGAGGCACGTGTCGTGACCACGTTCCTGTCCGCCGGGCTCATGTCCTGCGAGCGACCGTTGCCGCTCGACCGTCTGTATCTGCTCAACCCGGGCCAGACCCTCGACGTCGGCGACCGTACCCTCACGGGGTTCAGACCGCCGCTGTTCGACAACCCGGCCACGGTCGGCCTCTTCGACGACCGGTCGGGGGTCTGTTTCAGCTCCGACTGCTTCGGTGGGCCGATGCCCAGCGCCGAACTGGCCCACGCCGATGACGTCGGCGCGGTCGGCGTGGAGGATCTGCGGGCCGCGCAGTTGCTGTGGGCCACGGTCGACAGCCCGTGGGTGCACAACGTGGATGTCCGGAAGTTCCTCGGTACCTTCCAGCTGCTGCGGGACAGGGAGCCGGAGCTCGTCCTCTCCACGCATCTGCCGCCGGCCCCGGGAATCACCGGGGCGATGATCGACACGCTGGGCTCGGCGCCAGGAGAATCGGCGTTCACGGGGCCGGACCAGGCGGCGCTGGAGCAGATGCTGGCCGGGTTCGAGCCCGTCGGCGGCGAGCACCGGCCCGCACCCGGGAGCCCGGGATGACTCCAGCGCCGCTCGATCAGAAGCGTGGTCGGAAGCGTGGGCAGAAGCGTGATCAACCGGCTGCCCGGCGGTACTTGCGGACCGCGAGCGTGCGGAAGATCGCGATGATCACGACCGAGTAGATGACCGAGGCCCAGACGGGGTGGGCCATCGGCCACGCGTCGGACGGCGAGACACCCGGGTCGCCGAAGAGCGTGCGGCACGCCTGGACGGTGGCGCTGAACGGGTTCCACTCGGCGATCGGTTGCAGCCAGGACGCCATCTGCGAGGAGTCCACGAACGCGTTGGATATGAAGGTCACCGGGAAGAGCCAGATCAGGCCGCCGGAGGTGGCCGCCTCGGGAGTGCGCACGCTCAGGCCTATCAGGGCGCCGATCCAGGTGAAGGCGTAGCCGAGGAGCAGCAGCAGGCCGAAGGCCGCCAGGACCTTGCCGAAGTTGGTGGGTGCCGCGGAGCCGGGTCGCCATCCCACCAGGAGCGCGACGACAGCCAGGACGACCAGGGTCAGCGCCGTCTGCACCAGGTCGGCGATAGTGCGGCCGGTGAGGACCGCGCCGCGTGCCATGGGCAGGGAGCGGAATCGGTCGATCAGGCCCTTGTGCATGTCGTCGGCTATGCCTGCGCCGGCACCGGCGGTGGCGAAGGTGACGGTCTGCGCGAAGATCCCCGCCATCAGGAAGTTCTTGTAGACGTCCGCGTTGGTGGAGCCTCCGATGTTCATCGAGCCGCCGAAGACGTACGTGAACAGGACCACGAACATCACCGGCTGGATCAGCCCGAAGATGACCATCTCGGGAATCCGGCTCATGCGAATCAGATTCCGGCGGGCGATGACCAGGGAATCGCTCGTAGCGCTCACTTCGCCTGCTCCTTCGTGTCCTCGTCGTCCTCGTGTCTGTCCTCGGCGACGTGTCCCGTCAGGGACAGGAAGACGTCGTCGAGAGTGGGGCGGCGCAGCCCTATGTCGTCTATCTCTATCCCGCGGGTGTCCAGCTCCCGGATGACCTCGGCGAGGAGCTTCGCGCCGCCGGTGACGGGAACGGTGAGTTTGCGAGTGTGTTCCTCGACGGTGGTGTCGCCCTTGCCGAAGCCGGCGAGTACCTCGCGGGCCGTGGTGATGTGCTCGCGTTCATGGACGACGACCTCGACGCGCTCGCCGCCCGTGCGGGCCTTGAGCTGGTCGGAGGTGCCGCGGGCGATGACCTTGCCGTGGTCGACGACCGCGATGTCGTGCGCGAGGTGGTCGGCCTCTTCCAGGTACTGGGTGGTGAGCAGCAGTGTCGTACCGCCGGAGACGAGGCGCTTGATCACCTCCCACAGGAGTTGGCGGTTGCGGGGGTCGAGGCCGGTGGTCGGCTCGTCCATGAACATGACGGGTGGTGAGACCACCAGCGCGGCGGCCAGGTCGAGGCGGCGGCGCATGCCTCCGGAGTAGGTCTTGGCGGGGCGGTCGGCGGCGTCGGCGAGGTCGAACTGATCGAGCAGCTCGCCCGCGCGGGTCTTGGCCGCCTTGGCCTTCATCTGGTAGAGCTGTCCGACCATCTGGAGGTTCTCCCGGCCGGTGAGGTACTCGTCGACCGCGGCGAACTGGCCGGAGAGGCCGATGGAGCGGCGTACCTCGTTGGGGTGCTTGAGCACGTCGAGGCCGGCGACCTCCGCGCGCCCGCTGTCGGGGCGGAGCAGGGTGGTCAGGCAGCGGACCGTGGTGGTCTTGCCCGCGCCGTTCGGCCCGAGAAGGCCGAGGACGGTGCCCTCCGGGACATCGAGGTCGACGCCGTCCAGAGCCTTTACGTCGCCGAAGGTCTTGACCAGGCCTTCGGCATAGATGGCGCCTGGCATATGAGTCTCCACGTCATTGAGGATTCTTCGGAAAGCCTAGATTTGCGCGATTCGTTCCGCCCGACGGGCAGTGGGGATAGGTTGCCGACGGATGGCAGGGGCCGCAATGAGACACACCATAACGCGATGTATCGCGTCTCTCAATGCATTTACCCGAACGAGTGACCGGTGACTGCCGGAGAAGGCTCGGACCTCAGTCGACGACGGTGTACCCGGCCTCGCGCAGGGCCTGGCCGACCTCGGCGCAGTGCACCGGCCCCTTCGTCTCCAGGTGCAGCTCGACCTCCGCCTCGGTCAGGCCGAGCCGGGGATCGGTGCGCACATGGCGCACGTCCAGAACGTTGGCGTCGACCACTGACAACGCCCCGAGCAGCGTGGCGAGGGCACCCGGCCGGTCGGTCAGACGCACGCTGACGGCCAGGTAGCGGCCCTGCGCGGCCATTCCGTGCCGCAGGACCCGTTGCATCAGCAGCGGGTCGACGTTGCCGCCGGACAGCACCGCCACGACCGGTCCGGCGAAGGCGCCGGGCTCGGCGAGGAGCGCGGCGACCGGGCTCGCCCCGGCGGGCTCGACCACCAGCTTGGCCCGCTCCAGGCACAGCAGCAGCGCGGCGGACAGCTCGTCCTCCGTGACCGTGCGCACCTCGTCCACCAGATCCTTGATGATCGCGAACGGCACATCGCCGGGCCGGCCGACCTTGATCCCGTCGGCCATCGTCGCGGGCCCCTTCAGCGACACCGGCCGTCCGGCCGCCAGCGAGGGCGGAAACGCCGCCGCCCCGGCCGCCTGCACACCGACGATCCGCACGTCCGGCCGCAGCGCCTTCACCGCGACCGCGATACCCGCCGCGAGCCCACCGCCGCCGATCCCGACGACGACCGTGCGCGCCTCCGGGCACTGCTCCAGGATCTCCAGGCCGACCGTGCCCTGCCCCGCGATGACGTCGGGGTGGTCGAAGGGATGGATGAACACCGCGCCGGTCCGCGCCGCGTACTCCTGCGCGGCGGCCAGCGTCTCGTCGACCACGTGGCCGTGCAGGCGCACCTCCGCGCCGTACTCCCTGGTGGCGCTGATCTTCGGCAGCGGGGCGCCCTTCGGCATGAACACCGTGGCGCGCACGCCCAGCAGTGACGACGCGAGCGCCACGCCCTGCGCGTGGTTGCCCGCGCTGGCCGCGACGACGCCGGCCGCCCGCTCCTCGGGCAGCAGCCCGGCGATCCGGACATACGCGCCGCGCAGCTTGAACGAACCCGTCCGCTGGAGGTTCTCGCACTTGAGGTGCACCGGCGCGCCGACGAGCTGGGACAGATGCCTGCTGCCCTCCATCGCGGTCGTCCGCGCCACGCCCGAGAGCATCTTCTGCGCGCCGCGCACATCGTCGAGGGTGACGGGCCGCAAGGAGTCAGCCGTGCCATAGCTCATGACACCAGCATCGCAGTTCACAGGCGGGAACAGCCGCTGTGACCAACCACCGAGACCGGTTTGCTCAGCGCCGGTACGGCCCGGCTTCCGGCCGCGTACTCTGTCCCCCATTCGAATCCAGCACACCCTTCATGAAGTGAGCCCCCGGCCATGCCCACAACACCTGAAATGTCGATGGACATGACGACCGTCGGTGACACCGGCCTTCTCGACACGCTGCAGCACGAGGTCGCGGTCTTCGCGCGCCGTGCCGAACAGACCCGGCTCGGCGGCGTCGGGCAGGTGCGCAACTCCATGGACCGCGCCGCGTACCTCCTGCTCAACCGGCTCGACAAGGAAGGCCCGATGGGCGTCAAGGCGCTCGCCGCGAGCATGGGCATCGACTCCTCGACCGTCACCCGGCAGGTGGCCCCGCTCGTCGACACCGGCCTGGTCAAGCGGACCTCGCACCCCGAGGACGGGCGGGCCGTGGTGCTCCAGCTGTCCCCGCGCGGACAGTCCCGGCTGGAGGAAGTGCGGTCCTCCAGGCGGCAGTTGATGGCCGAACTGACGGAGGACTGGCAGCAGGACGAGCGTGAGGCGTTCTGCGCCCTCCTCACGCGTTTCAACGTGGCGCTGTCCGCCCGGATGTCTCCCCAGGGCATCCCGGGCACGGATCCGACACAGGCCGAGTCGTAGAAGGCGCGTCGTCGGTGTCGGCCGTGTCCTTCGCGTCGGCCGTGTCACAGGGGTCGGGACGGCGATCTGCCATGTCATAGGGGCCGGGGCGGCGATCGGCTGTCGTGGCCTCGGCCGCCGCGCGCACGCGCGTGTGTGCGCGGCTCTTGACCGTGAGCCCGCGCCTGGCCTCATATGAACCTCACAAGGAATCGCCGTGCGGGGGTTCCCAGGGGGTCGCCGTCAGGCGGGAGGCTCGGTGTGCGAGAGAGGCGTACGGCCCAGGAAGCCCGCCGGGCCCGCGAGTTCGAGGCGTTCGTCGCCGGCGCGGGCGGGCGGCTGCTGCACACCGCCACGCTGCTCACGGCCGAGGCACCGGACGACAACCCCCGCGCACGGCGCCTGCTGACCCACGCGCTCGCGCACACGTACGCGTACTGGGACCGGCTGCGCGGCGAGGACCCGTACAACCGCGCCCGCGAGGAGCTCGCCGTCCGCTTCGCGCGCGGGACGTGGCACCGGTACGTCGCTCTGCCGCTCCCCTGGGCCCGCCGCGGGCCCGCTCCCTCCGGCGCGCTGGCGGGGCTGGCCCCGCAGCAGCGGCTCGTGCTGGTCCTGCGGTTGTTCGAGGGCGTCGCCGAGGAGCAGGTGGCGGCCCTGCTCGGACTGCCGGGGGAACGGATCCACACGATCTGCGACCGGGCCACGACCCACCTCCTGCATCCGCCGCGCGGACCGGCCCCCGCGCGCGTGCGGCCGAAGGCTGCGACGTCGTGAACCAGCCCGAGCGGGAGGCCGTCGTACGGGAGCGGATGGAACGGATCGCGCCGCGCGTGCCGGCGGAACTGCCCACGGAGGCGTTACGCCGGGGCAGCCGCATCCTGCGACGGCGGACGATCGTCCTGCGGCTGCTGTGGCTGCTGCTGTTCGCGGCGACCGTGGCCTTCGTGGTGTGGGCGGCCACGGCCCGTCCGTGGGTGGAGCCCCCGTCGGAGACGACTCCACCCCTGACCGGCTGGTGAAGCAAGCTGCCGCAGGGTTCTAGCCGAGGGCCTGCTGCAGGTCCTCCAGCAGGTCGTCGACGTTCTCGATGCCGACGGAGAGGCGGACGAGGTCGGCGGGGACCTCCAGGGCCGAACCGGCGACCGAGGCGTGCGTCATCCGGCCGGGGTGCTCGATGAGGGACTCCACACCGCCGAGCGACTCGCCGAGGGTGAAGACCTTGGCCCGGTTGCAGACCTCGACCGCCGCCTCCTCACCACCGGTGACCTGGAAGGACACCATTCCGCCGAAGGACCGCATCTGCTTGGCGGCGACCTCGTGACCGGGGTGCTCGGCAAGGCCCGGGTAGAGCACCTTCGTCACACGCGCGTGCCGGGTCAGCATGTCGGCGACCTTCGTGGCGTTCTCGCTGTGCCGGTCCATCCGCACCGACAGCGTCTTGGCGCCGCGCAGCACCAGCCAGGAGTCGAAGGGGCCGGCGACCGCGCCCATCGCGTTCTGGTGGTACGCCAGCTCCTCGCCGAGCTCCGGGTCGCCGACGACGAGCGCGCCGCCGACGACGTCGGAGTGGCCGCCCATGTACTTGGTCAGGGAGTGCACGACGACGTCCGCGCCCAGCGACAACGGCTGCTGGAGGTACGGCGTGGCGAAGGTGTTGTCGACGACGAGCTTCGCGCCCGCGTCCCGGGCGATCTGCGCGACGGCGGCGATGTCGGTGATGCCGAGCAGCGGGTTGGAGGGGGTCTCCACCCACACGGCCTTGGTCCTGGGGGTGATCGCGGCCCGTACGGCGGAGGGGTTGCTGGTGTCGGCGACCGACCACTCCACCCCCCAGCGGGCGACGACCTTGGCGAACAGGCGGAAGGTGCCGCCGTACGCGTCGTTGGGGATGACCACGTGGTCGCCGGGGCTGAGCAGCGTACGCAACAGGCAGTCCTCGGCCGCCAGTCCGGAAGCGAACGCGAGTCCCCGGCACCCGCCCTCGAGGGCGGCGAGGTTCTCCTCCAGGGCGGTGCGGGTCGGGTTGGCGCTGCGGCTGTACTCGTAGCCACCGCGCAGCCCGCCGACGCCGTCCTGCTTGTAGGTCGAGACCTGGTAGATCGGCGGGACGACCGCCCCGGTGAGGGGGTCTGCGGTGTTGCCCGCGTGGATCGCGAGCGTCTCGAAGTGCTGACTGATCTGCCTGTCGCTCATGGGCACCGAGCGTAGTGCGCCCGGGGGCCGGTGCCGGTGCCGGTGCCTGACAGAACGTTTCGGCAGGGCGCCGGGACTTCTCGGCAGGGCGCCGGGGGAGGGCGTCCTGTCCACGGCGTCGAGGGATCCGTCGGGAGTTTTCCACAGGCTGCGGGGGTGGGTTCGCCAATTGTCGGCGTCGTCTGGTTCGCTTGAGGCATGCAGATTCTCTGGGTCCTGATCGCGCTGGTCATGCTGAGTTTCGTGGTGCTGCCGTTCGTGCGGCGCAGGCGCGGCATGATCGAGCAGGTCCCGGCGGGCCACCCGGACGCCGCGGACCCGGCGAACTACGGCTTCGTGCGGACGGAGGAGCTGGACATCCGCATGCCCGGCGCCGACCAGGACCTGCTGGACGTGCTCGACGTCGTCCAGCGGACCCAGGACTACCGGGCGGCGCAGCAACTGCTCGCCGGTACGGAGATCGAGGGCGAGCGGCGCTGGCAGCGGGTGCAGGCCTTCGCGGGCGCGGCGGCACTGGAGCTGCAGCAGCGGCCGGGCGGCGTCAGCGAGGCGCCGGGCGGTCAGTGGCTGCGGGTGTGGCGGGTGGAGGCGCCGAAGGACGCGGGCGGTGCCGCGGTGCACGCCGAGTTCCTGGTCCAGCAGGCCTGGCGGACGTCGTCGCGGGGCACGGACGACTTCCGGATCATCATGGAGGAGGCGAAGGACGCCTGCGGCCAGGCCGCGCTGCTCTCCCCCGGTGACCCGGTCCCGTACATCGTCGAGCTGTCGGTGGCGCGCGGTCTGAACTACGCGCAGGCGGAGTTCGAGCAGCTCTGGCTGAAGATCCTGGACCGCGCCCCGGCGCACATGGGCGCGCATCTGGCGGCCCTGCACTACTGGTGCGAGAAGTGGCACGGCTCGCGCGAGCTGGCGAACTCCTTCGCGGAGGCCGCCGCGGCCCGGGCCCCGCAGGGCTCGCTGCTCGCCGCGATGCCGCTGTTCGCGGTGTTCGAGCACCTCCCCGAGGTGAACCTGGTCAGCGGCTTCTACCAGAGCGAGGTCGTGACGAAGGCGATCCACGGCGCCCTGTTCGCGGTGCACGCGGCCCGCCCCGACGATCCGATGCTGGCGCACGTCCGCCATCTGCTGGTCTTCTTCCTGGTGCGGGGCGAGCGCTGGGCGGAGGCCATGAACCAGCTGATACACGTGGACGGCCATGTCGGCGCCCTGCCCTGGACGCTCTCGCCGGACCCGGCCGGGGAGTTCGCGGTCTACCGGGCGCTGGCGGTGGCGGGCTACGAGGCGAACGGCGGCAGCCCGGCGACACTCCTGCACTGAGGTGCGCTGAGGGCATCCGCGCATCGCCGAGGGCCTGATCAGGGCGGATCTTGCCTCGCACAGGTATGTCGGCCATACTCCGCCCTCACCGTGTTTTGGTCATGCGCACGCCCGGACTGGGCTCGCTGACCGTCTGATCTGTCCTGTGGGGGGACCTCCGTTCAATGGGCGCGACTCTGCGCGCACTGCGCGCTCTTGTGCTGCTCGCCGGCTTCTATCTGCTCGGCGTCGTCCTGCTGGCTCTGCTGGCGGCCGGCGACTACCTGCTGTTCCGGCACGCGCCGGGCGGCCTCGCGGCGAAGCTGGCCCTGATCTCCGTACTGCTGGCGATTCCGCTGGTCCGCGGCCTGTTCATGCTGCGTGCGCCGAAGGACGAGGAGGCACCGGGCCTGTCCGTCACGGAGGCGGAGGAGCCCAGGCTGTGGCGGACCGTGCGGGAGCTGGCCGAGGAGGTCGGCACCCGCGCCCCGACCCGTATCGTCCTGACGCCCGACGTCAACGCCGCCGTGAGCGAGAACGCCCGCCTCCTCGGGATGCTGCCCGGGCCGCGCCGCCTCTACCTCGGCGTCCCCCTGATGCAGGGGCTGAACGAGGCGCAGGTGCGGTCCGTCCTCGCGCACGAGCTGGGGCACTACTCGCACGCCGACACCCGGCTCGCCTCGATCGTCGTGCGCGGCCGGGCCCAGATCCTGCGCACCATCGGGCACTTCGAGGAGCGGGCGGAGAGCACCGCCGCCCGCGAGCGGGCCCGCCAGGAGGAGAAGAACTCCCGGTCGGAGGCCAAGGGCAAGAAGACCCGGGAGGTCGACACCGGCCACGCGGGCATCACGTACCGCCTGATGGCGAAGATCTACATCGGGTACGCCAAGCTGTACTTCCGCGCCACGCTGGCGGGTTCCCGTCGGCAGGAGTACGCCGCCGACGCGGCGGCCGCGCGGATCGCCGGCCGGGACGCCACCGCTTCGGCGCTGCGCGAGATCCCGGTGCTGGACGCCGCGTTCGGGTTCTACATGCGCAGCTACGCCACGCTGGGCACGGACGCCGGGCTGCTGCCGCCGCGCGGTGAGGTGTTCGGCGGTTTCGGCCGGCTCCTCGACGCCCGCCGCCTCGAGCTGGCCGGGCTGCACGCGGAGCTGCCGACGGAGTCCTCATCGCCGTACGACTCCCATCCGCCGATGGCCGATCGTGTGCGCCGCGTCGAGGCGCTGCCCGCCGACCGGCGCGCGGACGAGGCGAAGGGCGGCGCCCTCGCGCTGCTGTCCGACCCGGAGCGGACGTCGGCGGCGCTGGAGGACACGGTGCTCGTCGAGGAGGTGCGGCTGTTCCGCCGTACGGCCGACTGGCCGGAGCTCCTCGACGGTGCGATGAGCGCGGGACTCGCCTCCGCCAACACCCCGCTGCACCGGGCGCTCGCCTTCTACACCAAGGACACGCCCACCCTGCCGGCGCTGCTGAAGGTCATAGACGACGGCCGGCTGTGGCAGCTGGCCCGCCGGCTGCCGCTCTCCGACCAGGCGTCGGCGGCGCAGGGCCGGGTCTTCCGCGAGTTCGTACGGCCCACCCTGCACGAGTCGCTCAGCACGATGGCGCTGGCCGAGCTCAGTGCCCGCTCGCTGCTGCGCTGGGAGTTCTCCTGGGAGCGGCCGGCCGTCCCGCGTCTGCCGTCCGCGCCCGACGGCACCGAGACCGACCTCGGCAGGGCGGTCGGCGCCGCGATCGCCGACGTCCCGGACACGACCGCGCTGCGCGCGCTGCTGACCCCGCACAACTGAACGCCGACAACCTTTAAGCACCGAGGTCTGCTGCTGTGATCATCCTCTGGATCGTCCTGGCCCTGGTCGGGCTCCCCCTCCTGGCCCTGGGCCTGTACTTCCTCAAGGCCATCGTCCAAGGCGCGGTCGAGGGCTGGCGCGGAGCCGACGACGACGAGTCCGACGGCGCCCACGAACCGCAGGCCGCGGTTGCCGCCCTCGGTCTGCTGCCGCAGGAGCGGCAGAACACGAACTCGGCGGCGCCGCTGCCGTCCGCGCTCGTCGCGGCGCTCGACGCGGCGAAGGCGGGCGACTGGCGGCCGGCCGCGGACCTGCTGGACGCGACGGCCGACGCGCGGGACTGGGAGTACCGCGCCTTTCACACCGAGCGGCTGGCGACCCTCGCCGCCGAGGACGACGCGTGGCTGCTGGCCTGGGAGGCGGCCCGCCGCGACGATCCGGCCGCCGCGCTGCTGCGGGCCCGCAGCACGGTGCGTCTGGCGTGGGACGTGCGCGGCGGCAAACTGGCCAAGCACACCACCAGGGAGCAGTTCGAGGGGTTCCACCGCATACTGGTCCGCTCGCGTGAGGAGCACGCGCGGGCGGCGGTGCTGGCCCCCGAGGGCGATCCGACCCCGTACATCGGTGCGATCTGGACCGGCCTGGGCCTCGGCCATCCGCACGCCGAGATGGACCGCCTCTGGCAGGAGATCACCGATCGCGCCCCGCACCACTACGAGGCGCACTTCTCCGCACTGCAGTACTGGTGCGCCAAGTGGCGCGGGTCGGAGCAACTGGCGCGCGAGTTCGCCGCCCGCGCGGCGAAAGATGCCCCGCTGGGCGGCCTGATGACGGCGTTCCCGCTGATCGCGCACTTCGAGCACGACGAGTCCGACTCCGCGGACGCGGACCGTACGCCGGAGATGCGCGCCCTGGTCGACGCGGCCCTCGCGGACGTGGCCGCGGCGGACCCGGCGCATCCCCGGATCTCCGAAGTCCGGCACCTGCTGGCGTACTACCTCGCCCTCCAGGACCGGGACGAGGCGGCGGTGGAGCAGTTCCGCCTGGTGGACGGCTATGTCGGCGCCCTCCCCTGGCGCTACCGGGGCAACCCGGCGGCGTCGTACTGCCGCATGCGCGACCTGAGCGTGAAGCACGCGGCGGAGCCCTCCGGCTGACGGCCCCCGCGGCCGTATGCGGCCGGAGTGCGGCCGGAATGCTGGGTGGCACGAACCCGTTGTGCGGGGTGCCGCCCCGCAACGCCCTCCCTGGCCCCACGGGCCGGCGGAACACCGGAAGAGCAAAGGAGCCCGCGTCATGCTGTTCGGCCGTACGCCCGTCCTGATCACCCCGGAGCAGGCACTCGAGGGCCGCCCGGAGCCGGTGTTCACGGTTCCCGACCGCCACACGGTCCTCGGCAACCCGCTGCTCGGCCCCTACCCCGAGGGCTACGAGGTCGCGGACTTCGGCCTGGGCTGCTTCTGGGGCGCCGAGCGCAAGTTCTGGGAGCTCCCGTCGGGTGTGTGGACCACGCTGGTCGGCTACCAGGGCGGCCACACCGAGAACCCCACGTACGAGGAGGTGTGCTCGGGTCTGACCCGCCACACCGAGGCGGTCCGTGTGGTCTACGACCCCGCCCTCATCTCCTACGAGAGCCTCCTGAAGACGTTCTGGGAAGCCCACAACCCCACCCAGGGCTTCCGTCAGGGCAACGACGTGGGCACCCAGTACCGCTCCGCGATCTACACCCACACCCCGGCCCAGGCCACCGCCACCGAAGCCTCCCGATCCGCCTACCAGCAGGTCCTGACGGCCTCCGGCCACGCCACGATCACCACGGAGATCCTCCCGGCGGACTCCCGCCCCTTCTACCCGGCCGAGCCCTACCACCAGCAGTACCTCGACAAGAATCCGGCGGGGTACTGCGGAATCGGTGGCACGGGCGTGTCGTGCCCGATCGGTGTGGCGACGGCCGGGGGCTGAGCGCTGCTGCTACAGCCGGACAGCGCCGCGCGCCGTCTCCGCCGCAGCCCGACTCAGGAAGAACGTGGTGCCGTCGCCCCCGGGCTGGGTACAGCGCCCCGCTCCCTTTGTCTGCGCCGGACGACGAGGACGGGCAGGCCGTCGGTGGAGCCTCGGCCGGCCTGCCTCCGTCTTCCGCCGGGGTGCCTCGCGGTCAGCCCTCCGCGCGGGCGGGCAGTCGCCATCCCGGGCGCGGGAAGTGGCAGGTGTAGCCGTCCGGGTAACGCTGCAGGTAGTCCTGGTGCTCGGGCTCGGCCTCCCAGAAGGGGCCGACCGGCTCCACCTCGGTGACGACCTTGCCGGGCCACAGCCGGGAGGCGTCCACATCCGCGATCGTGTCCTCGGCGATCCGCTTCTGCTCGTCGTCCACGTAGTAGATCGCCGAGCGGTAGCTGAGGCCGATGTCGTTGCCCTGGCGGTTCTTGGTGCTCGGGTCGTGGATCTGGAAGAAGAACTCCAGGATCGCGCGGAAGTCGGTCTTCGCGGGGTCGAAAAGGATCTCAATGGCCTCCGCGTGCGTGCCATGGTTGCGGTACGTCGCGTTCGGCACGTCACCCCCCGTGTATCCGACCCGGGTCGCCGTCACTCCCGGGAGCCGGCGGATCAGCTCCTCCATCCCCCAGAAGCATCCGCCCGCCAGTACGGCCCTCTGCGTCTGCGCAGCCATCACAACCCCTCCAATATCTGTCGGCTCGGTCACTCGGGCTACTCGGTTCGCCACCACCGGCATCCCATGCCCACTGTCCCCAACGCGCGAGGGTTCCAAGCGATTCCGTGCCCGTCCGACCGGCCCTGGGGCCGGTCGACCACCGGCCACCACGTCATCCACTCGACGGGCGAGTCCCGGCCCCGGAAGCCGCAGACAAGTAGCCCGCCCGAAGCCGGGGGCTCCCTGTTCCACCCGGCGTCTCTCGTGCGCCGGGGGTACACACTGTGAGCAGCCATGTCGGTGCGACTTGAGTACCCATAGGGTGCATCCGTGACTGCCACGTTGAGTTCCACAAGAGCCCGCGCCGCGCTCCGCACGACGGCGCGTGCCTCCGCCGAGTTGCTGCTCATATTCCTGATGCTCGCGGTGACTCTGTGGATCCTGGGCCGGATGTGGTCGGTCGTCTGGCCGCTCGTGGTCGGCCTGCTTCTGACCACGCTGACCTGGCCGCCGACCCGTTTCCTGCGTCGTCGCGGATGGAAACCCGCCCTGGCCGCGTCGGCCGTGACGGTGCTGTTCCTGCTGGTCGCCCTGGGCGTCGTGGCGCTGATCGCGGTACCAGTGGCATCCCAGTCCGGCGAGCTGACCGACGGCGTGGTGGAAGGCATCCAGAAGTTGCGCGAGTGGGCCGCCGGACCGCCGTTGAACATCGGTGACGCCCAGATCAACAAGGCCTTCGACACCGCGGTCTCCCGCGCGCAGGACGGTCTCGGCAGCATGGTCGGCGCTGTCGTCACGGGAGTGAGCACCGTGGTGAACGGCTTGGTCACTGCTGTCCTGGCGCTCTTCCTGATGTTCTTCTTCCTCAAGGACGGCCCGCGGTTCCTGCCGTGGCTTGCCCATCAGCTGCCCGGCCGGCTCGCCACCGACGTCCCGGCCGTGGCCGCGCGTGGCTGGGACACCCTGGGAGCGTTCGTGCGTTCCCAGGCGGCTGTCGGCCTGCTCGACGCCGTCCTGATCGGCCTGGGCCTGTGGGCTGTGGGGGTACCGCTGGTGCTGCCGCTGGCGGTGCTGACCTTCGTCACCGCGTTCGTGCCGATCATTGGTGCCCTGTTCGCCGGACTCGTCGCGGTTCTTATCGCGCTGGTCTCCAACGGCCTGACGGACGCGCTGATCGTGCTGGCCATCATCATCGTGGTGCAGCAGCTCGAGGGCAACGTGTTCCAGCCCATGATCCAAAGTCGTGGGCTCGGCCTCCACGCGGCGGTGATCCTGCTGGCGGTGACGTTGGGCGGCAGTCTGGCCGGCATCGTGGGCAGTCTGCTCGCGGTACCGATCGCCGCGCTGATCGCGGTGGTCTGGAACTATGTGCGCGAGCAGCTCCGAGAACCGTCACATCCGCGGACCGACGAGTCGGACGCCGGCGCCGCCGTCCCGTCCTAGGGCCACGTATCTGCCGTTCCTCCCCGGAGAAGTGCCCCGGAGGTCTCCGAGGGGTAGTCCGCGCAGGTCGCAGGTGCTCCCGATGGGTCCCGGGCGGTGGACAGGCTCACGGCATGGACGTCCGTGTGGAGATCGCCCGGGAAGCGAGTCACGAACTCGTGGGTGCTTTCAGCCGGCTGCTGCCGCAGCTGTCTTCGACGGCGGAGCCACTGGACTACGAAGCGGTCGACCGGCTGGTGACCTGCGACGCGAATACCGTGCTGATCGCCGGGGCGTCCGAGAGGATCGTCGGCACCCTGACTCTGGTGCTGTTGCCACTGCCGTCCGGCTTGCGGGCGCGTATCAAAGACGTTGTCGTGGACGACGACGCGCGGGGCCAGGTACTCGGGGGCTTCCTCATTCAGCAGGCCCTTGGAGGCTTCCAGGCCCGGGACTCGAGGTCTACCGCTTCCCGATCGAGGAGTAGACCGACCGTCCGCGGAAGGACGCGTGCGGGTGAGTGAACTGGAGGCATCGTGTCCGCGCCGGAAGCTACGGGTGGACCGTCTCGGGCTCCGCCGGGGACGTCTCCGTCGGCCGGTCCGGGCGCGGGCCTGTCTGAACGCGACCTCGGGATGAGTGGCTGTGGAACCAGCGAGGATGGGCTGGGGTACGCCCCGCAGGTGGAGATCGAAGAAGGCAGCCACGTAGTCGCGGGTGATGCACCACCCGCGCACTCCCGAGAGCGGAACTGCCGGGTCCGACAGCCCCGACTGAAGTGTTCGGCTCCGGTTGCGGTCAGCCGGCGTCTTTAGCCGTTCAGGTGGCTCCAGGCATCAGGCCAGTCGGTGCCATCGCTGTCGGGACTGTGCGTGGACTCGGCGCCGATCATCAAGAACGGGCGTCGGCCTAGCCCTGCCGCAGCGGGTGGACGAAGAAGTCACCGTCGAGATCGACCCCGGCACGTACGCGTTCGTCCGCGGACTGCGGCAGGCCGCGTCTGAAATCGGGCGGATCCTGGATGGAGCCCACGCAGCCATCGGCATCCCGACCCGGTGAGCAGGGACTGGCACCGGGGCCGAAACCCAGTGGCCGCGTGAACCGGCCAGCCCCACGCTGTACGCCATGGAGGAACAGCGACGCGGGATCCGTGCGGCCTGCGCGGAGTCCACGATCACCGTCTACCAGGCGTACGCCCCGGAGATCGGCATGCCCGCGGTCCGCGAGGGCCGTTTCCCCACCGCGTGGAAGCGGGACCGCATGACGTGAGTCATCAAGCCGCGCTCGCGGACGCCGTCCATTCTCCTGATCGCCTGCCCGAGACGGTTGGCCCAGGTGTGGGCCGGCGCGCGGGTCGAACCAGATGGCTGCCTGGAGAGGAGAACGGGTGAGTCGCGAGGGGGACCGACAGCGTTGCTGCGTTGTGCGAGACGAGGGGCCTGCGCGGTCAGTCGAACGCCACGACCAGGCGGACGCCGTCATCACCGAAGCGGCCTGCCAGAGCCTTCATCACGGCGAAGACATGCGGCCAGTGCGTTTCGGGTCCCAGGACAGCGCCGACGGTCAACGGTTCGTATGTGCACATCACATCGTTGGTGGTCCACTCCACATGTCCCGTCGCACTGTGCAAGTCCGCGGGTGGCACGCCTGTCGCGGACAGAGCTTCCGGCGGCCAGGAATCGGACACGAGTTGTTGATGACGTATCGATGGCAGCGTTTTCGTGCGCCAGGTGAGCCGGCCGATGAAGTGATCAGGCACGGTCGCGAGATCCATCGAATCGATCTCCGCCCAGCTGACCCAGGTCGCGCCGTGCAACTCGCCCGCCGCAACCCAGGACCCCAACTGCGAACGCATCCCGCTCGACAGATCGATGGGAAGGCCCCGGCCCGGTGCGAGCGGTTGAAAGCCCGCGTAGTTGCGCACTCCGAAGAGACAGCCGAAAGCCGCGTAGTCACTCTCGTCGTACAGCGGCCAAAGATCCATGGCGGCTACCCACGGCTCGCCGTCGTAGTAGTCGGTGTCGACGCCGGGGTGACGAAACTCGATGCCGCCATGGATGTCCGTACTCACGATGCGGCACCGTAACAGCGCCGGCCTGGACGGGCATGCGCGTTTGTCAGCAGTTCAGCAACGGAGGCGGCCCGCGTCCCCATGGATGCGCAGGACGAGTCCCTGCGCTGTGGGCAGCCACCCGCCGAGGCTGCTCCACTCCACGTCGAGGCCATCTCGTGGCGCACCTGCGAAGGCCTTGGGTCCGGTCCGGCGGCTGTCGCCCCCCGTTCGGATCACCCAAGGCGGCCCTTCAGGTGATTGCCGGACATCCCAGGAGCCAGACAGCCGTCGCAGGGGTACGACGTCTCAGCAGAGGACGAACCCAGAACGCCGTGAGGAGCTTGGGGATGTACGCAGCAGTCCGGCGGTACGAAGGGGTGACCGATTCGGCCCAGGCGGCCCGTCTCGTGAATGAGGGGTTCGTGCCGCTCATGCGCCAAGTCTCCGGCTTCGTGGCCTACTACTGGATCGATGCCGGGGACGGAGTGATGGTCTCGACCAGCGTCTTCCAGGACCAGGCCGGTGCTGAGGAATCGATCTCGAGGGCTGCGGACTTCGTGCGGGACAACCTCGCGTCCCTGCTTCCCAACCCACCCGAGGTCATGGCCGGCGAGGTGGTGGCTTCCTCATGACAGTCTTCGGACCAGCCACGTGAGATGTGGTCTCCAAGGCTGTACCGGCCTGCCGCGCCCACATGTTCGCCGCTCTCAGCGTTGATCTCGCGAGGCGCCGTCCGCCGCGAAGAGGACTGTGAACCGGGCTTGACATGGATCATCAAGCCGCGTTGACAGACTCCTGCGCGTCGGCCAGGGAAAGGGGATGCCGCCGCGGCTCTCAGAAGCCGGCCGGGTGGCTGGAAAGCCAGTCTGTGTGTTGGTCACGCACACGGTCGCGCTCTGCAAGCGTGACAAGGACGGCATCTGCGCCGCCGTCGTAGGCATGGTGGATGCACACGGCCCAGAACCGGATCTGGCTGGAGATCGTCTCCCTCGTGCTCGGCCTCCTCGCCTGGATGCCGATGCTCGCCCTGACCGGCCGCACCCGCCGCTGGGAACCCAAGAAGCTCCGTCTCCGGCTGTTCTCCGCCGCCGCCCAGCTCGTGAACACCGGCCGCCGCCACTGGCTCCGCCTGCCCGCCCGATGGCCCTGGACCGGCGTCATCATCCACGCAATCGACAGGCTCCACGCTCTGCCGATCCCGGGCTGACCACCACTTCGACCGTCCCGACAACCCGCACCACCACACCGGCGACGTGGAACCCGGCGCCCACCCGAACCGACAGCCGGGCTCTCGGCCTGCCCCGGCCCCGAAAAGACCGCGCCCCACGAACACAGAGTCCCCGCCCGCAAACTCACGGAGACTCATGAACGATCGAGGCCTGCCCTGTTGTACGCCCCAACCAGTCACAACCCGACCAGCCGCACGACCCCGGAACTTGCAAACGCCCTGGGGTGGCCGTCGACGTCCACCACATCGGCGCAACGATCGAGCAGAAATCGGGCATCAACAGACTTCGAACCACAGCGAAGCAGGGAAGTGCCCCTCCCCGGCCAAGAGACCGTCACGATGGGGCGCCGGCCGGTAGTCCGGGAAGACCGCCCGCATCTCGTCGGGCCTTTCATAGTGCAGGTGGGACATACACGCGAGGATCCGGGCACGGCTGTTGTTCGCCAGGAAGGCCCGCACGAGCGAGGTTTCCGCCCAGTGCAACACGCTGTCCAACAGGTCACATTGATAGTCGTACGGCAGGTAAATGTCATGGAGGTGGACAATTACGCCCGGTGCGAGACGCGGAAAGACCTCCAGAACGAGGAAGTTCACGTCCGAACCAGGTTTCACCACGTGGGACGAGTCCACGAACAGCACATCACCCGCGGTCAGGGAGGTGAACGTCGCCAGGTCGACGGTCTGGACCGGTACGCGATGCAGCTGAACGCGGGCGTCCCGGGACAGCCAGTCGCGCGGGTACGGCTCGATGCAGGTCACCGTCCCCGGACGACCGTCCTCGGCGTTCCGGGTGAGTGCCTGTAGCGCGATATGCGTGGAGACTCCGCTGCCCACTTCGAGGTACCGGCGGGGGCACAGCGAGCGTAGGATACCGCGCAGGGCCTGCGCCTCGATATAGCCGTATCCCGGGCCGAGATCACCCGACTCCTCGAACACCCTATTTCCGCGATATTCATCGACGAACGGCTTGCATACCTTCTCGAGCCAGGCCATCTGTTCATCGAGATCGATATGCAGGCCGGGCAGACTGGAAGGGGTACGCCACAGCTCACGGGTTTCCGCCAGACCGCGCAGGTCCGGAGCAGAGGAATAGTAATGGCGTGGCGCGACAAGGATTCCCAGCCGGGAGAAGGACATGTTCGCAAAGACCGCCTGGCGCTTGGCAGCGCGCTTGATCCGCTGCCGAACGCTCACTGAAATCTGACTTTTCCCCATGGGTATCAAACTAAGCGATGCGGCATTCGAAAACCTCGGACACGCCGATGTCCGTTCAGGTGATTGATGAGCCTTCGATGGCCCGATTCGTCGACGGCCGCACTAGTAGCGAACTGCGACTGGAGTACTAGGGCGTTTGCAAGTTCCGGGGTCGTGCCGCTGGTCGGGTTGTGACTGGTTGAGGCGTACAACAGGGCAGACACGGGCTTCGTGATCATTGTGGTGTCCAAGTCCGATGATCATGACTCGGTGCCCGACCCGCGCGCACGGCGGGGCCCGTGGTACTCACTGACAGCGATCCTGCTAGCAGTGATCGGGATCCGGCGCCACCTGCTCAGATGGCGGCGCACTCCGTCGTCGGCCACGATCGGCCGTGTTCTGGGGGCTGTTGAGGGTGACGTCCCGGACCAGGCGGTGGGCGCCTACCTGACCGTGTCGCCCTCGCCCGCCAAAAGGTCTGTGAACGAGGCTTGACATGGATCAAGCCCAGCTTCCTGTGGATGATGTATCGCTGCGAGTGGGGTCTGAAGGAGAATCAGGAGACCGTCCTGGGGGTCGAGATCAGCCGGGAGGGTTTCGAGCGGGGGGACTGCGGCACGCTTGTCTGTCGCACTTCGTGCAGGAGGTGCACGGTGACCAGGCCGAGTGGAAGCGGCAGTTGAAGGGGGCGCCGACGCGGGTGCAGTGGGATCCGGAACGGGATCTGCACCTCAACCCCCTTCCGTACCGGTCGCTTCAGCTGGGGCTCGCGGGAGAGGCGACCGTGCGGTACGCCGATGAGTGGATCGTCGGGATCGAGGACGTGACCGGGCTGGCCCGGGAGGTGCACGGGCTGGTGCGGGCCGGTGAACTCGGGCGTGCGGCAGCCTTGTTGCCCGAGGAGCGGCCGTATCCGGTGGCGGAGGACGTGGTGGCCCTCTCTACGGCGGTAGGACACTCGTGGATCTAGCTCAGTTCTGGTAGGTGCCTGTCGTGATGGGTGGCTTCCTCACGTGGTCTGCTGTGCCGTCCGTCGCAGGGCGTCCGAGAGGGTGAGGAACAGCACGCTGTCCGGCACGCCGGAGACCGGCTCCCGCACCGGCTTGCGCTCACCGGTGACCACCACGCATATGGTCGATCCCATCAGCTCGACCTCGCTGATCTTCTTCCAGTCCAGGACAGTGCCCCCGTGCTCGAGTCCGGCCAGGCTCACTGTGAACGGCCCGAACTCCACACGTCCACCGGTCTGCAACAACTCGCCGAGTTCGGCCAGCTGCGCGGTGGCGTGCTCCTCAGCGATCCGTTCCTGGACCGCGACCCAGTGTTCCCCGATCAGTGCGCTGATATCCCGCGCGTTGGGGGTGTCACCCGACAACATGAAGTTGCCGGCCGGCATCTGGACGTACACCGAATGCGTGGTGGACATGGTGACCCCGTTGCGTACGAGGTCCGTTGCGTGTCGCTGGCACCCGGTGATTTCTTCCCAGGCCCCGACGATCGGCGGTCGCGACCCGTCCTGATAGACGACTCCGCCCTCGAAGACGGCGCACCATTCGACAGGCCTGAACAATGCCACCAGCGGAACGGCGATCGCCCCGAGGAAGGTGCATCCGCCGAGGATGATGAAGAGGACCGCGTTCGTCCACTCGCTTTCACCGCTGATGATGAAGATCATCATCACGCAGAATGCCGTGACCAGCAGGAGCATGAACGAGCCCCACCAGGACACCGAGCTGGTCTGTGTGCGAAAGGCGTACCGACTGGCGCCGAGCCGGTGCTCCGCCGCCGCGCCCGGCACGGTCGCCGGGATCTCGTCCCATAGGTTTCGGGCCCCCATTGTCACTCCCACCGTGCGCCGCTGTGCACCAACAGGCCTGTTAGCAAGGCAAGTTGACGATCCCGATGTCGTCGAGATGCTACGGCGCCTGGCTAGAAACCGGTAGATGGCTGTCGTTCGTCGGGGACCGACCACGCCCATGGCCGAGCCGCGTGTCGGGGTCCCGGTAGCGGGTGGCCTGTTCCCAACGCCCCAGGGTTGCTCCGGAAGTCGCTCCCCGACCGGCGTCGGAGATCTTATTGGCCTGCACATACCTTCCTGGACGACCAGAAGCCGGCTCACGGCGCAGTAGTTGTCGCCTGCCGGCTCTCCGGCGAGAGGTTGTGAACGAGGCTTGACGTGGGTCATCATGCCGCGTTGACAGACTCCTGGGGTTGACACCGGTTCTCGGTAACGATCTGCCAATCGAACTGCCACCAGGCGGACTCGCCACATCGGCGATCAATCATCTAGCATGACCTGCTCCCTACAGCGTGTTCTGCCGATCCCAGTAATCGGAATTGAGTGTAGGGGAGTTTCGGTATAGCTGAACCAGTCGCTCAAAATGTACCCCTTCAAGGGGTGAAGCCAGGTCCCTTCGATTCATAATGTAAGGCTCAATGGCGCTCCAGACCTGTGGCGGAGAGCGGTGAAAGCAAGCCAATACGAGATCGAAGGCCAGTAACTTTTTCTCGACCAGCACGCCCAGCATCTCAAGTTGATCGTGGAGTTGCCAGAAGGAATGAAAGTCATCGTCGCACATGCGTGTCGGATCGAAATTCTCGGGCGGCCCAAACTCGCCACTTATAAGACGGTACCGAAAGCGCCGCGCCGCTGGTGAGTGGTACTTTTCTTGGAAAGAGATGAGAAGCTGCACATGCCGAGAAAGGCGAGCCTCTTTGATCTGCGAGTAGGCGAAGAACGAGGCGGCAACCACGACCAGTGTTCCGAGCGCAGCACTCACAGCGCCGACAGCGGTCCATACATCCCCCATCTGTGCAGTACAGCACCGCGTTGAGCCCTTGGGTAGGTGGCCACCCGGGCAGGATTGACCTCTGGCCCTGGCAGGGGGTCATGTACGGCTCCGGCCGCAAGCGCCATTTCGGTCGAACACAAACGGTCTGTGAGCGCGGCTTGACGTGGATCATCATGCCGCGTTCGCAGACTCATACCCCTGTCTGACGGCGAGGGCTACAGTGCGGCGCCGCCATGTCAGCCTGCGTCGAGGAGCAGGGGTCCCCGCGTGCGGTTATGGCGGGACGGGGGCACGCTGGAAGTTGGGTGCGGCACGGTGGAAGGAACCTTGCGGACCCTTGCCCCTTGAGTACGGCTTGCCTGCCCGCCCGGAGTCCCGAGCGCAATTCCGCGCCGTTCGGTGCGGGATGCCATGCGCACATGACGCCCTGCACAGTTTCACGCCGGGATCGGCGGCCCGCGGGCCGCCTTCGGGTGCCCCTGGCAGCGCGTGTGCGGTAGCAGAGCCGGCCCTTCGAGATGAAGAGGTCACCCAATGGTGAGTCGGAGCAAGGATCATGCGCTCGATCACGTGGTGGTGGTCGTGTTCGAGAACCGATCGTTGGACAACGTACTCGGCCGCCTGTACGGGCTGCAGGACGGCAAGACGTTCGAGGGCGTGGCCGACAGGGACCTCACGAACCCGATCCCGGAGTGGGCCGAGCACGGCGCCGACCGCAAGGTGGTGCCGTACACCGCGGCCACCGACATGGACAGCCCCAACCCGGACACCGGCGAGGAGTACCCGCACACCAACACCCAGCTCTTCAACATCCTCGATGAGCACAACCGCTTCAAGATCCGCGACGAGGTCACGGCCCCCTACAACGCCCCCGAACCCGGCCGCACGCCCACGATGGACGGCTTCGTCACCGACTACATCAGCACCCTGACCGCGGAGCTGGGCCGCCAGCCCACCTACGAGGAGTACGCGCAGGTGATGACCGGGTTCACCCCGGAACAGATCCCCGTGCTGAGCGGGCTGGCGCGCTCCTTCGGCGTGTTCGACCACTGGTTCAGCGAAGTGCCCTCGCAGACCCTGACCAACCGGTCGTTCTGGACCGCGGCAACGGCGTCGGGGTTCGTGGTGAACTCGCCGGTCGAGAACTGGGTCCTGCACAACGACGCCGAGACAATCTTCAACCGGCTTGAGCAGCACGGCCGGACCTGGAAGGTGTACATCGCCGAGCCGGACCGGTTCTCCATGACCGGTCTGATCCACTACCCGCGGCTCAAGGACCGCTTCGAGACGCACTTCGTGCCGTTCTCGCAGTTCGAGGCCGACGCCGCCACCGGGGACCTGCCCGACTTCTCCTTCATCGAGCCCTGCCTGGTACTCGGACACGGCGACTACCACCCCGCGGTCTCGCGCGCTTTGGGCCAAGGCGTCGTGATCCCTGGCGTGGACCCGCCGTCCTCGATCCTGGGCGGCGAGGCGTTCCTGGCCCGGATCTACAACGTCTACAAGGCGATGCAGGGCACAGAGGGGTCCACCGTATGGAACACGGCCCTGCTGATCGGCTGGGACGAACCCGGCGGCACCTACGACCACGTCCCGCCCGGCCCCGTGCCGCCACCCGACCCGTCCGCTCCGGCCGGCCAGCTCGGGTTCACGTTCGACCGATCCGGCTACCGGGTCCCGGCCATCGTGGTCTCCCCGTGGGTGGCCGAGGGCGAGGTATTCAACGAGGAGCACCGCCACACCTCGCTCATCGCCACCCTGCGCGAGCGCTGGGATCTGGGCGGGCCGTTCACCGCACGCGACGCCGCCGCCCGGACCTTCACCCACGCCTTCACCCTCGACACCCCCCGCGACCCGGCCACCTGGCCGGTGGCGGACCCACGCCCGGTGCCTCAGTACGTCGAGGACGCCCTGATCATCGGCAAGAGCCTGTCCACCCTCGGCAAAGCTGCCTTCGAAGGCATCCGCGGATTCGCCGACCAGCAGGGCATCCGGATCACCGGTCTGCCCGATGACCCGAACGCGGATGTCCCCCCGGAGCAGGCCCTGCAGATCATCCGCGACTTCCTTGCCATCCACTTCCCCCGGCTGGCGCCGCCGACAACCTCAGCGTGATTCGCTCATTGGAAGACGTCGCGAGGGACAAACCCGAGTGGCGCCAATCCTCGCGGCAAGGACGCGAGAGGCAGTCGCAAGAGACTACTTTCGCGAAGGTGTTGTGCGGACGCTCAGTGCAGCCCGATACAAGCTAAAGGTCTGTCAGCGCGCCTTGACATGGATCAAGCCGTCGTTCCTGTGGATGATGTGCCGCTGCGGCTGGGGCGCCAAGGAAGGACAGGAGACCGTCCTGGCTGTCGAGATCGCCCGCGACGGCTTCGAGTGGGCGCTGCGCCACGCGTGCATGTCGAGCTACGCCCGCGGCGTCCACCCCGACCGCGCCACCTGGCAGCGTCAGTTGAAGCGCGCGCCCACCCGCGTGCAGTGGGACCCGGAGCGGACCTGCACCGGCAACCCCTGCCGTACCGGTCCCTGCGACTCGGCCTGTCCGGTGAGGCAGTGCGACGCTACGCGGACGAGTGGACGGTCTCCCTCCGCGACGTGACCCCGCTCGCCCGCGAGATCCATGCCCTCGTCAGCGGCGGCGGCCTGGATTCCGCCGCCCGACTGCTGCCCCGGGAACGCCCCTAACCCATTGGAGACGAACTTCTTGCCCACCTACAGGGATGACGCGCTGCTTCGCCCAACAGCCCCCTGCGGCCGACGGGTCACCTGGCAGCACAGCCTTGCCGGAACGGGCGCGCCCTGCCCGATCGGTGTGGCGAAGGCCGAAGGCTGACGGCGCCGGGTGGGCTTCGGAACAGATGTGCGCAGGGTGCGTGACGAGCGGTTGCCGCTCGCCCGACGGCACAGGGCACTGAGGTGTGCCGTCGGGGACTACTGCCCGCTCGGCTTCAACGCGACCTGGGCGTATCTCGCCGCGACGGCGTGCCCCGCTCCCGATCTGCGCAGGGATCCCGCGGCGCTGCTGCGCGCGCTGGACACGTTGGAGGAGAGCCGAGCGGTTCACCTGAAGGCGGTGGATGACTTCGCTGCCCGCCGCCGGTTGGAGAAGGCGGACGGCCGGCGCACTCCGCGGGCCTCCGACACGGCCGCTCTGCGCGGGCCCCGCTGGCCGAGTGCAACGGCGCCCTCCCGACTGGGGTTGATCGCCGCCGTGGCAAACCGACACTCGGCGTTCCGGCGCTTCCCCTACCCCGACGAGACGCTCTCCCCCGACATCCGAGTACGACAACTCGCCGACCTGCACGCGCGGCTCGATGCCTGCGCCTCCTCGTACCTCAAGGCCCTCGGCCTCGTCGACCGCCCGGCAGCGGAGCACCTGGCCGACACCGTCCACGGCATCCGCGGTCTTACCCGGCCGGGCTACGCGCCGCTGAACGGGTACACGCTTCGATGGCTGCGCTTCGCGAACCTCCTCGCCTACGCTGCGGAGGCTTCCTCGGCGATTGAGCAGTGATGACGTGGGTCATCAAGCCGGGTTGGTGGGTGCGCAGTTGGGGCCTGCCGTGATCACGGTTGGCGGACTTCGGGCACGAGCCGACCGACCAGCGGGCCGCAGAGAAGGAAGCGCGACGAGTACTCCGCCGGCCTGCGGCCAAGGGGGTACTGGAGAAGGTAGACGCGTCAACTCCGTTGGGCCAGCCTGGCGAAGCGGGGATCATGGAGCTGTGACGAAGTGGGCGAAGAAAGCAGTTCCGGTCGAGCAGCCGGTTCTTGAGCCAGAGCTCTCCGCGTACCAACAGGCTTTGCGCGCACGGCTCCTCGCGGCTCCCGTGGTGCCTGCCCCCGAACCCTGGCAGCGCGTTGCCTTCGTGCCCGTCGGCGGGCTCCTCGGGATCGGCTTCGCATCGCGTCCCGAGGACGGCCGGGATCTGGTGATGGCCGTCTCACACGACGGTCACGGCCTCTTCGATGCCGTCACCGGGGAGAGGATCGCCAGGGACCGCGACCCCGACCCCGAGGACAGCACCCCCGACGCGGTCGCCGACCTGTCCTGCCCCGGGCTGGGGCCGATCAGCGGCAGCCGCGTGCGCATCGCGGGGCTTTTCGGCGGAGGGCTTCACACCACCACCGCGGACGGTTGGACCCTGGAGGTCGTCACCCCGGCCTGGCCGAACGACCGTGTCCTGCTCTCCGGCGACGGCGGCCTGCCCCACCCCGGTCCCCACGGAGAGCGGTGGTGGCACATCTTCCACTCCGACTACTCCGAACTCCGCGCGGTCGGTTTCTCGCCCTCAGGACAGACCATCGCCGTGGCGACGAGCAGCGACATT
Source organism: Streptomyces vulcanius (assembly GCF_042653945.1). Lineage (NCBI taxonomy): Bacteria > Bacillati > Actinomycetota > Actinomycetes > Kitasatosporales > Streptomycetaceae > Streptomyces > Streptomyces vulcanius. Next base: position 183,029 of record NZ_JBHSFK010000005.1, on the reverse strand, counting down.
TCGCTGTGGACACGCGGCACGGACCACAGCCACGCCGACAGCGCAGAAGCCTGACCTACGTAACCAGACTGCGGATCGAATCCGACGGAGCCCTGAGAGAGCATGGCGATGGACGAAGACGAGGGCCTGCTCCGGTACGGCCTGCACCCCGCCGGGGCGAACCTCGACGAAGTACGAGGTCTGCTCACCGCACAAACCCGGCTGGAGAAGCGTGCGCAGGGAGACGGTGACACGGAGTTGATGAAGCTCTGCTGCGTACAGCTGTTCAACGCCGCGGTCCTCGAAGACGTGTTGCTCATCTGGCAGGCCAAGTCCGCCAGCATGGACGCCGGCTTCTCGATCGACATTCAGTTGCTGTGCGGAAGCGGGCTGGCCAGAACCAAGGCGTACCTGTCGAGCCGGCGCCTGCCCGAAGCCGAAGCGGCACTGCAACGACTGCTCCGCTGTGAAGCGGCCGGCGACTTCGAGGATTTCTCCGTCGCGGGGCACTCGGCTTGGTACGCCGCCTACTACGCACCGTGATGCCCGACGCCGGTCTCCAGCAATTTCAAGCCGACGACTGGCGGACCCGGACCGCTACGCCGCCCTGTCGCACCCCGGCGACAGCTACTCGTACGACATGTTCTCGCAGGCCGGGCAGGCGGTACGCGACTCGGCGTCCACCGTCCTCGGCGGCTTGCGGCCGCACAAGGTGCTCGGCATCGGCGAATCCCGGTCCGCCTTCCGGCTCACCAAGGAGATTCTGTAGGGCGATGCGTGCGACTCGGCCCCCTCGGTCTCTGCGAATTCCTGACACAGAGCGCTGACGAATTCGTCCTCGAGCGTCCCTGCGGGCCGCACCGTTTCCCGAGAACTTTGACCATGGCAATCTTCGGCGCTCCGGCCTCCCTGGCCAAATCGATATCGTGTTCGTCCATTTCCGCCGACAAAGGGTGGCAGCGTCGCCGGCAAGTGGGCCCGTCCCGGATGCGGGTGTCCGCCGCCCGTGCGAGCCTGAATTCATGATCGGGGAATGGTCTGGTCGCCTGCCGGTGGCCGCCCGGGTGGGGACACTCGAAAGGAGTGCGCCGCATGATTCCGGTAGCCGTGTCACCCGTGCGTCTCGAAGCGTCTCTCGATCCCCGGCTGTCAAGGTGGCTATGGCTGGTGAAGTGGCTTCTCGCCATTCCGCACTACATCGTGCTGTTCTTCCTGGGGATCGCGTTCTCCGTGGTGACCGTCATCGCGTTCTTCGCCATCCTGTTCACCGCCCGGTACCCCCGGTCCCTCTTCGACTTCAATGTCGGCGTACTGCGCTGGAACTGGCGTGTCAGCTACTACGCCCATACCGCGCTCGGCACCGACCGGTACCCGCCGTTCACCCTCGCGGACGTGCCCGACTACCCGGCGCACTTCGACGTCGCCTATCCGGAGCGCCTGTCCCGCGGCCTGGTCCTGGTGAAGTGGTGGCTGCTCGTGATCCCGCAGTACATCGTCGTCGGGTTCTTCGTCGGTGAGTGGGGCTGGGGAGGCGGGGACGGGTGGTACCACGGTGGGCTGATTCCCTTCCTCTCCCTGGTCGCCGTGGTCATCCTGGCCTTCACCGCCCGTTACCCGGTCCACCTCTTCGACTTCCTGCTCGGGCTGGCCCGCTGGGTCGCGCGGGTGATCGCGTACGCCGCGCTGATGACCGACCAGTATCCGCCGTTCCGCCTCGACATGGGCGGACAGGCATCGCCGCCGTCCCCGCCGTCCCCGCTGACGAAGACCTCTCCGAGCGGTCCCGGACAGTAGGGGTCGTCGCGCGCGGCGGGGGGCAGCGGCATGAGTGGGGGTGATCGTCGAGGGTGGCGCCAGTGCCTGCTCAGTGGGGCGGTGTTCGCCGTGTGCATGGCCGGCACCACGCTGCCGACTCCCCTCTACGGCCTCTACCAGGCGAAGTTCGGGTTCTCCGAGCTGACGGTGACCGTCGTGTACGCCGTGTACGCCTTCGGGGTCATCGGCGTGCTGCTGCTGGCGGGCAACGCCTCGGACATCGTGGGCAGACGGCCGGTGCTGCTGTGCGGGCTGGGCTTCTCGGCGGCGAGTGCCGTCTGCTTCCTGTGCGCCACCGCGCTGGGCTGGCTGTACGCGGGGCGACTGCTGTCGGGGCTGTCCGCCGGTCTGTTCACCGGAGCCGCCACGGCGTACGTGATGGAGCTGGCCCCCTCCTCCGGCACCTCCCGGGCCACGTTCGTGGCGACGGCGGCCAACATGGGCGGACTGGGCTGCGGCCCGCTGCTCGCCGGGGTGCTGGCGCAGTACGCCGCCCGGCCGCTGTACCTGCCGTTCGCCGTGCACCTCGCGCTGGTGGCCGCCTCGGCCGCCGTCCTGCTGCGGCTTCCGGAGACCGTACGGGAGCGGCGGCCCCTGAGCACGGTACGGCCGCGGCGGCCCGCCCTGCCCCCGCAGGTGCGGGCGGTGTTCGGACCGGCGGCGATCGCCTCGTTCGTGGGGTTCGCGCTGTTCGGGGTGTTCACATCGGTCAGCCCGGCGTTCCTCTCGCAGTCCCTGGACGTGGACGACCGTGCCGTGAGCGGGCTGGTCGTGGCGCTGGCCTTCTTCTCCTCGACCGCCGGGCAACTGGCGGTGGGCCGGGTCGGCGTGGCGCGAGCGCTGCCGCTCGGCTGCGCCTGCCTCCTCGCCGGGCTGGCGCTGCTCGCGGGCGCGCTGCGATGGGATCTGCTGTCGCTGGTGGTGCTGAGCGCGCTCGTCGGCGGTGGCGGACAGGGGCTGGCGTTCCGCGGCGGGCTGTCCGTGGTGGCCGGGGCGTCCCCCGACGACCGGCGCGCGGCGGTGATCTCGACGCTGTTCGTGGTGGCGTACGCGGGTATCTCGCTCCCGGTGATCGGCGTGGGCGTACTGACGGGTCCGATCGGTCTGGAGGGCGCGGGCCTGGTCTTCATCGCGTGCATGGCGGTCCTGGTCGCGGTCGCGGCCGTCTACCTGCTCCGGCAGCCGGAACGGCGTGAGGGCGTGCGGGCGCGGTGACGTGAGGGCGTGTCGGGCGCGGTGATGTGAGGGCGGAGGCGTGCCGTCCGGTGGCCCGGTCCGGTTACCGTCTCGGTCCCGCGACGGCGTAGGCCGCGGTGCCGGCGACCGTGAGGACCAGGGCCGTCCAGGTGCCCGCCGCCGTGCCGGGCGGCAGCAGCATCCAGGTCGCCACCCGCGTCGGCGTACTCGTCGGGGGCGGGGCGAAGAACGAGAACGAGAGCCAGGCGAACGGCAGCGTCCACGCGTACTGGCCGCCCGAGAGCGCCGCGCCCAGGGCGACCAGTCCCATCAGGCCCGCGCTGTCCCGGACGACGAACGCGGTGGTGACCATGGACTCGCCCATGATCTGCACGGTCAGCAGCACCGCGCCGACGACCGCCCCGGCGAGCAGCACGTGCGCCGCTCTGCGGGGCACCCAGCGGATCGCGGCCGTCCGGTCCAGCGCGAGATCCTGCCCGCTGAGCCCGATCGAGGCCGCCATCACCCCCGCGGCGAGGACGAGCACGGCCGGCCGTGGATCACCGGGCCCCTCGCCCCCGTCCCGGGCGAGTGCCCACACCGCCACCGCGCTGATCACCACCGCGGCGAGCGACGCGGGTACCTGACGCGAGCGCGCGTACAGCGTCAGCCGTCTCACCGGGACGCACCGCCCTTCAGCGCCTCGAACGGTTCGCCCTCGCAGGAGAGCGCGGCGGCGCGCATCGCGTTGATCCGCGAGAGCTGTTCGGCCCGCGGCAGCGCCTTGAGTTCCTTCCACACCGGGCGGGTCTCGGCGTCGACCTCCCTGCGCGAACCTGCTGACAGCGTGCGGGGAAGCGGCTTGAGGTCCCCGAGAACCCAGCCCACCGCGACGGTCTGCGCGAAGAGATCTGACCCGAAGCTGGTCCAGCCGGTGGGGGTGCACCCCGGCACCATGCCTTTGGCTATCAGGGCCAGGGTCAGTTGCTCGCCCTTCGCGGCGGCGATGATGTCGTCGTCGAAGTCGAAGAGCACGGTCGTGCGGGACCACTTCGGCGTGGTGCCTTCCGGCAGGAGGGCCGTGTCCTCCCGGACCGAGACCGGCGCCCGGCCGCCCAGGGCACCGTGCAGCAGGCGCAGCGCCTCCTTACCGGGACCCGCGAGGTCGGCGAGTCGTGCCTGCTGCGTCTTCGTCACGCACACCGGGCCGTCGCACACCAGCTCCGCGGCGGCTTCGTCGACGACATATATCCGGCGCGGGTCGGACGGGAGGACGAGCAGGGCGATCACCGCACCCGCCAGGACGGGCGTCAGGGCGATCAGCCGGGCACGCGGGGTCGCAGCGACCAGCAGCGCGAAGCCGGTCGCGGCCATGCCGAGCAGCCAGATCGTCTGCCCGACGTGCGCGGAGGCGGAGAGCGTGACGAGCACATCGCGCACCTCCTGCACCGCCGGTGACAGCAGCGAGACCCGGTTCGGCTCCGTGATCGGGACCCCCGTCGCCGTGGTCGTCTCCGTCCGGCCGAACGACATCTGCATGAGGGCCGTGAACACGAAGGCGGCCATGGTCAGCGCGGGCGGGGTGAGCGCGGACGGCAGGGCCCGCCCGGCCCCCATGCCCAGCACGGCCCCCGCGACGAGGGAGAGCGCCCCCACCAGCGAGATCGGCAGCCACCCGAGGTGCGTGTACTCGGTGTGGGCGAGCACCTGGACCCCGCCCACGAGGACGAGGAGCGCGAAGGCCGAGGCCAGCGTGATCGCCGTCGTGCCCGCCACCGCGGCCGCGCGGTGCCGGGCGGGCCTCGGTGTGGTCGTCAGCAGCTCGGACATCTTCGAGCGGTGGTCGCGCAGGCCCTGCAGCGCCCCGAGCCCCACGGCGAGCGGCCACAGGTAGAACAGCAGGGAGCGGGTCCACAGGGCCATGGACGTCCACTGGGCCGTCCACGCCGTGGTGCCCGTCCACCACACGCCGTTGAGCAGGTACAGGAACGCCAGCGGCGCCATCAGGACCACGGCGCCGGCCCACGGGGCGACGGAGCGCCTCAGTTCGATGCGCAGGACGCGGATGTTCACCAAGTCCCCCTGGTCTGGTCGGGGTTGAGCAGCAGAGCCGAGTAGCCTCGCTCCAGGGGGCTGTCGCCCGCGTGGTCGGGGCCGCCCGCCGCCGCCAGGTCGTCCGGGGTGCCCTGGAAGACCAGCCGGCCCTCGGCGAAGAGCACCACGTCGGTGCAGGCGGCGGCGACGTCTTCGACCAGGTGGGTCGAGACGAGCACGCAGGTGTCCGTACCCAACTCCTGCAACAGTTCGCGGAAGCGCAGCCGCTGCGCCGGGTCGAGGCCGACCGTCGGTTCGTCGAGGAGCAGGATCGTCGGGTCGTTGACGATGGCCTGGGCGATGCCGACCCTGCGCACCATGCCGCCCGAGAGGGCCTTCATCCTGTCGTCGGCGCGGTCCGCCAGACCCACCCGCTCCACGGCGCGCTGCACCGCCGCGGGGATGTCCGCCTTCGGCACCTCCTTCAGCCACGCCATGTACTCGACGAACTCGCGCACCGTGAAGCGCTTGTAGTAGCCGAACTCCTGCGGCAGGTAGCCGATCCGGCGGCGCAGCGCACGGTGCTCGCCCATGCCGCCCGCGGACTCGCCGAGCAGCTCCAGGGTGCCCTCGGTGGGGCGCAGCACGGTGGCCAGGGTCCGGATGAGGGTGGTCTTGCCCGCCCCGTTGGGGCCGAGGAGTCCGTGTACGCCGGTGCCCAGCGAGAGGTCGAGGCCGTCGACGGCCATCCGTTTCCTGCCGACCCTGACCTTCAGCCCGGTGGCCTGGATCTCCCAGGCGTAGGCCGTCGGTGCGATGTCGGCCGTGCTCACGGCGGACGTCATAGGGGGTCCTGCCTTCCTGATGGTCATCGATGGGCTCCCAGCACGGAGTACGCGCCTCTGCGGGCGATCACGACACCGGTGCCGAGTGCGAGGATCAGCCCCCACGCGGGCAGACCGCCCGTCTGCAGGGCGAAGGTCGTACGGCTGGTGGCCAGGGTCGGCGCCACGACCACGGCGGCCCACACGGCGGCCAGCACGACGGCGGCGCGGGTCACCCCGACGACACCGCCGAGCGCCAGGGTCGTCGCGGTGAAGGCCAGGCAGGGCAGCAGCCACTGAGCCACCATCACCCCCGTCGCCCATCCGCCCACCAGCAGCGCGGGAACGACCACGCCGAGCACGGACGCGGTGCGCCGCAGCACCAGATAGAGCCCGGCCCTGGGCACCGAGGCGGTCAGTTCGCACACCGGGTCCAGACCGCGCGACCACGACGCCGCGACGCCGAGCACGGGCAGGACCGGCGCGAACAGCAGCACCAGCGACACCTCACCGGAACCGGAACCGGAACCGAAGCCGGTGCCGGAGCCGGTGCCAGAGCCGTTGTCGACCAGGTCGAGCAGCAGGGCCAGCAGCGTCACGCCCACGACCATGGCCAGCCACGGCACCATCGCGGGCGTCATCCACCTCGACAGCCGCGCCGACCAGCGCCGTCGGCGCGGCATCGTGGCGGTTGCCGCCAGCCGGGGTTCGAGGCCGGACCACACGGTGTCGACCAGGGAGGCAACGGCGGGCACCTCGGCATCGACAGCGGCGGACAGCCGGTCACGGCACACCCGGCACGTCTCCAGATGGGCCTCCACGGCCCACACCTCGTCGGCGGCGAGGTCCGCGCCGCCGCGCGCGTAATCCTCGATGATCCGCGTCGACGCGTGTTCCACACTCACGCCAGCGCCCTCCGCATCGCGATCCGGGCCCGGCGGGCACGGGTCTTGACCGTGCCCTCGGGCAGCCCGAGCAGGACCGCGGTCTCCCGGACGGACAGCCCGTCGAGCACCATGGCCTGCAGTACCTGTCTCAGCTCCGGTGCCAGGCACCGCAGCGCGTCCCCGACATCACCGCCGACGGTCGCCGCGAGCGCCTCCTCCTCGGCGGCGGGCGCCGCGTCGGGCGCAGCGGCGGCGGGTGGCGGCTCCGCGTGGTGAGCCCTGCGCCGGAACGCGTCGACCAGGCGGCGCGCCGCGATCGTCCACAGCCAGCCGGTGGCCGTCCCGCCGACCGCGGCCCCGGCGAACGCACCCGCCGCGCGCCACACCGCCAGATAGGTCTCCTGCATGACCTCCGCGACGATCTGCTCGTCCACGCACCGGCGGCGCAGCCGCACCGCCAGCCACGGCGACGTACGCCGGTACAACTCCTCGAACGCGGCGCGGTCGCCTCTTGCCACCAGCCGGACGAGACGCTCCTCGTCCACCTCGTGCAGCGTTGCCCTGACTGATCTCACACCCGCTAGACGCCCGCGCCGGACCGCAGGTTTTCCCCCAGACGTGATCCACGCCACATGCGGGAGACAGCGTTGTCGTTTCGTGATGGTGCGAGCTAGGTCCGATCACATGGGGGGCACAGTCTGAGCCGCCGGGCCCGCCCCGCGCCGGTTGCGGTGGGTGGGCGGCCCCGGCGCCTCACACGTGTACTCGATGATCTGGGAGCAAGCATGCGACGACTCGGAACCGCACTGGCAGCGCTCGTCCTGGCGGGAGCCGGGATGGCGGGGGCGGTGGGGACGGCGCACGCGGACACCGCCGCGTCGACGGTGTGCGAGACCGGGTGGGGGAGCCTCGAGAAGCGCGTGGCGCCGTCGGAGGACTACAGGCCCCCGCTGACGGACATCAGGACCGGCCGGCACGAGTGCTTCGACCGCATGGTCCTCGACTTCAAGGGCTCGGCGTCCGGGCCGATCGGCTACCGGGTCACGTACGTCGACAAGCTGATCTCGGTCGGCACGGGAGAGATCCCCGTCTCGGGCGGGGCGATCCTCCAGATCGCCGTGGGCCCGAACTTCGACCCGGCGACCGGCTCGGAGTCCTACCCGGGGCAGCACGCGCAGCCGCTGCCCGGCGTGGACCTCACGGACTACCAGACGTTCAAGGACACCCGGTACGTCGATGGCCTCGAGGACAGTGTGCAGATCGGTGTCGGCGTGCGGGCGCGCCTGCCGTTCCGGGTGACGCAGCTGGACGACCGCCTGGTCATCGACGTCGCGCACTCCTGGAACGCCACCTCCTGAGCCACCGCCACGGCACGGCCACGTCGTCCAGGAAGCGGTACGTCAGCTGGACCCGGTCGAACTCCGCCTCGGCGCCGCTCCCCTCGGCGCCCTGGCCGCCGTAGCCGATCTCCACGAGTTCGACCGTGTGGTGCGGCGGCCCGACGCGCTCCGCGCGCGGGTCGCCGATCCGGACGAGGGCGACGCCCTGTTCTGGGATGATCTCCATGCTCGCGTCAGTTCGGTGCGGGCGGTGTGGGTGGTGCGGATGCGCGCGGGAGCGCGGAGTCAGGGGCCACTCCCGCGAACGCCAGGCCGATGGCGAACCCCGCCACCTCCTCGAGTTGGCGGACGCGGTCCAGCCCGCCCAGAGTCGCCGGAATCCCGCCGACGTCACGCACCAGCTCACCGACCGTCCGCAGGGCCACCGCGTCGTCGCCGCACATCGCCACGGTCACCCGCGACGGAACCGAGGACGGGGGCGGGGAAGGGGACGGGGAAGGGGACGGGTCGCCGGCGGCAGCGGCCGTCCACTGGGCGGCCGGAAAGAGATGGAACGCCTTCACCACCCGGGCTCCCGGCGCGAGCCCGGCGATCCGGTCCGCCATCGACTCGCCGGGGGCGACGAGCAGGGCGCCGACGCCGTGCGCGACGGCGTTCGTCGGATCGATCAACGGCGTCCCCGCGAGCGTGCCGTCCGCGGCGCCCGCCGATGCCAGCATGTCCTCGACGCCGTCCCACGACACGGCGAGCAGCACCGCGTCCCGCCCGACGGCCGCCTCGCGCGGCGCGACGGCGAGCGCTCCGTGCCCCAGCCGTGCCGCCAGCCTCTCCGCCCCGGCCCGCGACCGCCCGCCGATGGCCAGTTCATGTCCGGCGCATGCCCAGCCCTCGCCGAGGGCGGCCGCCAGTGTGCCCGTGCCCAGGATCCCGATGCGCATCGTCCCTGCCTCTCCAGCCGAAATCAGTCGGGTGGTCACGGTAGGGAAGTCGTCGCGCACCGATCGGTGCGTGGCCGACGCGCCATGATGGACGGCGAGATGACCGATCACGACCTTGCACACGAACACGAACACGACGCCCACCGGCACGAGTTGGTCGCCGACTGCCGTCTGCGCGCGGCCACCGATCTCTTCACCCACACCTGGGATCCCGTCGTCCTGGCGGCACTTCGCAGGGGTCCGCGCCGACGCCGCGACCTGCGCACGGCCATCGGCGGCGATGGCGGTGGCGGTGGCGGTGGCGGTATGAGTGACAAGGTGCTGACCGACTCCCTGCGCCGGCTGCTCGCCGCCGGGCTGGTGGACCGTCGCGCGCACGCCGAGGCGCCGCCGCGCGTCGAGTACGGCCTGACGGGCCTCGGCCGGAGTCTGGTCGAGGGCCCGATGGCGGAACTCGGGCGGTGGGCGGTCGCGCACGGTGACGAGCTCCTCGAAGCCCAGGACCGGACCGACCGCACGACCGAACGTACGACCGAACGTACGACCGACCGTACGGCGTAATTCGGTTGCCTCGGGTCGACCGATGCGGGCTAATGCCACACATGGCAGACACCGCAGGCACCGCAGACACGGCACGCGTCCAGGGGTCGTACGACGACCTGTTCACCGCGGTGCCCAACGCCCTCGCCGCGTTGCTGGACGCCGGGGACACGGGCGGATCCGTGGCCGTCTTCGTGGACGGCGAGCCGGTGGTGGACGTCTGGGGTGGGTTCGCCGACTCGGACCGTACGGTCCCGTGGCAGCGGGACACGATCGTGAACGTCTGGTCCGTCACCAAGACGATGACGGCGCTGTGCGCGCTCGTACTCGCCGACCGGGGCGCGCTCGACGTGGACGCGCCGGTCGCCACGTACTGGCCGGAGTTCGCCGCGGCGGGCAAGGAGAGCGTGCTGGTACGGCATCTGCTCTCGCACACCGCCGGTCTGCCCGACTGGGAGGGGCCGGTCGAGGAGGTCTACGACTGGTCCGCCGCCACGGCGCGGCTCGCCGGGCAGGCTCTTCAGTGGGAGCCGGGGAGCGCGGCCGGGTACCACTCGCTGACGCAGGGGTTCCTGGTCGGAGAGGTGGTGCGGCGGATCACCGGACGCAGTGTGGGCGAGTTCTTCGCCGAGGAGGTGGCCGGGCCGCTGGGCGCGGACTTCCGCATCGGGCTGCCCGCCGAGCACGACCACCGGGTGGCGCTCGCGGTCCCGCCGCCGCACCGGGACGAGGACTACCGTGCGAGCGCGCCCGGCGGTGACGCGACGGCCGCGACCACCGCGACCGCGATCCGGCTGCGCGACGGGAACAGTGTGGCCTGGCGCCGTGCGCAGATCCCCGCGGCGAGCGGTTTCGGCAACGCCCGCTCGGTCGCCCTCGTGCAGTCGGCGATGGCGTGCGGCGGAACGGTCGGCGGGGTACGGCTGTTGTCGCGGGCGGGCTGTGAGCGGGCCTGGGTGGAGCAGTTCGCCGGCGAGGACCGGAGGCTGGGGATGCCGGTGCGATGGGGCCTGGGCTACGGGCTGTTCGGCAACACCTACGGGTGGGGCGGCTGGGGCGGCTCCATGGTCATGATCGACCCCGAGGCCCGGATGGCGGTGGCGTACGTGACCAGTCAGATGCGCGAGCCCGCCGAGGACACCCGGGGGCTGGAGCTGGTGATGGCCGCGTACGACGGGCTTCAGGGGCAGCGGGTCTGACCCGGGACCAAGGGGCTACAGGCGGACGGTCATCCGTACGCTCACTTCTCCGCCCGCCCCTATCCCCTGCGGCAGGCGTACGGCGTTCTTCAACGGCAGCAGATAGCCGCCGTCCTTGGGGAAGAGGGACGTCTCGAAGGTGATCCCGCCGATGCGGGCCTCGACCGGGATCACGCCCCAGCCGTACGAGGCCGCTGCGGCCACCTCACGGATGTCGGCGGACTCGTCGTCCGGCACGGGGACGAAGTAGTACGGCGCGGGTCCACGCCATTCGATCACCCGGCCGGTGAAGACGAGTTCCATGCGGATCTCCTCAGCAGTTCCCCTCAGTCGTTGAAGTAGTAGACCACGAGCGTGTGTTCGGGCTGTTCGGGCTGTTCGGCCGGGCGGAAGGCGGTGTACACGTAGTCGAGGCCGAGGGCGCTCACCCCTTTGAGTTAAGGTAAGGCTCGCCTTATCAAAACCGTCGGGAGATTCCGTGCGTACGTCGTCGTTGAAGTGGAAAGCCGCCCTGGGCGCGTCCGTCGTGGCAGTCGTCGGAGGGGCGCTGGCCGGCTGCTCGACCTCGGCTGACAACGATGCCACGTCCTCCTCGGCCGGCACGAAGGACGGCGAGCGCAACATGGTCGCCGGGGCGTCCGAGGGCCCGTCCGCCGCGCCCAGTGTCCTCGCCGACGGCATGGGCGCGGACACCGACACCGACGGAACGTTTCCCCGCACGGTGAAACACTTCCAGGGCAGTACGACGCTCAAGACCGAGCCGAAGAAGATCGCCGTGCTCAGCACCGGTCAGCTCGACGATCTGCTCACCCTGGGCGTCGTACCGACCGCCTCCACCCGCGCCGACAACGCGGGCCTGGTTCCCGACTACCTCGCGGACACCTTCCCGCAGCACAAGGCGAAGCTCGGCGCGATGACCGACGCGGGCACCCGGCAGGCGCCCAACCTGGAGTCGCTGGCCGCCGCCAAGCCCGATCTGATCCTGGTCAACGACTCGCTCGGCGACCTCTACCCCAAGCTGTCGAAGATCGCGCCGACCGTGGTCACCGCGGGCCAGGGCATCAACTGGAAGCGGGACCTGCTGCTCGTCGGCGACGCGATCGGCAAGGGGCAGGCGGCGCAGAAGCTGCTGGACGGGATCGTCTCCGACGCGAAGGCGAAGGGGGACGCGGCGGACGGCGATCCGGCCGTCTCCATGGTCCGCTTCACGCCCGACCGCACCCGGATGTTCGGCGTCTCCTCCTTCACCGGTTCGATCGCCGTCGACATGGGGCTGTCCCGGCCCAAGTCGCAGCAGTTCAACGCCATTTCGGAGGACATCAGCAGCGAGAAGATCGACACGGCGGACGCCGACTGGATCTTCTACTCCGTCCAGGGCGACGCGAGCGAGACGGACGCGGCGAGCACCCTGGCCGGGCCGCTGTGGAAGGGGATGTCGGCCGTCGAGGCGGGCCACGCCGTCAAGGTCGACGACGACCCCTGGTACCTCAACGCCGGTCCGACCGCCGCGCGTCTCGTCGTCACCGAGCTCGGCCGGCGTCTGACCAAGTGAAGTACCTCGTCTGGCCGGCGGTCACCCTGCTGGTGGCCGCCGCGGCCGTGCTCAGCCTCGCCGTGGGGACGCGGGCGGTCCCGCCGTCCGCCGTGCTCGACGCCCTGCTGCACGGCGGCGGCTCGCCCGACGCCCTCGTCGTACGGTCCCTGCGGCTGCCCCGGACCGAGATCGGGCTGACGGCGGGCGCCGCGCTCGGCCTGGCCGGGGCGGCCCTCCAGGCGGTCACCCGCAATCCGCTCGCCGACCCCGGCATCCTCGGGCTGAGCCAGGGCGCGGCGGCGGGCGTCGTCCTCGCCCTCTCCCTCGGCCTCGCGAACGGCTTCGGCGGCTATGTCTGGTACGCCTTCGCCGGCGCCGTCGCCGCGGCCTGTCTGGTGTACGGCATCGCCGCGCGGGGGCGGGGCGGGGCCTCGCCGGTGAAGCTGTCGCTGGCCGGTACGGCACTGTCCGCGATGACCGCCGGAGCGACGACCGTCGTGCTCACGTCGAGTTCGGCGACGCTCGACCAGTTCCGGTTCTGGCAGGTGGGCGCGCTGAGCGGGCGGGACGCCGACACCGTCGTCCGGATGCTGCCGTTTCTGGCGGTGGGGGCGGGGCTGGTGATCGCCTGTGCGCGGGGGCTCGACGCGCTGGCCCTCGGCGACGAGACGGCTCGGGCGCTGGGGCACCGGGTGCACACGGTACGGGTGTGCGCGGCGCTGGGGGCGACCCTGCTGACCGCTTCCGCGGTGGCCGCGGCGGGGCCGATCGCGTTCGTGGGGCTGGCGGTGCCGCATCTCGCCCGGCGGCTGGTGCGGGGGGTCGGGCACCGGGTGGTGCTGCCGTTGTCGGCGCTGCTGGGGGCGGGGTTGCTGGTGCTGGCGGACGTGGTGGGGCGGGTGGTGCGGGCTCCCGCGGAGGTGCCGGCGGGGGTGATGACGGCGTTGGTGGGGGTGCCGGTGCTCGTTGTTCTGGTACGGCGGAAGGGGGTGGCGGCGTGAAGGGTGACCGGGGTTCGGGTGGGCCGGGGGTGGGGCGCGCGGCCCGGCGCTTGCGGGGCGCCCCAGCGCCCACCCGTGCCTCAAGGGCCTGGGGGTCCCCCCAGGCCCTTGAGGCACGGGGGGAGGCACGACTTCCCGCAGCCAGGCAGACAAGTGTTCTGCGCCCTACCACCCACACATCCCTCGTCCTCCACCGTCGCTCCCTCTACGTCGCCCTCGGCCTTCTCGCGCTTCTCGCGGGCGTGATGCTCGTGTCCGCGTGTGTCGGGCAGACGTACATCCCGCCCGCCGAGGTCTGGCGGACCGTGCGGGGGGAAGCGAGCCCCTACGACCTGGTGGTGAACGAGCTGCGGGTGCCCCGGATCGCGCTCGGCGCCCTGGTCGGCGCCGCGCTCGGTGTCTCCGGGGCCCTCGTGCAGACGGTCACCCGCAATCCGCTGGCCAGCCCGGACGTGATCGGTGTCGGGCACGGCGCCGCCGCCGCGACGGTCCTCGCGCTGACCACCGGCACCGTCTCCGCCCCCGGTGCGATGCCCGCCGTGTCCGTCGTGGGCGGACTCGCGGCTGCGGCCCTCGTGTACGTCCTCGCCTGGCGCCACGGCATGCAGCCGAACCGTTTCGTGCTCACCGGCGTCGGTATCGGCGTCGCCCTCTCCGCCGTCGTCCAGCTCTACCTCGCCGACAGCGAACTGGAGGCCGCCGAGCAGCTCAAGCTGTGGCTGACCGGCAGCCTCAACGGCCGGGGCTGGGAGCAGGCGGGCCCGCTGGGCGTCGTACTCCTGCTCTCCCTCCCGGCGCTGGTGTGGGCGAACCGTGCCGTGCGCCCGCTCGGTCTCGACGCGGACACCGCGTCCGCGCTGGGCGTGCGGGTGGACCGGGCGCGGCTCGGGCTGACCGTCCTCGGAGTCGTCCTGGCGGCGAGCGCGACCGGCGCCGCCGGGCCGATCGGCTTTGTCGCCCTCACCGCGCCCCAGCTGGCGCGCCGGCTCACCCGGACGCCCCAACTGCCGCTGCTCACCAGCGCGTTGACGGGTGCGGTGGTCCTGGTGACGGCCGATCTGGCGGCCCGTACGCTGCTGCCGCCGCTGGAGATCCCGGTCGGCGCGCTGACCGCGCTGGTCGGCGGGCCGTATCTGCTGTGGCTGCTGGGACGGGACCGACACGAACGCCGGGGACCCTGACGGGAACCCGACCGTGTCCGGCGCCCCTCCTCATGGGCATGAGTACCGACACGCTCACCGAACTGAACATCGGCGCCGCCGACGACGCCGAGAACGAGGGATGGGGCATCGCCTCCGCGTCCGTCGTCCTGCTCTCCCTCGGGGTGCTGGGCGCGTACGCCTTCGATGTCACGGAGGACCGGCACGCCACCGCCGAGCTGGCGGTCTGCCGGGAGCTGGCGAGCACCTGGCCGATGTACGCGGCGGCGTACGCCGGGCTCTTCGCCACGGTCGCCGCCGTGGTGCTCGCCGGGCGCCGGCTGCTCCAGCCCCGGCGTCCGCGCGGGCCGGTGCAGATGGCCGGCATGGTGCTGCCGGCCGCTCTGCTGCTGCTCGCCCTTCAGGGCCTGATCATGTGGACGCTGTACCAGCAGTCGCCGGGCGGACCGGTCGACTGCTGATACAGCGGCCGTCCTCGGACACGAGGGTCAGATGGTCGCGGTGTCGATCACGAACCGGTACCGGACGTCACTCGCCAGCACCCGCTCGTACGCGTCGTTGATCTCGTCCGCGCGAATCAGCTCGATCTCCGCGCCGAAGCCGTGCTCCGCGCA
Source organism: Streptomyces vulcanius (assembly GCF_042653945.1). Classification (NCBI taxonomy): domain Bacteria; kingdom Bacillati; phylum Actinomycetota; class Actinomycetes; order Kitasatosporales; family Streptomycetaceae; genus Streptomyces; species Streptomyces vulcanius. The sequence goes on along the minus strand of NZ_JBHSFK010000005.1, from coordinate 167,988 downwards.
GAAGTCCAGCATCTCCTGGGTCTCCTGGATGCCGCCGATGCCGGAGCCGGCGAGGGTCTTGCGACCGCCTATCACGGAGAACAGGTTGAGGTTGACGGGCTCCTCGGGGGCGCCGACGTTGACGAACGCGCCGTCCGTGCGGAGGAGGGACAGGAAGGCGTCCAGGTTCAGCGGGGCCGAGACCGTCGACAGGATGAGGTCGAAGGTGCCCTTCAGGTCCTGGAAGGTCTTCTCGTCGCTGGTCGCGTAGTAGTGGTCGGCGCCCAGCTTCAGGCCGTCGTCCTTCTTGCGCAGCGACTGGGACAGGACCGTCACCTCGGCGCCGAGCGCGTGCGCGATCTTGACGCCCATGTGGCCGAGGCCGCCCATGCCGAGGATGGCGACCTTCTTGCCGGGGCCGGCGTTCCAGTGCTTCAGCGGGGAGTACGTGGTGATGCCGGCGCAGAGCAGCGGCGCGGCCACGTCGAGGGCGAGGCCGTCGGGGATGCGCAGGACGTAGTTCTCGTCGACGACGATGTTCTCGGAGTAGCCGCCGTAGGTGGGCTTGCCGTCCTTGCCGACGGCGTTGTACGTGCCGACGCCGCCGACGGTGCAGTACTGCTCCAGGCCGGCCTTGCAGTTGTCGCACTCGCGGCAGGAGTCGACCAGGCAGCCGACGCCCACCCGGTCGCCGACGGCGTACTTGGTGACGCCGGAGCCGACCTCGGTGACGATGCCGGCGATCTCGTGGCCGGGGACCATCGGGAAGATGGCCTCGCCCCAGCCCTCGCGGGCCTGGTGGATGTCGGAGTGACAGATACCGGCGAACTTGATGTCGATCAGGACGTCGAACTCGCCGACCGCCCGGCGCTCGATCGTCGTGCGCTCCAGAGGAGCCTTGGCAGCGGGTGCGGCGTACGCGGCAACGGTGGTCATGCCGGGAATCTCCTAGCGGGGGGTCGTCGTCCCGGCCTGCCTTCCGGCCGGGCACGGTGTTCAGCCTGCCCCATCACAGGCGTCTCACCCAGCCCACGGCTCTGCGTACGACTGCTGTGCCTACCACTGGCGGGGTCAGGATCACCGTCGTACGACGGTGAATACTGGACGTATGGATGAACAGCCACCGTCTTTCGGACTGTCCGGCACGCCGCTGGACCGGCGGGCCGAGCTGAGCGAGTTCCTGCGTACCCGGCGAGCGCGGCTGAAGCCGGAGGACGTAGGGCTGCCGGACTTCGGCCGGCACCGGCGGGTACCGGGGCTGCGGCGCGAGGAGCTGGCGCAGCTGGCCGGGGTGTCGGTGGCGTACTACACACGCCTGGAACAGGGCAACGGACGCAACGTCTCGGCGGAGGTCCTGGACTCGATCGCGCGTGCCCTGCGGCTGACCGACGCCGAGCACGCCCACCTCACGCACCTCGCGAAGCCGAAGCACAAGAAGAAGCAGACCGCGCGTCCGCAGCAGGTGCGGGTATCGCTGCGGCAGCTCCTCGACACCATGGACGGCGTGCCCGCGTACGTCGTGGGGCGGCGCTCGGAGATCCTCGCCTGGAACCGGATGGCGGCGGCGGTCTTCGGCGACTGGGCGGAGCTGCCGCCGGCCGAGCGGAACTGGGCGCGGCTGGTGTTCCTGAAGCCCGAGTACCGCGACCTCTTCGTCGACTGGGAGCAGAAGGCCATCGACATCGTCTGCGTGCTGCGCATGGACGCCGGCTGTTTCCCCGACGACCCGCGCCTGTCCGCGATCGTGGGCGAGCTCTCCGTCAAGAGCGAGGACTTCCGCCGTCTGTGGGCCACCCACGACGTCAAGGAGAAGAACCACGGCGTGAAGCAGCTGCGCCACCCGCTCGTCGGCGACCTCTCCCTCAACTTCGAGGGCTTCCGGCTGGCGGACGACGGCGACCAGGCGATGGTCGTCTACCACGCGGAACCGGGCTCCCCGTCGGCAGACGCCCTGCGCCTCCTGGCGAGCTGGGGCGCGGACGCGACCCGCGCGGGTTCACAGACACCGTCCGCCTGACGCCTGTAGTCACCCTTGATAGGGCGGAGCCGCCCCCCACCCCCACATCGGCACCGGCTGCTCCGTCGGGGGCTTGGCGTCCGGGCCGGAGAAGTGGACGGCGAGCCGGGTGCCCCATTCGACGTACGCGAGGAAGGCCGAGCGGAACTCCGGGTCCGTCGGCAGACCGGCCTCGTCGGCGGCGTCCTGGATGAGGTTGACCCATCTGCGCCGCTGGGCCTCGGTGATGGCAAGGCCGAAGTGCTTGGCGACCATGTGATCGTGTCCGCCCTGGGTCGCCGTGTAGGCGTCCGGTCCGCCGAAGACCTCGGCCAGCCACAGGGCGACGTGCCCGGCGTGCTCGGGGGCGAGGTTCGCGAAGACGGGCGCCAGCAGGTCGTCCGCCAGGACCTTCGTGTAGAACGCGTCCGTCAGCCGGGCGAACGCCTCCGCCCCGCCCGCCCACCGGTACAGCGTGGGTACGGCCGAACCCGTCCCGCGCACGGGGGTGGCCTTGTAGTGCCGCATCTCCTCTATGGCAGCGACGTACGGCCGGATCTCGGCGAGGAAGGGCGGGAACAGCTCGGAGGTGCGGAAGCCCTGGAGGTGGTCCTCGGTCGACGTCCAGGTGATGCGCAGGATGAAGTGCTCGAAGTCCTCCTCGCAGCGGGCGAGTTCGTAGTCGAGGCAGTGCGGGGAGGCCGCGAGCCGGCCCGCGGCACGGGTGTAGGCGGCGAGGAACTCCTCGGACTTCTCCTCGGGAATGCGGTATCGGATGTACTCGACCGTGGTCGTGGGTGCAGCCGTCATGGGTCCACGCAAACACGAAAGGGACCGCGGAGGCCGATGTTCCGCGCAGACCGGGTTATGGACCGGTGGGGAGCCCCTCCTTTGGCCCTGGCCGGCGGACCATTGACGGGGCCAGGGTGGAGGACGTCCCAGTTCGCGTCCCAGTTCACGTCGCCGTTCACATCGCCGTTCGCGGAGGCCCCCTTGACCATGGCGTTCCCGCTGTCCGGCCGGACCCACGCGCGCCGTTGGACCAACCGCGGGAGGCGGGTCACGCCATGACCTCCGGCTCCGACTTCCTCCAGCTCGACGCCGCCGCCGTGCCCGCCGACGGCAAGTCGGACTGGCTGGCCCGGCGGCTGCGGCGGGCGATGGCCGACGGCCGGCTGACCGTGGGCAGCAGGCTGCCGCCCACCCGGGTGCTCGCCGCCGAGCTGCGCGTCTCGCGCGGGGTGGTCGCGGAGGCGTACCGCCGGCTCACGGAGGACGGCCATGTGGAGGGCCGCCGCCGGGGCGGGACGGTGGTGGTGGCGACCCCTCCGCCACCGGCCACCACGCCCACCGGGCCGCCGCCCGAGCCCGTGGGTGCCTTCTCCGGCGAACCCGGCAACGACGTCTTCGACGCCCTCCGCGCCGCCCCCGCCCGCATCGACCTCACCCCCGGCCGCCCGGATCTCACCGCCTTCCCCCGGACGGCCTGGCTGCGCGCCGAACGAGCCCTCCTCACCGGTCTGTCCGCCGACGAACTCGGCTACGGCGACCCGCGCGGCACCCCTCAGCTACGCCGCGCCGTCGCCAACTGGCTGGCCCGCACCCGCGGCATGCGAGCCGACCCGGCCGACATCCTGATCGTCGCCGGAATCGCACAGGCCCTGACCCTCCTGCACCCCGTCCTGCGCGCCGACGGCATCGACGCCGTGGCGGTCGAGGACCCCGGCTCCCTGGGCACCCGCCAGCACCTGCACCACGGGGGCCTGGCCACCCCGCCGGTGCCGCTCGACCCCGACGGCATCCGGATCGACGCCCTGCGCGCCACCGGCGCCCGCGCGGTCCTGCTCACACCGGCCCACCAGTTCCCGATGGGCATGGTGACGGGGGGTGAGCGCCGCCGCGAACTGCTGCGCTGGGCTCGGGACGGCGGCCTCATCCTGGAGGACGACTACGACGCGGAACACCGCTACGACCGCCCGCCGGTCCCGGCCCTGCGCTCCCTCCTGGCCGACGACCAGGTCTGCTATCTGGGCAGCGTCTCCAAACTCCTCGCCCCCGCCCTCCGCATCGGCTGGATGGTCCCGCCCCGCCGCCACCTCGCTCCGCTGGTGGACGCGAAACGCTTCACCGACCTCGGCAACGCGGCCCTCCCCCAACTGGTCCTGGCCCGCCTCCTGGAGTCCGGCACCCTGGAACGCCACCTGCGCCTCCTGCGCGACCGCCACCGCAGACGCCGCGACGCGATGATCACCGCCCTGGCCACCCATCTCCCGGCGGCCACGGTCCACGGCACGGCAGCAGGCCTCCACCTGACCATCACGTACGACACCCCGGACATCCCTGACACGGCCCTGGCCGCCACCGCCCTCACCCACGGCGTGAAGTGCCACCCCCTGTCCTGGCACCGCCAACTCCCCGGCAGCCCCGGCCTGGTCCTGGGCTACGCGGCGAGCCCGGCGGGGGTGATCACGGAGGGGGTGGCGGCCCTGGGCAGGGCACTGCGCGAACTGACCTGACGCTACGGAACGTGAGCCTCCGGGACACGCCCGACCGGTACGGTGGACATCCGGACCGCGACGCGGACACACAGCCTGACCACGGTGGGCAGGATCTGATCCCCCGGCCCGAACGAACCCCCGAGGCTGTCCGCACCGCCCTCGCCAGGATCGCTCCTCACCGGCTCGACGAGATGGAGCGGCACAAGGAACAAGCGCAGCACCAGGCCGCTCTCGCCGCAGTCCACGGCACCACGAGCAAGGCCGACCCCGCCTTCCGGGAAGGTATGAACGAGCTGGCCGCGGTCGAGTCCGAAGCCGTTCAGGCGGTGTGTGGATGACCTGACGGTGGGAGTACGACCCTGACGAGCAGCATGTGATCGGCGATGCTCCGCCGGCGTTCGTGGCCGAGGTGGAGAAGGCGGCGGACGAGCTGGTCCGCGCGTACGGGGCCGTCTGAAGCAGCCCAGGGAAGATGATGGGGGACCACAACTCGATGGTCTCTGCGTGTTTCTCAGGTACGTCTTCCCGTAGAAGCTCCCCTCCAGGAACGCATCCAACGACAGCCCCGCCGCCTCCCTCTTCCACCGCAACTCCTTGCCGTAGAAGGTCGGAACGCCCATCGAGCCGACGATGTCCTTGCCCCGAGCCACCACTCGCCCTCCTCCGCCGACCTGGTCGCGAACGCGAAACCTCACCCATGGCCGCCACCCCACACGACACCATCCTCTGCGTGGAGGAACTCCGCGCCGCCTCGCCCTGCACGGCATCACGCTGCCCTCGCTCCGCGTGGACCTGCCGACCTTCGCCTCCCCCTACCGGCCGGGCCCCGTCGCGCTCGGGAACTGCAACACCGCCACCGCCCGCGAACTCGCCGCGGCCCTCCGGAAGGCCGCCGCACAGTGACCTTCGAAATCGACCTTCTCGTCACCCCGAAGTCCGTCCCCGAGCTGCGCGACCGGCTCCGCGAGCATCCCTACGATGTCCGCCTCTGCGTCAGCGAGTTGGTCACCAACGTCATCGACCACCTCGGCGAGGGCACCCCGGTCAGCGTCAGTCCGGCCGGGGACTCGCCCTGCTCGACGCGCTCGCGGATGGGTGGGGCGTGGAGCAGGGGGTCGCGGGCAAGACCGTATGGTGCGAGCTCGGGGCCGGCTCAGGGGACCGGGGACGGCTCGGATCGTGGCGCGGTGTCGGCGGCGGCCACGGGGGCCTCCAGGTGCTGCTGGAGGCGCAGGTGGCGGAACTCGTAGTGCGCGCCCGACTGGCGCAGCACGCCACGGCGGTGGGCGTCGTCGAGGAACCGCATGAGCCGCCAGGGTGCCCGTCCGGTCAGGGCCAGCCAGATCCGGGCCGTGCCGAGCCGGCCCCAGGCGCTGAGCGCGAGCGCGGAGGAGCCCACCGGCACCCAGAGCTCGGTGTGCATGGTGCCCAGGGTGCTGCCGCGGCTGGTGGCCGAGATCAGCAGGAGACAGACCCCGCCCGCGAGGACGGCGGCGATCGCGCTGCGCGCGAGGGTGGCGGCGCGGTCGGTGCGCAGGGCACTCTGCGGGCCGACGGCGCGGATCGTGTCGGACGGGGTGTTCAGCGCTTCGTACACCCCGGAGGCGCAGCCTCCGATGGCGCCGATGAGCACTCCGAAGGCCACCAGGGGCAGCACGGCGTCGAGGACGACCGTCTCGACAGCGCGACGCACGAGCCACACCTCGACCCGGTGCGGCAGGGCGACGGCCAGGTTGTGGGCGTCGACCGGCTTGTCCTTCCGGACGGCGGGCCCGCTCGGTCGGTCGAGCACCCATCCGTCGCGCCCCCGGTGGATCCGCACCCTCTCGTCGAATTCCGCGATCCGGCGGTCCCATGAGATCCGCGCCCCCTTCATCACGGCGAACGGCCGGTCGAGCGCCGTTCGCTCCACCAGGAGGACGTGCTGCGGCTTCGTGGAGGTGACGGACCGGCCGCCGTCGGCCGTCTCCGTCAGCCGCCAGCCGTCGATCACCGTGCCGCTCGGCAAGGGGCGGGCCGAATGGATTCCGTACGCGGCGAAGGCGCCCGTGATGCCGCCGACGACGGCCGAGACGCAGACGCCGATGAGCGTGCAGGCGAGGAAGCCCCGCAGGAGCCCCTCGCCGAAGCCCCGCAGTACGGCAGCCGGGCCGGTGTACTGCGCCACCGCCCGTTCCCCGCGCCGCGCCCCGGCCAGGAACAGGAACAGCCCTGCCACGAGGCAGGTCGCGGACACGACGGGTTCGCCCGCGTAGCCATAGATCACCAGACCGGCGAAGACGGCCACGGCGCCCAGCGCGCGTACGGCACGGAGACCGCCCGGACCCCCCGCCCAGGGCAGGGCCAGCGGGAGGGGACGCCGGGGCAGGCCCGCGACGGCGAACATCATCGAAAGGATCAGCCCGAAGCAGCACCCGTTGAGGAACCAGGTCGGCCGCGGTGTGATCACGGCGCCCAGACGCACACCGAGCAGTGGCGGGACGCACAGGCCCAGGGCCACGGCGATGACCGTGGCCGCGGCGGCCATCGTCAGCGCCATGTGGAACAGCCGGCGCGGTCCCTGCGGGGTTTCGGCGGTGTCGGGCGGCAGGAGGGCGAGCCCGAAGCACAGGCCCGTCAGAATGCCCGCGAAGTTGACTACGGCCGACAGCGGGCTGTCCCAGTTGGCGACCGCGCCACCCCCGTACACGGCCAACGGCACCAGGAGCGCGACCGTCGCGGCGAGTGCCGTCGTCGCGGGGCCGATCACGCGCAGCGCCCTGGGCATCGCCGCCGGAAGCTCCCACCAGGCCAGCCGCCAGGTGCCACCGGGCTCGGAACGGTGCTGCGGCAGGTCGCGTGCGAGGCTGCGGAGCCAGTGGTGTGCCTTGTCCGGGCACCAGGTGCCGTCGGCGAAGACGGCCGGGACGAAGGCGTCCAGCAGGTGCTTCTCGATGTCCTCCGCCATGGGGAAGCGCTCGGTGTCCGTGAGGTGGTCCGGGGCTCGGGAGGTGTCCCCGTACACCGTGCGGGCCAGCGCCACCATCAGCGGTGAGCTCAGTGCTTCGGCCAGTTGGGCGGAGGGGGCGCCGAGGGCCTGTGTCCAGACCGTGGCTCCGGAGGCGTCCGCACGCGCCGTGGCTTCCAGGTAGGCGCGCGCCGTCGCGAACTCCAGCGGAAGCAGTTCCACCACCTCGGCGGAGGTCAGTACGTCGCCCCCGTCGACGGCGCTGCTCCAGTCCTCGGTGCGGCAGGTGAGCACGACGGGCAGCCGCTCGTCCATCGCGGCGTTCAGGCATACCAGAGCCGTCCCGCGCACCTCCTCGGGGAGTTCGTCGAAGCCGTCGAGCACGGGCAGTACGAGACCGGCGTCCAGCAGTTCGCGGGCCAGTGTGCGCTCGCCCCGCACGGCGGCCAACGGCCGGTACTCGGCGGCCAGTCGCTCGGCCAGCCAGTCACGCGGGGAGACGGTCCGTGGGTCCCAGCTCGCCAGGGAGAACAGCACCGGAACCCGCTCGCCCCGCTGCCGGACGGCCAGCATCCCCAGCACGAACCGCACGGCGAAGATCGTCTTCCCCGCGCCCGGAGCGCCCAGCACCACCAGCCGCCGGGAGGGCCGCACCCGGAACGTCCGGACGATCCGGGCGAGCCCGTGGCTGCCGTCGCGGGGCAGTGGCAGCGGAAGGCCGGGCCCGATGTTCCGCTCATGGTCGGCGAGCGGGGGGTCGACGCGGGCCCAGCGGACGTCGAGGGGTTCCGGGTCCGGCAGTCGGCGGCGCCGGGCCACGCCCGCCCACTGCGTATCCACCGCCTCGGCGAGTTCGTCGGCCGCCCGCCGGCGCCGGTCGGCGCCGGTCCGGTCGTCGGCCGGCCCCCGGAGGAGGTCGGCCGCGAAGGCGCAGACCGAGACGAAGGCGGACACGAGGGAGATCCACATCGACGTCGCGCCGGTGTCGCCGTCTCCGCCTGCCAGGACGACGACCAGCGCGACCAGGGCCGCGGCGACCACCCCCAGTCCGACGCGCCGCTGTGCCCGTGCCCCTGTGAAGAGTGTCCGCATGCTCCGACCCCGTGTCCGTGATCCGCCTGTACCAGGTGAACGAGGGGAGGGCGGCGGCGTACCGGCGCCGGGGGGCGGCGCACGGTAGCGGGACGGGAGCATGCGGGACGGTCACGGGCCCCCGGAACACACGGAGATGTCCCGGGGGGTGTGCTGGGCGGTCCGGAGCGTCAGGACGACGCCGCGTTCTCCTTCACCGTGATCTTGCCCTTGCGGATGGTCGCGACGCGCGGGGCCTTCTTCGCGATCGCGGAGTCGTGGGTGACCATGATGAAGGTCAGGCCCAGCTCCTTCCACATGCGTTCGAGGACGTCCATGATCTCGTCGCGCATGCCCTCGTCGAGGTTGCCGGTGGGCTCGTCGGCGAGGAGGACCTTGGGCTGCTTGACCAGGGCCCGGGCGATGGCCACACGCTGCTGCTGGCCGCCGGACATCTCCGAGGGGAGGTGGCTCAGACGCTCGCCGAGCCCGACCGACTTGAGGGCCTCGGCGGCCCGTTCGCGGCGCTCCTTCGTCTTCACGCCCATCGGTACGAGGGCGGTCTCGACGTTCTCCTGGGCGGTGAGCGTCGGGATGAGGTTGAAGGCCTGGAAGACGAAGCCGATGTTCTCGCTGCGTACCTTCGTCAGCTTCGCCTCGGAGAGCCGCGCGAGGTCGGTGCCGTCCAGCACGACCTCGCCCTCGGACGGCCGGTCGAGGCCGCCGAGCATCTGGAGGAGGGTGGACTTGCCGCCGCCCGTCGGGCCCTGGATGACCAGCCGGTCGCCGTCGGCGATGGTCAGGTCGACGCCGTCCAGCGCGTGGACGGTGTCCTTGCCGCGTGTGTAGCGCTTGGTGACGCCTCTGAGTTCGTACATGGGGACAACAACTCCTGCAAGTAGATGAGGGGGTGGGCTACTCGACGCGGCGCAGCGCGTCGGCCGGACGCAGGCGCGACGCGCGCCAGCCGCCGAACGCGCCCGCGATCAGCCCGCCGGCCACCGCGAGGCCGACCGCGATGGCCACCGTCGTGACGCTCACCGGCGCGGTCAGCGCCACGTCGAGCGTCTTGGCCGCCGCCCGGCCGGGACCGCCGCCGAAGCCGCCGCCTCCTCCGCCGCCGGGGCCGCCCTGGCCCCCGCCGCCACCGCCGCCCATCTGGGCCTGGAGGGTGGGGCTGATGGCGGTCACGGCGTACGCGCCCGCGAGGCCGAGCGCGATACCGAGGGCACCGCCGAGCAGACCGTTGACCATGGCCTCGCCGACGACCTGCCGGGTGACGCGGCCGGACTTCCAGCCCAGCGCCTTCAGCGTGCCGAACTCACGGACGCGGCGGGAGACAGCCGAGGAGGTCAGCAGACCGGCGACCAGGAAGGCCGCGATGAGCACGGCGATGGACAGCCACTTGCCGACGTTGGTGGCGAGCGAGGACGCCGTGGAGAGGGAGCCGGAGACGGTGTCCGCGAGGTCGGCGGAGGTCGTCACGGTGGTACCCGAGACGTTCTTCTGGATGGTCGACTTGACGCTGTCGATCTGCTGCGAGTCGGTCGCCTTGACGTAGATCGTGGTGACCTTGTTCTTCGACTCGCTGAGGGTCTGCGCCTGGGTCAGCGGGATGTAGAGGTTGGCCGCGGAGTCACCGCTGTCGGCCGTGGCGACGCCGACCACCTTGAACTTGACGCTCTTGACGGTGACGGTCGAACCGACCTTGAGCTTCTTCTCCTTGGCGTAGGCCGAGTCGACGACGGCGACCTTCGCGTTCGTCTCCGTGGTCTTGAAGGTACGGCCACTGGTGATCTTGGAGGAGGTCAGCGGGCCGAGGTCGAGCTTGGTGACGTCGGTGCCGTAGACGGAGTAGTTGTTGACGTCGAAGTTGGCGCCGCCGCCCTGGACTTCGCCCTGCGGCTGGCCGGTGCCGCCGCCGTTGCCGCCCCGGCCGCCCTGCTGGCCGCCGTTGCCGCTGTTGCCGTCCTGCTGGAACTGGCCGCGGGTGAACTGGCCGTTGATCTTGATGACCTGGAGGCTCAGCCCGCCGACCGCGTCCGCGACGCCCTTCTGCTGGTCGACCTTGGTGACGGTCGAGGTGGCCAGGGTCTGGAAGCCCTGGACCATGACCCGGTCGGTGCTCTGCTCGGTGTCGTCGCCGTTCTCCCGCGCGTCGAACTGGAAGCGTGGACGGTCCGACGCGCTCGCGTTGGCCGCGGCGGCCTTGGTGACCGTCATGTCCGTGCCCAGCCCGTAGAGGCTCTGCAGGACCTTGTCCTGGGCCTTCCCCATGCCTGACGACACGGAGCTGACCACGATGACCAGCGCGATTCCCAGCGCCAGTCCGGAGGCGACGACGAGGGCCGCCTTTCTGCGGCGGCGCAACTCGCGCCTCAGGTAGGTGAAGAACATGGCCGCAAGGTAGGTACGGCGCGTGATGACTGGATAAGGCAGATATAAGAGAACGATGAGAAGACTGTGGTTGACCCCGGAAAAGACGATGCCGCCCCTGGGGGCGGCATCATCAGACTGTGAGGGGGCTGTCAGACGGCCGAACCCGCCTTCCAGTCCGCCCAGTTCAGGTTCCAGCCGTTGAGGCCGTTGTCCGGGGCCACCGTCTTGTCGCCGGTGTTCTGGACGACCACGACATCGCCGACCATCGAGTTGGTGTAGAACCAGTAGCCCGCCGTGCCGGTGTCGTTGGCGCCCTTGGTGTCGGACAGGCCCACGCAGCCGTGGCTGGTGTTCACCGCGCCGAAGATGGACTTGGCGCCCCAGTAGTTGCCGTGCACGAAGGTGCCGGAGTTGGTGAGCCGGATGGCGTGCGGCACGTCCTTGATGTCGTACTCGCCCTTGCCGTCGTCGTCGGTGAAGCCCACGGTCGCGCCGTTCATGCGCGTCTCCTTGAACTTCTCCGACATCACCATGATGCCTTCGTAGGTCTTGTTGTCGGGCGAACCGGCGGAGATCGGGATGGTCTTGATCGTCGCGCCGTTGTGCGTGATCTTCATCTGCTTGGTCTTGGCGTCGACGTAGGAGACCTGGTTACGGCCGATCTTGAAGGTGACCGTCTTCTGCTGGACCCCGAAGACACCGTTGGCGCCCTCCACGCCGTCGAGCGCGAGCTTCAGCGTGACGGTGGAGTTCTCCTTCCAGTAGTCGTCGGGGCGGCAGTCCATACGGACGGTGGAGAACCAGTGGCAGACGACCTCCTGGCCGCTGCTGGTGCTGACCGTGATGCCCTTCTGCACGGCCGCCTTGTTGGTGATCTCCTTGTTGAAGTTGATCGACACCGGCATGCCGACGCCGACCGTCGAGCCGTCCTCCGGCGTGAAGTTGCCTATGAAGCTGTTGTCCGGGGAGACGGTGGTGAAGGACGCGTTCTCGTGGGCTTCGAGGCCCTTGGAGTCCTTCGCGGTCGCCGTCACCTTGTAGGTGGTCGAGCGCTCCAGCTGGGTGCTGGGCTTCCAGCTGGTCTTGTCGGCCGAGAGCGCGCCCTCTACGGCGGTGCCGTCGGTCGTGGTCATCGCGACCGCGCTCAGCGTGCCCTTGCTGACCGTCACGGCCGCCGAGTTGTTGATGGAGGCGTTGTTCGAGCCGTCCGCAGGAGTGATCTTGATCTGGGCCTCGGAGCTCTTCTTCGCCGCCGCCTCGTCAGCCTTCGACTGGGAGGAGCTGTCGCCGCCGTCCGAGGCACTGCTGTCACCGCCGGAACACGCGGAGAGCACCAGAACACCGCCGAGCAGTGCGGACGCCGTCATCAGACCTCGGCGCCGCCTACTGTCCGTCATCACACGCTTCTCCATCGTTGCCGATTTCCAAGTAACCCGTCGGGTCCCCACTTGATGAACATAAACGCCTCGGCGGGCCGATCCCGTTGCACATTCTCCGAATGTGTGGGCCACGCCACGTCCGCTCCCGTCCGTCCCCGCGATCGTGGCGATCGTCGTCCCCATCATCCCCGTCGAGGTCCCGGTCCGGCGAGCCGGACCGGAATCGATCAGTTCGCCGGTCCGGGAGACCCGGCGGAGTCCGACTCCGGGCACCTCACTGACCAGGTCGAACGGAGCCACGAGGCACCCAGGGGACACCGCGGTGTCTTCCGTCACAGGCACTCAGCCTACGGCTCACAGCTCCCACAACTTTCCCGCGACCCCGGCCTTTCATTAACATCGGGCCAGCATCGGCCCGCCCGGCCAAATCGCCAGCGCCACAAGGGGATCGATATTCCGTGTCATCCGCTCGCCGCCCGTTGTTGACCGCCACCGCCGCGGGGACCCTGCTGGGCGCCCTGTGGTTCGTCCCGTCCGCCAACGCGTCCCAGGACGCCCCGGCCAGACTGGAGACGACGACGCAGGTCACGACCCAGGCGCGCGCCATGTCCACGACCACCAGAAGCAGTACGGACGCGAACACCACGGCCGACGACGGTGCCCGGCTCGCCGACACCGGAAGCTTCGACACCACCCCGTACGTGGTCGGCGGGACGGCGCTGCTCGCCCTGGGCGCGGGCTTCGTCGTCTATTCCGTCCGCCGTGAACGCCTCGGATTTTGAATCCGCTTGACTCGCCGTTGACAGAGACTTCATAGTCCCGGACATGAAGAGATCATCGGGGGCGCGGCTGTGCTCCATAGCCGCGTTGGGCGCCTTGTCGCTCATGTTCGTCACGGGCTGTTCGTCGGATTCGGACGAGGGGTCGAAGGGCTCCGAGGACACCAAGGGTTCGGCCTCCGCGTCGGCGGGCGACTCGGGCTCGGACTCCGGATCGGACGCGAAGGCGCTGACGTCGGCCGAGCTGGAGAAGCTCCTGCTGGCGAAGGGGGACATCACGGGGTTCACGTTCGACTCGGGGGTCGACACGCTGCCGACGACCAAGTCCGCGGTGAAGACCGACAAGGCCGCGTGCGACCCGCTCGCCTGGGCGACCGCCGGCCTCGCCCCGGGTGACACGGACGCGAGCGCCAGCAACTCCGTCACGGAGGACAAGTCCTCGGCCTCGAAGACGGGCGACGCCTCCGTCGAGGACGCCTTCGACGTCAACCTGACGTTCGTGGGCCTGTCCTCCTACGACGGCGACGGCGCCGAGAAGGCCATGAAGGCCGTCTCGGACGGCGTGACGGCCTGCTCCGGCGGGTACGGCATCACGTCCGACGGCGAGAAGCAGAAGATCACCAAGGTCGTCTCGGAGAAGGGCACCGGGGGCGGCGACGAGTCGGTGGCGTTCGCGCAGGACGCCGACATGGACGGCTCGGGCACGGCCACCGTCCACAGCGAGGTGATCCGCAAGGGCAACACCATCGCCTCGTTCTACACCTTGAACTTCGCCGCGTTCGGCAAGGGCGGCGACATGGACCCGGTTCCGGCGGCCCTGGTCACCGCCCAGCTCGGCAAGCTCAAGTAACGGGATATGACCTTCGGGGGCCGCGCCGTACGGCGGGGCCCCCGCTGTCGTCCTACCGCAGCGGTCCGGTGACCGTCTCCGCCGCCGTGACCAGCCGCCCGTCGCGCACGAACGCGTCCGCCGCCGCGAGGTCGGGCGCCAGGAACCGGTCCGGCCCCGGGCCCTCGACGCCGGCCTTGCGTACGGCCTCGATGACGGCCCGGGAGGCGGGCGCCGGGGCGAGCCCCTCGCGCAGTTCGATACCGCGGGTGGCGGCGTACAGCTCGACGGCGAGCACGCGCGTGAGGTTGTCGACGGCCGTCCGCAGCTTGCGCGCCGCCGACCAGCCCATCGACACATGGTCCTCCTGCATCGCGGAGGACGGGATCGAGTCCGCCGACGCCGGTACGGCGAGCCGCTTCAGCTCGCTCACCAGCGCGGCCTGCGTGTACTGGGCGATCATCAGGCCGGAGTCGACGCCGGCGTCGTCCGCGAGGAACGGCGGCAGACCGTGGCTGCGGTTCTTGTCGAGCAGCCGGTCGGTGCGCCGCTCGGCGATGGAGGCGAGGTCGGCGACGGCGATGGCGAGGAAGTCGAGCACGTAGGCCACCGGGGCCCCGTGGAAGTTCCCGTTGGACTCCACCCTTCCGTCGGGCAGCACCACGGGGTTGTCGACGGCCGACGCCAGTTCCCGCTCGGCGACGAGCCGGGCGTGGGCCATGGTGTCGCGTCCGGCACCCGCGACCTGCGGGGCGCAGCGCACCGAGTAGGCGTCCTGGACGCGCGGGGCGTCGTCCTGGTGGTGCCCGGTGAGTGCCGAGCCGTCGAGGACCGCGAGCATGTTGGCGGCGGAGTCGCCCTGCCCCGGATGCGGGCGGATGGCGTGCAGCTCGGGCGCGAGGACCCGGTCCGTGCCGAGCAGCGCCTCCAGGCTGAGGGCGGCGGTGATGTCGGCGGACTTGTAGAGCCGGTCCAGGTCGGCGAGGGCCATGATCAGCATGCCGAGCATGCCGTCGGTGCCGTTGAGCAGGGCGAGGCCCTCCTTCTCGACCAGTTCGACGGGGGCGATCCCGTGCTCGGCGAGCAGCGCGGCAGCGGGGCGTACGACGCCGTCCGGGCCCTCCGCCTCGCCCTCGCCCATGAGGGTCAGGGCGCAGTGGGACAGGGGCGCGAGGTCGCCGGAGCAGCCGAGGGAGCCGTACTCGTGCACGACCGGGGTGATCCCGGCGTTGAGGAGGTCGGCCATGGTCTGCGCGACCTCGGGCCGTACGCCGGTGCGTCCGGAGCAGACGGTCTTCAGCCGCAGGAACATCAGCGCGCGGACGACCTCCCGCTCAACGCGCGGGCCCATTCCGGCGGCGTGCGAGCGGACGATGTTGCGCTGGAGCCGGGTGCGCAGTTCCGGGCCGATGTGCCGGGTGGCGAGGGCGCCGAACCCGGTGGAGACGCCGTAGACCGGGTCGGGCTTGGCGGCGAGCGCCGCCACGATCCCGCGGGCCGCGGCGAGGGCCGCCACCGCCTCCCCGGAGAGCTCGACGCGCGCCCCGTCGCGCGCCACGGCCAGCACGTCGGACGCGGTCACCCCCGACGTCCCCACCACCACTGTATGCATATCCATATTCAGGAGCGTACGCAGTGAAGACATAGATGTGAAGATGGAGATGTCACCAGCGGGAGCCGGGTTCACCCCTTACCGGGTCAGGGCCTCCCCCGGAACCGGCGGCGCTCGGCGGTCCGCCCCCGCCCCTCCGACGGCTCGTCGGCGAGGTGTAGGACGGGGTCGTCGGGGCCCTCGCGGCCCGCGACCACCGGCCGGTCGGCCCGTACGGCCTTGGCACGGTACTGGGCGGCGTCGGCGAGCCGGAAGAGGCGGCGGGCGCTGCGGACCGGCCCGATCGGATCCTCCGTGGACGCGACCCCGCAGGCCACGCCCTCACCGAGCTCCAGCTGACCGGCGCGCCGGCACAGTTCGTCGGCCACCTTCACCACGTCGTCGGCGGGCGGTCCCGCCGCGAGCAGACAGAACTCGTCCCCGCCGAGCCGCGCGGCGAGCGCCCCCGGCAGCATGGCCCCGCACAGCGAGAGGACCGACCCGAACCGTTCGAGCAGCCGGTCCCCCGCCGAGTGCCCCAGGGTGTCGTTGACCCGCTTGAGCCCGTTGAGATCACACACGGCGAGGCTGACGACGACACCTTCCGCGCGGTGCCGCTCGATCGCCTCCTCGAGCCCCACGTCGACGGCGCGACGGTTGGCGAGACCGGTGAGGGCGTCGGTGAAGGCCAGCCGCCTGGCCTCCTCCAGCCGCTCGGTCTGCGCGATGCCTGCGGCGACCACGGCGGCCAGGACGGTCGCGAAGTCGGCATCGACGCGGTCGAGGACGGGGGTGCCTGCGGCGCGGGCGACGTACAGCTCGCCCCAGGCCCGGCCGTGCAGCACGATCGGCGCGACCACACAGGAGCCGCGGCCCCTGCGGCGCAGGGCGGCGACCCTCTGGTGGCAGTAGCCGGACCGCCCCGCCGCGGCGCCCTCCGCGATCTCCACCCAGGCGTTGGGCTCGCCGCCGGACGCCCAGCGTTCGTGCAGGAACTCGGTGATCTCCGGGAACTGGTGCACGGGGTAGGCCTCGTCCTCGGGGAACTCCTCCTCGCCGACGGCCAGCTGCCCCACGTTCACCAGTACCCGCAGCCGTCCCAGGTCCCGCTCCCACACCGACAGCGCGGCGAAGTCGCCCCCGAGCGCCCGGCACGCCCCCACCGCGGCGGCCCGCCACGACTCCCGAGGCGCCCGCGCGGCAGCCATGCCCTGCGCGAGCGCCACGACGGCGACGAGGCGTGTGTCCTCACCCATCACCCCAGGCTAGGGACATTCACGGCAAAGGGGGACACCGAACGGGTACGTAGGGTGACGCCCCACTGCCCGGAGGCGCCGGACGGGCTGGATTCACCCCACCCGGCCGATTCACTCCCCCGGCCACACAGGGCGCCGCTTCTCGTTGAACGCCGCCACCCCCTCCGCCCGGTCCCCCGAGAACGCCACCGCCCGCCACGCCGCGTCCTCCACCTCGAGCCCCGCCCGCAGATCCAGCCCCTGCCCCAACCGCAGCGCCCTCTTCGCCGCCCGCAGCCCCACCGGCGAGTTCTCCCCGATCCGCGCGGCCAGCGCCAGCGCCTCCGCCCGGTCCCGCCCCTCCTCCACCAGCACGTCCACCAGCCCCAGCTCCCGCGCCTCCGCCGCCTCCACCCGCCGCGCGCTGAAGATCAGCTCGGCCGCCCGCGCCGCCCCCACCCGCCGCGGCAGCAGCTGCGTACCGCCGCCGCCCGGGATCACCCCGACCGACACCTCCGGCAGCCCCACCACGGCCGTACGGTCGGCCACGACGACATCGCACGCGAGCGCCAGCTCGTATCCGCCGCCGAGCGCGAAGCCGTGCACCGCCGCCACCGCCGGCACGGGCAGCTCCAGCACGCCGGTGTACGCCCCGCGCGAGACGGGCCGCTGCCGCAGCAGTTCCGCGTCGCTGAAGGAGTTGCGCTCCTTGAGGTCGGCGCCGACGCAGAACGCCCGCTCGTGGGTCGAGGTGACCACGACGACCCGTACGTCCCGGTCGTCGCCCAGCGCCGTACACGCCGCGGCGATGGACCGGGCCATCGCGCTGGACACGGCGTTCATGGCCTTGGGCCGGTCGAGGACCAGCTCGGCGACATGCCCGCCGTCCCCGTGCCGCCGCACCGCCACGAACTCCCCGAACCGCTCCTCGTCCATGACGTCCTCCCGGTTAACGCGGGTTAACAACTGCCGACGGCCCGATCATCGCAGCCCCGCCCCGGCCGGGGAAGGGCGACTGTTCCCCGCCACCGCCCGCCCAACCCCCCGCCCACCCGTCCGGGTGACATCCCGCCCAACCCTCCACGGACCGCCCATGGGAGCGCATAACGTGCGTCCGCCCCGGCGCAACGGGGGCGCGAACGCACCGGGGAGGGGACGCGATGACGAGCACACCGGTGGAACCGGAGCCCGGCAGGCAGCGGACAGGGGCGCCGCGCGGCCGACACCGCCGTCCCCGCCCCCGCAAGGCGCTGTTCGCCGTGGGCGGCCTGGCGCTGGCCGCCGGTGTCCTGAGCCTCGTCCGGCCGGCCCCGGACCCGGACCCGGACGGCGTCCGCGGCATCGGCGCCGCGGAGGCGGAACCACCCGCGGAGCCCGTCAGCAGCGGCACCCCGACTCCGGACCGCCCGGCCAACGCGGCGGCCGACACGGCGGCCACCGTCGCCGCCACCCCGACGCCCCCCACCCCGATGGGCGGGACGAACACGAGCCCGGCACCCGAGGTGAGCCTCCTCCCGGGCCTCCCGGGCTCCCCCACCTCTGTCGCCCTCACCCCGGGCGCCACCTACGCCCCTGCCGCCCCGCGCGCGACGCCCACCCCGGCACCCACGCCGACGAGAACCCCCGCCCCCCGCCGGCCGGCGGCACCGGCCCCGCCGCCCGCTCCGCACACCGAGCCCCCCGCACCGCCGCCCTCCGCGCCCGCGACGCAGCGGCCCGCCCAGCCGGCCCTGTGCGTACCGGTCATCGGCCTGTGCGTCGACCCGCTACTAGCCCCCACCCACCCGAGGGCCGCAAGTCCCGCTCTGTGAGGATCCCTCGTCCTTGTCCGACCTGTCCGACGCGGACCGGACGGCTAGGAAGGCGGCGGGCCGGGGCGCCGGGTGAGCAGCCACGGCTCGACCACGCCCAGGCCGCGTACCGGGCGCTGCCACATCGGCTGGAGGGCGAAGCGGTAGGTGGGGGGCTCCTCGCCCTCCTTCTCGGCGGTGGCCGCCTCCTCCGCCGCCTCGGCCTCGGAGGCCGGCGCGTCCCCGGTGCGGATCAGCTCCTCGGCGAAGGCGCTGTCGACGAGCACGGCGTCCCGGGGCGCTATCGACGTCAGCCGCGAGGCCAGGTTGACGGTCGTGCCGAAGACGTCGCCCATCCGGGTCGTCACCGTGCCGAACGCCATGCCGACGCGCAGCTCGGGCATCGTCTCGTCGTTGCTCATCGTCTCGACCAGCAGCAGCGCGATGTCGGCGGCGGTACCGGCGTCGTCGGCCGCGTACAGGACCTCGTCGCCGAGGGTCTTGATCAGCCGGCCGCCCCGGGCCGCCACCAGGTCGGCGCAGGTGGTCTCGAAGGCCTCGACGAGCTCGCCGAGCTCCTCCTCCTCCATCCGGCGGGTCAGCCGGGTGAAGCCGACCAGGTCGGCGAAGCAGACGGCGAGGCGCCGGTCGACCATCTCCTCGTCGTCGGCGGCCTGCACGACCCGCCCGGCGGACGCGGCGAGCTGGCGGCGCCAGACGTAGACGAGGAACTCCTCCAGCTCGGGCAGGAGCAGCTCGACGATCGGGTACGTGACCTCGGTGCGGGTCATCCCGGGCTCCGGGGGCTCGGTCAGCCCCTCCAGGAAGGAGTCGATCTGCCACTCCGCCAACCGGGCGGTGGTCTGCCCGGTGGACCGCGCCACCTGCACCGCCATCGCCTCGCTCAGCAGCCCCGCCTCGACGAGACCGGCGAGCCGCCGCAGCGCGAGTACGTCGGCCTCGGTGAGCGCCTTGGCCTGCCCGATGTCGGCGAAGCCCATCGCCCGCCAGAACCGCGACGCCAGCTCCATGGAGACACCGGCGCTGCGGGCCGCCTGGAAGGGGGTGTAGCGCCGCTCGGCGCCGAGAATCAGCTGTTCCAGGCGCAGGGCGAGGGGATCGTCCTCGCTCTGATCGGCGGCGTGGGGATCCACGGAGCCCGTGTCGTCGACGGTCACGCCTGCTGCCCTTCCGATCTTCCGCGGTCAGGTATCGACCGGCCTCAACTCTACGGCAGGTGTGCGGTAGCTCACTCCCGAGAGACATACACGGCTGGGGGCAATCGTGCTTCCCCAGCCTCACCGCCGTTCGTCATTCACGCCAGTTCACGTCAGACGCAGATGGACTACGTCCCCCGCCCCCACCGGCTCCTGCACCCCTTCCCGGGTGGCGATCACCAGCCGCCCGTCCCCGTCGACCGCCACCGCCTCCCCGACCAGCGACCGCCCGCCGGGCAGCTCGGCACGCACGGAGCGCCCGAGCGTCGCGCACCCCGCCGCGTACGCCTCCTGAAGGCCGCTGGCCGCCGGATCGCCGCCCGCGTCCCGCCACCGCCCGTACCACTCCTCCAGCGACCGCAGCACGGCCCGCAGCAGCGGGTCCCGGTCGGTGCTGACCGCTCCGGCCAGCGCCAGCGACCCCGCCTGCGGTACGGGCAGTTCCTCGGCCCGCAGCGAGACGTTGACGCCGATGCCGACGACGACGGCGTCCTCCCCGGCCCGCTCGGCGAGGATCCCGCCGGCCTTGCGCTCCTCCCCGTCCACGGTCACCAGCAGGTCGTTCGGCCACTTGAGCGCCGTGTCCACGCCCGCCGACCGGGCCAGGCCCGTGGCGACGGCGACCCCGGTGAGCAGCGGCAGCCACCCCCAGCGGGCGACCGGGACCTCGTCCGGCCTGAGCAGCACGGAGAAGAACAGCCCGGAGCGCGGCGGCGCGGTCCACCGCCGGTCGAGCCGCCCCCGCCCGGTGGTCTGTTCCTCGGCGACCAGGACCACGCCCTCGCCCTTCCCGGCGGCGGCGCGGGCCACGAGGTCGGAGTTCGTGGAGCCGGTCCGCTGCACCACTTCCACCTCGGACCACAGCCCGCCGTCCCGGACGAGCGCCCGGCGCAGGGCCGTGGTGTTGAGGGGCGGCCGGTCCAGATCGGACCACCGGCTACCGTTGGCGTCTGATGCGTCTCGGGGCGTCATACAAGCCACCCTAGGTGTGTGGTGAACACCGCACTGCCGATCGGTAGGCCCCCCACTACTCTACGGATGAGTAACCGTCCCCCCTTTTGAGCAGGCAGGGAGCCGTATCCCGATGTCCGAGCCGGAAGAGCGTCAAGAGATCGACATCCACACCACCGCGGGGAAGCTCGCGGACCTCCAGCGCCGTATCCAGGAGGCGACGCACGCCGGTTCGGAACGCGCCGTCGAGAAGCAGCACGCCAAGGGCAAACTGACAGCCCGTGAGCGCGTCGAACTCCTCCTCGACGAGGGCTCCTTCGTCGAACTCGACGAGTTCGCCCGGCACCGCTCCACCAACTTCGGCCTGGACAGGAACCGCCCTTACGGGGACGGCGTCGTCACCGGTTACGGCACGGTCGAGGGACGCCCGGTCGCCGTCTTCTCCCAGGACTTCACCGTCTTCGGCGGCGCGTTGGGCGAGGTCTACGGCCAGAAGATCGTCAAGGTGATGGACTTCGCGCTGAAGACCGGCTGCCCGGTGATCGGCATCAACGACTCCGGCGGCGCCCGCATCCAGGAGGGCGTGGCCTCCCTGGGCGCGTACGGCGAGATCTTCCGCCGCAACACCCACGCGTCCGGTGTCATCCCGCAGATCAGCCTGGTCGTGGGCCCCTGCGCGGGCGGCGCGGTCTACTCCCCCGCGATCACCGACTTCACGGTGATGGTCGACCAGACCTCGCACATGTTCATCACGGGACCGGACGTCATCAAGACGGTCACCGGCGAGGACGTCGGCTTCGAGGAGCTGGGCGGGGCCAGGACCCACAACTCCGTCTCCGGCGTGGCGCATCACATGGCCGGGGACGAGAAGGACGCCGTCGAGTACGTCAAGCAGCTGCTGTCCTACCTGCCGTCCAACAACCTCTCCGAGCCCCCGGTCTTCCCCGAGGAGGCCGACCTCGCCGTCTCCGACGAGGACCTGGAGCTGGACACCCTGGTCCCGGACAGCGCGAACCAGCCGTACGACATGCACACGGTGATCGAACACGTCCTCGACGACGCCGAGTTCTTCGAGACGCAGCCGCTGTACGCGCCGAACATCCTCACCGGCTTCGGCCGGGTCGAGGGCCGTCCCGTGGGCATCGTCGCCAACCAGCCGATGCAGTTCGCCGGCTGTCTGGACATCAAGGCGTCCGAGAAGGCGGCCCGCTTCGTGCGCACCTGCGACGCCTTCAACGTCCCCGTCGTCACCTTCGTGGACGTCCCCGGCTTCCTGCCCGGCGTCGACCAGGAGCACGACGGCATCATCCGCCGCGGCGCCAAGCTGATCTACGCCTACGCCGAGGCGACGGTCCCCCTGATCACCGTCATCACCCGCAAGGCCTTCGGCGGCGCCTACGACGTCATGGGCTCCAAGCACCTGGGTGCCGACCTCAACCTGGCCTGGCCGACCGCCCAGATCGCCGTCATGGGCGCCCAGGGCGCGGTCAACATCCTGCACCGCCGCACCATCGCCGAGGCGGACGATGTCGAGGCGACCCGGGCCCGCGTGATCCAGGAGTACGAGGACGCCCTCCTCAACCCCTACGTCGCGGCCGAGCGCGGCTACGTCGACTCCGTGATCATGCCGTCCGACACCCGCCGCCACATCGTGCGCGGCCTGCGCCAGCTCCGCACCAAGCGCGAGTCCCTCCCCCCGAAGAAGCACGGCAACATCCCCCTCTAAGGAGCCGCTGTGACGATCAAGGTCGTACGGGGCAACCCGACCCCGGAGGAACTGGCCGCCGCCCTGGCGGTGGTCCGAGCCCGCGCCGCGGCGGCAACAGCCGAACCGCCCGGCACGGAACCCCCCAGGGACGCATGGTCCGACCCGTCGCGGATCGCGGCCCACCGCCTCCCCCACCCCGGCGAGTCCTCATGGACCCGCACCTACTGGCCGGCCTGAGGGGCGCGGGGAACCGCGCACAGAACTGGAACACAGGGCGCCAATTAAGTACCCGTACTCATGCGCCGCCCAAGAAAAACATGCACGCTGAACACATGTTGTGGTCAGACCCCAAGAACGAGCCGCCGAAGGAACTCCGCGACCTGCAGGAGGCCTTCAGGCGGCTCGGTCTGTTCCTCGCCCTCGCCATGGTGGTGGCGATGATCGTGCTGGGCCTGAGATGACCACCAGCCACTACGCTGACCGCATGCGCAGACTCGTCCTCGCCTCCCAGTCCCCGGCCCGCCTGAACCTCCTGCGACAGGCCGGCCTCGCCCCAGAGGTGATCGTCAGCGGGTTCGACGAGGACGCCGTCACCGCCCCCACCCCGGCCGAACTGGCCCTCGCCCTGGCGGAGGCCAAGGCGAGTGTCGTGGCCGCCCGCCCGGAGGCCAAGGGCGCGCTGGTGATCGGCTGCGACTCGGTGCTCGACCTCGACGGCGAGGCCCTCGGCAAGCCCGCCGACGCCGCGGAGGCCACGGCCCGCTGGAAGGCGATGCGCGGCCGGTCGGGGACGCTCCAGACCGGCCACTGCGTCTACGACACCCTCAGCGGGCGCTACGCCTCCGCGACCGCCTCCACGGTGGTCCGCTTCGGTGAGCCGACGGACGAGGAGGTCGCCGCGTACGTCGCCTCGGGCGAGCCCCTCCATGTCGCGGGCGCGTTCACCCTGGACGGCCGTTCGGCGCCGTTCATCGAGGGCATCGACGGCGATCACGGCAACGTGATCGGCATCAGCCTGCCCCTCGTACGGCGGCTCCTTGGCCGGCTGGACGTCGGCATCACGGAGTTGTGGGCGCCGGCGGACCACTGAGCGGCGCGGGCCCGTCCTCCGGCGCCTTCGGCTGCTCCGCGGCGGGCGGCGCCCCCTGGGCGTCGTACGTCATCAGCAGGAGCACGATCAGGGTGAGCACCACCATCAGGTACACGAACGGGGTCAGCCCCAGCAGGCCCCAGGCGAAGGCGCCCAGCAGGGCGTGCACCACGGCGGCGCTGATCAGCAGGACCCGTCCGAGGCTCGCCGCCGGGCGGTTGCGCACCGCCATCAGCAGGGCGACCACCCCGCACAGGAGGAAGTAGAGGCCGAAGACGATCCCGCCGATCTTCGAGGACCTCGACATCACGTCCGGGTCCAGGCCGGCCAGGGACATGTTCTGGTTGTCGACCAGGATGCCCATGATCCAGTTCAGCAGGGCGACGCCGAACGCCTCCGCGAACAGGACGACCGCCACGATCCACGCCACCGGTCTGCGCATCACCGGCCCCCACCCACCTTCGTTCGAGACGTCTCGAACGCTACTAACGGGTAAACCCCGGGACAAGGGGTCCGCCCGGTTTCCGCACGGGGCAAAGAATCATTGGGCCATTCGTAGGGACTCCACAAAGAAACGGAGTGGGCCGCAGCACGCTCTCACAGAGACCTTGACCACATCAGAGGGCTAGGGTTGCCCGAAGGAGTGCTGCGTACGGCGGTACTACAAGCGATTTCGCGGTCGAGTGAGCCACGCATCACGCTCCGTGTGGGCAAGCTCACCTCTGGGGACGGGTCGATGCGCCGTGTCGGCAGTCCCTAAACTCGGCTTGTTTCAAGGAGGGAGCCTCAATCGTGCGCAAGGTGCTCATCGCCAACCGTGGCGAAATCGCAGTCCGCGTGGCGCGGGCGTGCCGGGATGCCGGTATCGCGAGTGTGGCCGTCTACGCCGACCCGGACCGGGACGCGTTGCACGTCCGGGCCGCGGACGAGGCGTTCGCCCTGGGCGGTGACACCCCGGCCACCAGCTACCTCGACATCGACAAGGTACTGAACGCCGCCCGCGAGGCCGGGGCGGACGCCGTCCATCCGGGCTACGGCTTCCTCTCGGAGAACGCCGAGTTCGCCCAGGCGGTCCTGGACGCCGGTCTGATCTGGATCGGCCCGCCGCCGCAGGCCATCCGCGACCTCGGCGACAAGGTGGCCGCCCGGCACATCGCCCAGCGCGCCGGCGCCCCCCTGGTCGCCGGTACGCCCGACCCGGTCTCCGGCGCCGACGAGGTCGTCGCCTTCGCCGAGGAGCACGGGCTGCCGATCGCGATCAAGGCCGCGTTCGGTGGTGGCGGGCGGGGCCTCAAGGTCGCCCGCACCCTCGCGGAGGTCCCGGAGCTGTACGACTCCGCCGTCCGCGAGGCGGTCGCCGCCTTCGGGCGCGGGGAGTGCTTCGTGGAGCGCTACCTGGACAAACCGCGGCACGTGGAGACCCAGTGCCTGGCCGACAGCCACGGCAACGTGGTCGTCGTCTCCACGCGTGACTGCTCGCTCCAGCGCCGGCACCAGAAGCTGGTCGAGGAGGCCCCGGCGCCGTTCCTCTCCGAGGCGCAGGTCGCCGAGCTGTACTCCTCCTCCAAGGCCATCCTCAAGGAGGCCGGCTATGTCGGCGCCGGCACGGTGGAGTTCCTGGTCGGCGTGGACGGCACGATCTCCTTCCTGGAGGTCAACACCCGCCTCCAGGTCGAGCACCCGGTGACCGAGGAGGTCGCCGGCATCGACCTGGTCCGCGAGATGTTCCGGATCGCCGACGGCGAGGCCCTCGGCTACGGCGACCCCGAGCTGCGCGGCCATTCCTTCGAGTTCCGCATCAACGGCGAGGACCCGGGCCGGGGCTTCCTGCCCGCTCCCGGCACGGTGACGACGTTCGCCCCGCCGTCGGGTCCGGGCGTGCGCCTGGACGCCGGCGTCGAGTCGGGCTCGGTCATCGGCCCGGCGTGGGACTCGCTCCTGGCCAAGCTGATCGTCACCGGTGCCACCCGCGAGCAGGCCCTTCAGCGGGCCTCCCGCGCGCTGGAGGAGTTCCAGGTCGAGGGCATGGCCACGGCCATCCCCTTCCACCGCGCGGTCGTCAAGGACCCCGCCTTCGCTCCCGAACTCACCGGTTCCGCCGAGCCGTTCACGGTCCACACCCGCTGGATCGAGACCGAGTTCGTCAACGAGATCAAGCCTTTCGCCGTCCCGACGGACGCCGAGACCGAGGACGACGCGGACCGCGAGACGATCGTCGTCGAGGTCGGCGGCAAGCGTCTGGAGGTCTCCCTCCCCGCCTCTCTGGGGATGACCCTGGCCCGCACCGGCCTCGCCGCCGGGGCCAAGCCCAAGCGCCGCGCCGCGAAGAAGTCCGGCCCGGTGGCCTCCGGCGACACCCTCGCCTCCCCTATGCAGGGCACGATCGTGAAGGTCGCGGTCGAGGAGGGTCAGGAGGTCAAGGAGGGCGACCTGATCGTCGTACTCGAGGCGATGAAGATGGAACAGCCCCTGAACGCGCACCGCTCCGGGACCGTCAAGGGCCTCGCGGCGGAGGTCGGCGGATCGGTCACGTCCGGTGCCACGATCTGCGAGATCAAGGACTGACTCACCTGACAAGCGCCGGCCGGGAAAACAGCCCGTCCGGCGCTTGAGGACGAGGCCCGTTCAGGGCCGACGGGGGTCCGGGGGCGGAGCCCCCGGCAACGGCCCGCGCCGCATACCCGCCCAACCGCCGGAGGTCACCGCCTCCGCAGATCCGCCACGCGCGCCCGTTCCGATCCGGGCGACTGTTCACCCAGGGCGCCGTTCGCCCGCAGGGTGGCCGCGACGCCCGGGACCTGGCCCCGACGCGGTGCCGGGAGCGGTACGTCCCGGCGCTGCTGGGCGCGCGCCGGGACCGGGTCACCCCCCTGGCCACCCGCCGCCCCGGCCACGGCGATCTGCACCCCCTGGTCCGCGAGTGCCTGGAGCTCCGTGGCGGCACGGTCGTCGTGCGCCGGCGGCTCGTCGGTCACCAGCCGGGTGATGAGGTCCGTGGGCACGGTCTGGAACATGGTGTCGGTGCCGAGCTTGGTGTGGTCGGCGAGGACGACGACCTCGGCCGCCGCCTGGACGAGAGCCCGGTCGACGGAGGCCGACAGCATGTTGGACGTGGACAGCCCGCGCTCGGCGGTCAGCCCGCTCCCGGAGATGAAGGCGCGGGAGACACGCAGGCCCTGGAGGGACTGTTCGGCTCCGCTGCCCACCAGGGCGTAGTTGGAGCCGCGGAGGGTTCCGCCGGTCATCACGACCTCGACTCTGTTGGCGTGGGCCAGGGCCTGGGCCACCAGGAGGGAGTTGGTGACGACGGTCAGCCCGGGCACCCGGGCGAGCCGGCGGGCCAGCTCCTGGGTGGTGGTACCCGCCCCGACCACGATGGCCTCGCCCTCTTCGACGAAGTTGGCGGCGAGGTCCGCGATGGCGGTTTTCTCGGCGGTCGCGAGATGGGATTTCTGCGGAAAGCCGGACTCCCGCGTGAAACCGCCCGGCAATACCGCACCGCCGTGCCGGCGGTCGAGGAGTCCTTCTGCCTCCAGCGCGCGCACGTCCCGCCGTACGGTCACTTCGGAGGTCTGGACGACGCGGGCGAGTTCACGGAGCGATACGGCCCCGTTCGCTCGCACCATTTCGAGGATCAATTGACGACGTTCTGCAGCGAACACGAAACTGACAGTAACGCGGGCGACCGTCTGCTTTCAGCTCTTTGCGCCGAATAGTAGAAGTTGTTCGCACAGGAGGTCGGGGAGTGGTATAGGACGCTCCTCAGAGTTCGCGCCGTGTGTGCAGTTGCCGTGCCACCTCGGCGATCGACCCCGAAAGAGACGGGTACACGGTGAAGGCGTTCGCGATCTGTTCGACCGTCAGATTGTTGTCCACGGCGATCGAGATGGGGTGGATGAGTTCCGAGGCGCGCGGCGAGACGACCACACCGCCGACGACGATCCCGGTGCCGGGGCGGCAGAACAGCTTGACGAAGCCGTCGCGGATGCCCTGCATCTTGGCGCGCGGGTTGCGCAGGAGCGGGAGCTTGACGACCCGGGCGTCGATCCGGCCCGCGTCCACGTCCGCCTGGGAGTAGCCGACGGTGGCGATCTCGGGGTCGGTGAAGACGTTGGAGGAGACGGTCTTGAGGTTGAGCGGGGCCACCGCGTCGCCGAGGAAGTGGTACATGGCGATACGTCCCTGCATGGCGGCCACGGACGCGAGCGCGAAGACGCCGGTCACGTCACCGGCGGCGTACACACCGGGGGCGGTGGTCCGGCTGACCTTGTCGGTCCAGATGTGGCCGGACTCGCTGACCTTCACGCCGGCCTCCTCGAGGCCCATCCCCTCGCTGTTGGGGATGGCGCCGACGGCCATCAGGCAGTGCGAGCCGGTGATGACCCGTCCGTCGGAGAGGGTGACCTCGACGCGGTCGCCGACCCGCTTGGCCGACTCGGCGCGGGAGCGGGCCATGACGTTCATGCCGCGCCGGCGGAAGACCTCCTCCAGGACGGCGGCGGCGTCCGGGTCCTCGCCGGGCAGCACCCGGTCGCGGGAGGAGACCAGGGTGACCTTGGAGCCGAGGGCCTGGTAGGCGCCGGCGAACTCCGCGCCCGTCACACCCGAGCCGACCACGATGAGCTCCTCGGGGAGCTCGGCGAGGTCGTAGACCTGGGTCCAGTTCAGGATGCGCTCGCCGTCGGGCCGGGCGTCCGGCAGCTCGCGCGGGTGACCGCCGGTGGCGAGCAGGACGGCGTCGGCGGTGAGGGTCTCCTCGGTGCCGTCGGCGGCCCTGACGACGACCTTGCGGGAGCCGTCGAGGGCCTGCATGCCCTCCAGGCGGGCGCGGCCGCGCAGCACGCGCGCGCCGGCACGCGTGACGGAGGCGGTGATGTCGTGGGACTGCGCGAGCGCGAGCCGCTTCACCCGCCGGTTGACCTTGCCGAGGTCCACGCCGACGACCCGGGCCGCCTGTTCCAGCGGTGGGGTGTCGTCGGCGACGATGATGCCGAGTTCCTCGTACGACGAGTCGAAGGTCGTCATGACCTCGGCCGTAGCGATCAGGGTCTTCGACGGCACGCAGTCGGTCAGCACCGACGCCCCGCCCAGACCGTCGCAGTCGACGACGGTCACCTCCGCGCCGAGCTGAGCGCCCACCAGGGCGGCTTCATAGCCGCCGGGTCCGCCACCGATGATCACGATCCGAGTCACATGCTCCATTGTCCCGCACCGGCCGCGGTGGTACGCGTCCGGGGCTGTGCGAGGGCCTTCTGTGACCGGAGTGACGCCTGTGCGGGCTGCCGTACTCTCGTCGCATGTCGCTCTACGCCGCGTACGCCGGCAATCTCGACGCGAGGCTGATGACCCGCCGCGCCCCGCACTCGCCCCTGCGCGCGACGGGTTGGCTCAACGGCTGGCGGCTGACCTTCGGCGGCGAGCACATGGGCTGGGAGGGCGCGCTGGCGACCGTCGTCGAGGACCCCCTCTCCCAGGTCTTCGTCTCCCTGTACGACATCACCCCCATGGACGAGGAGTCCCTGGACCGCTGGGAGGGCGTCGGCCTCGGCATCTACCGCCGTATGAAGGTCCGGGTCCAGACCCTGGACGGCGAGACGGGCGCGTGGGTCTACGTCCTCGACGGCTACGAGGGCGGCCTCCCCTCCGCCCGCTACCTGGGCGAGATCGCGGACGCGGCGGAGTCGGCGGGGGCGCCGCACGACTACGTGATGGAACTGCGCAAAAGGCCCTGCTGAGGGCGGGCACCCGGGCGGACCGGTTGGAAACGACAACGCAACGATCGCCTTCCCGTGGGCTCTGTCATCTACGCGCGTAGGCCAGGACCGGCTACCCTCATCCGCGTGAACGCATCTCTTCTCCCGGACGACATCCAGGGCGACCCCCACTCCGCCGCCGACGCCGCCGCGACCCGCCTGCGCGAACTGACCGGCGCCGAGACCCACGACGTCGCCCTCGTGATGGGCTCCGGCTGGGCCCCGGCGGTGGACGCACTGGGCGCGCCCGACGCCGATCTCCAGGTCACCGACCTGCCCGGATTCCCGCCGCCGGCGGTGGAGGGCCACGGCGGCAGGATCCGCTCGTACCGGACCGGCGAGAAGCGCGCCCTGGTGTTCCTCGGCCGCACCCACTTCTACGAGGGGCGCGGGGTCGCCGCGGTCGCGCACGGCGTCCGTACGGCGGTCGCGGCGGGCTGCAAGACCATCGTCCTCACCAACGGCTGCGGCGGTCTGCGCGAGGGCATGCGCCCCGGTCAGCCGGTCCTGATCAGCGACCACATCAACCTCACGGCGGCGTCCCCGATCATCGGCGCGAACTTCGTCGACCTGACCGACCTGTACTCGCCGCGGCTGCGCGCCCTGTGCAAGGAGATCGACCCCACGCTGGAGGAGGGCGTCTACGCCCAGTTCCCCGGCCCGCACTACGAGACGCCCGCCGAGATCCGCATGGCCCGCGTGATCGGCGCGGACCTGGTGGGCATGTCGACGGTGCTCGAGGCCATCGCGGCGCGTGAGGCGGGGGCGGAGGTGCTGGGCATCTCCCTGGTGACGAACCTCGCCGCGGGGATGACGGGCGAGCCGCTGAACCACGAGGAGGTTCTTCAGGCGGGGCGGGACAGCGCGACGCGGATGGGGTCGCTGCTGGCGCAGGTGCTCGGGCGGCTGTAGGCGCGTGACCGGGTAACTGACCGAGTGACACCGACTGGCGTCGACCAGCACACGACCGGAGGCTGACCACCGTGCACGACGATCTCCTCGCCCGCGCCCGGGCCTGGCTCGCGGAGGACCCCGACCCCGAGACGCGCGCCGAGCTGGCCGGGCTCATCGAGGCCGGGGACGTCACCGAACTGGCCGAACGCTTCGGCGGCACCCTCCAGTTCGGTACGGCGGGTCTGCGCGGCGAGCTGGGCGCGGGGCCGATGCGGATGAACCGCTCGGTCGTGATCCGCGCCGCCGCCGGACTCGCCGCGTACCTCGACGGCAAGGGGCAGCGGGGCGGCCTCGTCGTCGTCGGCTACGACGCCCGCCACAAGTCCGCCGACTTCGCCCGCGACACCGCCGCGGTGATGACGGGCGCGGGACTGCGGGCCGCCGTACTACCGCGCCCGCTCCCCACGCCCGTCCTGGCGTACGCCATACGGCACCTCGGCGCGGTCGCCGGAGTCGAGGTCACCGCCAGCCACAACCCGCCCCGCGACAACGGCTACAAGGTCTACCTGGGCGACGGCTCGCAGATCGTGCCGCCCGCCGACGCGGAGATCGCCGCCGGGATCGAGGCGGTCCGCAGCCTCGCGGACGTCCCGCGCCCGGACGCCGGCTGGGAGATCCTCGACGACTCCGTCCTGGACGCCTATCTCGCCCGTACGGACGCCGTCCTCGCGCCCGGCTCCGCGCGCACCGCCCGCACCGTCTACACGGCGATGCACGGCGTCGGCAAGGACGTCCTGCTCGCCGCCTTCGAGCGGGCCGGCTTCCCCGCGCCCGTGCTGGTCGCCGAGCAGGCCGAGCCCGACCCGGACTTCCCGACCGTCTCCTTCCCCAACCCGGAGGAGCCGGGCGCGATGGACCTGGCCTTCGCACAGGCCCGCGCGAGCGCCCCCGACCTGATCGTCGCCAACGACCCGGACGCCGACCGCTGCGCCGTCGCCGTCCCCGACGGCGGCGACTGGCGGATGCTGCGCGGTGACGAGGTGGGCTCGCTCCTCGCCGCCCACCTGGTCCGCAGGGGCGCCCGGGGCGTGTTCGCCGAGTCGATCGTGTCGTCGTCCCTTCTCGGCCGGATCGCCGAGAAGGCGGGACTGCCGCACGAGGAGACCCTCACCGGCTTCAAGTGGATCGCCCGCGTCGAGGGCCTGCGCTACGGCTACGAGGAGGCCCTCGGCTACTGCGTGGACCCGGAGGGCGTGCGCGACAAGGACGGCATCACCGCCGCGCTGCTGATCACGGAGCTGGCGTCCGAGCTGAAGGAGCAGGGCCGCACCCTCCTCGACCTCCTCGACGACCTCGCCGTGGAGCACGGGCTGCACGCCACCGACCAGCTGTCGGTCCGGGTGCAGGACCTGTCCGTCATCGCCCGTGCCATGGAACAGCTCCGCCGGCAGCCCCCGGCCTCCCTCGCCGGGCTCTCGGTCACCCGCGCGGAGGACCTCGCTCAGGGCACCGACCGGCTCCCGCCGACCGACGGGCTGCGCTACACCCTGGACGGCGCCCGGGTCGTCGTCCGCCCCAGCGGTACCGAGCCGAAGCTGAAGTGCTACCTGGAGGTCGTCGTCCCGGTGGCCGCCCACGACGGTCTCCCGGAAGCCCGGGTGAGGGCGAACGATCTCCTCGCCGCGATCAAGCGGGATCTGTCGGCCGCCGCCGGCATCTGACCCACCTCCGGGGCGTCACGCGCCGGCTCGATATGGCTCGACGACTAGCCGAAGCGTCCGTTCACGTAGTCCGAGGTGCGCGGGTCCTGGGGGCTGTCGAACATCGTGGTCGTCGGGCCGTGTTCGACGATCCCGCCGGGGGTGCCCTGTTCGGCGAGGAAGAACGCGCACTGGTCGGAGACCCGGGCGGCCTGCTGCATGTTGTGGGTGACGATCACGATCGTGACCTCTTCGGAGAGTTCGTGGATCGTCTCCTCGATGCGTCGCGTCGAGGTGGGGTCCAGGGCCGAGCACGGCTCGTCCATCAGGAGGACACGGGGGCGTACCGCCAGCGAGCGCGCGATGCACAGGCGCTGCTGCTGGCCGCCGGAGAGGGCGCCGCCGGGCTGCCGGAGGCGGTCGCGGACCTCCTTCCACAGGCCCGCCTTGGTCAGGCACTCCTCGACAAGGGCGTCCTTGCCGTCCCGGCCGGCCTTGATGCCACCCAGCTTCAGACCCGAGGTGACGTTGTCGTAGATCGACATCGCGGGGAACGGGTTCGGCTTCTGGAAGACCATGCCGATCTGCCGGCGGGCGTGGGTGATGCGGCGTCCGCGGTCGTAGATGTCGTCGCCGTCGAGCAGCACCCGGCCCGCGAGGGAGGCGGAGCCGACCAGTTCGTGCATGCGGTTGAGGATCCGCAGGAAGGTGGACTTGCCGCAGCCGGACGGGCCGATGAGCGCGGTGACCTTGCGGGCGGGCATGGTGAGCGACACCTGCTCCAGGACCTTGTGGTCGCCGAACCAGGCCGAGATGGAGTCGGCCTCCAGGGTGGCCGGGTTGCTCCCGGCCGCCTGCACGCTCGCCACCTTCGGCAGTCGCACGGTCTCCGCCGGGGTCTCGCCGACGAGCGTGGCGGTCGTGTCAGTCGTCTCGGACATGATGGGTTGGACTCCTCGTCGATCAGAGCAGGCGATCAGAGCAGGTTGGGCAGCAGTCGGGTGGCGGCGCCGGAGACGGCGAGGCCGAGGGCGGCGAGGACGGGCACGCTGACGATCCAGGTCTGCCAGCGGCCCCACACGCGGTACGCGGCCACGGTGAGCAGGGCCGCGAGCAGCAGCGCCTGCGACCAGAGGAAGACCGGGAGCCAGGCGGCGCCCTCACCGCCCAGCGGTTTCTCGGACTCGTCGATCCAGCCGAGGGTCAGCGGACGGGCCGGGGCGGGCTGGACGGCGGACGTCAGGGTCGCGTCGACCCGGACCGTGCCGGTGGGCGTGTAGGGGCCGCCGTCGGCGGTGATCAGCGTGAGCCGGCCCTGACCCTGCTGGAGCGTGGCCGGCAGCGGGTCGCCCTTGTGCCGAACGCCGGAGACCCTGTAGACGGCGGTGCCCTGGCCGGTCGTCACCCGGATCTCGGCGCCGACGGGCAGCTGGTGGATGTCGTTGAACGGGCTGCCGTACCCCCACTGGCGGCCCATGACGAAGCTGGTGCCGGCCTGTCCGGGGAACGGGGTGTCGCGGCGGTGGCCGGGGCCGGACATGAGCACGCCGGAGGTGGTGCCCTCCGCCACGACCTCCTTCAGGCCGATGGCCGGGATCCGCAGCAGCGCGATCGGCGCGCCGGGCTCCAGCATCTTCCCCTCGTACGACCGCTGCCCCACCGGTGCGGTGCCGAGGGCGAGTTCGCGGCGCAGCTCGTCGTAGGCGGTCTCCTGGTCGCGGGCGTGCTGGAGGTGGCCCACGATGGTCAGGTTGGCCGCGAAGCCCAGCATCAGGGCGGCGAGCACGCACAGCGCGGCGCCGGCGAACGCGAGGCCGGGGCGCTCGAGCGCGGCCCGCCCGGAGGCGGGCGCCGGATCTGGCGCGGGCGCCGGCGCCGGC
This sequence comes from Streptomyces vulcanius, assembly GCF_042653945.1. NCBI lineage: Bacteria > Bacillati > Actinomycetota > Actinomycetes > Kitasatosporales > Streptomycetaceae > Streptomyces > Streptomyces vulcanius. The sequence goes on along the minus strand of NZ_JBHSFK010000005.1, from coordinate 134,322 downwards.
GGGGCCTGAGCCGGTGGAGGCGGGGACAGCACGGTCACGGGGGCGCTCCTGTGAAGGTGAGGCGGTGCGTGGTGGAGAAACGACAGGCGCGGGCGGCGGGTGTGGCCCGCCGCCCGTGCTCCCTTGCGTGCGCCGTCAGACGCGGGGCTCGCCGAAGGTGAGCAGTCCGCTCCGGCGTCCGTACCGGAAGAACATGACGCCGGCCGCGCACAGGACGACCGCGCCGATGCCGGAGACCAGCGCGATCTCGCTGCCGGTGGAGGCGAGGCCGCCGCCGGCCGTCGAGGTTCCGCCGGAACCGGAACCGGAACCGGAACCGGAGCCTGAGTCGCCACCGGTGCCGGACGTCGTACCGGAGGTGTCGCCGCCCGAGGTGCCGTCGGTGGGCTCGTCCGTCGGCTCGTCCGTCGGGTCGTCGGTGGGCTCGTCCGTCGGGTCGTCCGTGGGCTCGTCCGTCGAGTCCGACGGCTCGCCGAGCGTGAAGGACGCGGTGGTGAAGTCCGCGCCCGTGCCGCCGTTGACCTTGCAGTTCTTGCCGGCCGCGGTGAACGTCCAGAACGACCGGCCGGCGACCGCGTCCTCGGGGACGGTGAGGGACGACCAGGTCGCGACGCCGTTGGCGTCGGCCGTGGCGGCGGGGAAATCGGCCTCGTTGCCGGTCATCGTCAGCTTGTACGCCGTACCGGCCGTGCAGCCCCGGACGATCAGCTTGACCTTCTGGCCGCGCTCCAGCTCCGGTTCCTGAGCCAGCCGCTTGTCGGCGGCGTCGTGGATCTCGTAGTCCGCGGGATACACGAGCACGGTGATCGCCTCGGACTCCGAAGTGCCCCACTGGGCGGTGCTGCCGGGGGTGAACCTGGCCGTGATGTCGTGTCGGCCCTGGGTCAGCGTCGACGTCCTGAACTCGGCCTTGCCGCCCGCGACGGTGGCCTCGCCCAGCGTGGTCGTGCCCTCCAGGAAGGTGACCTTGCCGGTCGCCTCGGCAGGCGAGACCGTCGCGGTCAGGGCGACCTCGGCGGCGGGCTCGACGTCGCGGGTGGCGCTGTCCACGCTGACACTGGTGGCCGTCGCGCCCTCACCGACCACCCAGTTGTCACCGGTCACGGTGATCTTCTGGGACCAGTACGGGTCGTTCGGGACCTGATCCTCCGTCGGGACGGCGAAGGAGAAGTTGTCCACACAGCGCACCCGCAGCTCGTAGGTGCCGTCGCCCGAGATGATGTCCGAGAGACTCTTCACCTCGACCCCCGGGTTGTCCGCCGCGGCCAGCGAGAGCGTCGAGGCCGCCGCGCTGTAGGGGGCGCTGTTGGTGACTCCCCTCAGCACCACCGCCTCGGTGCCGTCCGCCTTGACGACGTACAGGTTGAGGGCGCTGTTGTAGTTGATGTCCTCGATGCTGTAGTCGGGGCATTTGCCGGGAAGTGTTATCGAACCGGCGATGGCCTGCGCGCCGCTCAGGCTGCCGGTGCCGGGTGTCATGGTGAACTCGCCGACGGAGGCCGCACGGGCGGGCTGGGACACGGTCAGGGTCACAAGACCCAGGGCGAGCAGGGCGCAGGCGGCCAGGGCGGCGGCCGTTCTTCGGAAGGTATGGAGCACAGTCATTTCGTTGCCCCCCCGGGGTCGGTTGACGGGTGTACGGACAGCGCGTGGGGCCGGGCACCTGACGGTGCCCGGCCGTTACGCGAGGATTCAGAGGTCGATCACGGATCAGCGCTCGCCCGTGAGGGTCGTGGCGCCGCAGTCGGTCAGGGCGCCGAAGCCGTAGTTGGTGATCGTGGCGCTGTTGGAGCAGACCTTGGAGGCGGCACCGACGAAGGTGTCGGCGATGACGGCGTTGGAGAGCTTGCCGGTCGGGACGACGTTGTAGACGTTGCGCAGGAAGCCGGCGTCGAAGTTCAGGTTGAGCGCGAGCGCCGTGCCGGAGCCCGTGGTGGGGGCCAGGCTGTTGATGCTGCGCAGACGCGACTCACCGCGACGGTTGTCGACGCCCGTGATGCCCTTGCCCTGGGCGATCCACTGGGCGATCGAGTACGGCATCAGCTGGTTGGCGGCGGTGATGGCCTCGCCGTTGTGCTCCTGGACGCCCTGGGTGACGCAGGAACCGACCTGGGAGTCGGTGAGGCCGATGGCGGACAGCCAGAAGGTCCGGGTGCCCGAGCCGGTCTGCGGCAGCAGCGGCGCCACGGTGATCACGTTGCCCGAGGCGTCGGTGTAGGTGCAGTTCGTGTAGATGGAGGCGAGCTGCGTCTTCGTCAGGTTCGTCGGCACCGTGCTGCCCAGGTCGGTGGCGTAGGTGACACCGTCCTTGGCGTACGGGATGAAGGTGAGGTCATTGGTGGAGGTGTCGGCCGGGCCGCGCGAGGAGCGGGCGAAGTCGATGCAGCCGGTGCCGGCGTTGATGTCGTTGTTCAGCGCCGTGATGCCGGCCGAGGAGCCGTTCGGGCGGGCGATCGAACAGTTCACCTTGGTGGTGATCGGGGTGGTGCCGGTGGCGTCCCACGACGCGATGACCTTGCCGTTGGCGTTCGTGATGACGTCACCCAGGCCGTTCATGACGTCCTGCGTGGTGTCCGAACCGACACCGGCCAGCTGACGGTAGTCAGTCGCCGAGGTCGGGTCCGCCGAAGCCGGAGCGGCCAGGATGCCGAGACCGAGAGCCGCGACGCCGAAAGCGGCGCCGACCTTGGCGTAGGACTTGACGCTCATTTCTGAACCTCTCGTTTTGATTTCGCAGGCTTTGATTCGCAGGCTTTGATTGCGAGGGCTTTGATTGCGAGGGCTTTGACCGCTGCCTACGTTTCCAGCGCAAGGTTAAGAGGAGATTTCCTAGAAACCCCCTAGGGGGATTTTCGCTGGGCAAGTCGCAGCATTATCGGGCCGGAAAGTCCAGCCGCTCCACCCAGGAAAAGAACGACGAGGAGAATCCATCGGACAATTCCCAGAACATCTCCCGGGGTGACCCCGTCGGCCGATTTCGCGACATTCTCCTGCGGCCCCGAGGAGGGCGCGGCGGAGCCGCCGGTCGTACCGGCCCCGGGTGTGGCGGAGGCGGTGTCGCCGCCCGTTCCGCCGGCCGTCGTGCCGCCGGTGCCGGTGCCGGAGCCGGAGGTTCCGCCGGCCGTCGTGCCGCCGGTGCCGCCTCCGTCGCCGTCCGGGTCGGACGACTCGGTCGGGGGCTTGTAGCTCTCCAGGGTGTCCGCGGCGGTCTTCGCCCGGGCACGCAGACTCGCAGGCAGCGGCGCGTAGCCCGGGGGTAGTTCACCCGCCGACAGGCCCGGCGTCTGACCGGCTCCGGCGGCGTACCTCATGAACTTCGCGTAAGCGGTACGGGCCGCGGCCGTCTGGTCCACCGAGGCCGCGACGTAGGTGACGGCGGTCAGCGGGTACGCCTGCCCCTTGGCCCTGGCCGGATCCGGCTTGAGCACCGTCGCGTCCACGGACGACCGCTGCATTTCCCCGACGGCCGCCGTCAGCGTGTCCGTCGAGGGCTTCACGAAGGTACCGTCCGCGTTGCGCAGAGACGCCGTCTTCAGTCCGTAGCGCTGCGCCGACGCGACGTCGACGATCCCCATCACGGCGTGCCGGCCCGACAGGGGAACATCGTTGACGAGCTTGGGTGGGGAGTTGTTCCCCGCCTCCCATTTGACAAGGTTGCCGGTGTTGCCCCGGCGGGTGTGCACCGCGGCGTCGTGCAGGTCGTTCGTGTACGGGTCCAGTCCCTCCACGGTGTAGGTGAGGGGCGGATCACTGTTGGCAACGGCCGGTGACGTGGTCGGATCCACCTTGGGGAAGTCGGTCAGCGATGTGGCCTCCGCCAGGTTCAGATCCTTGAAATAGCGGTTCACCGTCATTCCCCAGGGGTCCTTTTTCCCGTCAAGGAAATCCCGGGCCTCCTGGTCCGACTGCAGCCAGTTCCAGACGATCCGTGTCGTGTCGGAGGTCAGCAGGGGAACCATGAGGCTGGTCGGCTGCCCGCTCAGTGTCGGAAATTCCGGGTTCAGTTCCTTGAATTCCGGATCCTCCCCGAAGAACTCGGGATTTCCGGCCAAGTGCTCCGGGGCATCCCCCAAGGTCACGTCCTTGACGTAGGAATGCGTCAGCATCTTGGCGACGATCCGTGGCGTCAGTTTCATTTCCTGCACCACGCCGGACGCCGATTCCATGAAGAACGCGATGGCCAGCCCGGACACCGCCACGGGCGCGTGCACGATCTTCGCCCCGCCTTCCGGCCGGGCGACCGGATCGACGGTGAAACCGAGCAGGGGCGCGTCGCTCGTCGTGTTCAGCACCCGGGCCCTGGTCGGTTCCTCGCCTCCCTGGAGGAAGCCGTAGGTGTTTCCCGTGGTCGAGCACAGCTTCGGCTGCCAGGAGGTCATCACGTCCGTCGCCAGCTCCGAACCGATCGTGGGCTGCCGCGGCTGCCCCTCCGGGCAGAACTCGCCGGCCGGCAGGAAGTCGAGCGGGACCACCATTCGCTGTGCCCAGTTGGTGGTGGACAGGGGCGAGCCGTCGATCGTCCCGTCCTGTCCGGCCGCCGTGACATCCGAGCCGTCGGCGTTGTGCGTGCCCCGCGGCACGATGACCAGCCAGCACGACCGGGGTACGGGAGTGCTGCCGGCGGGCGCCGTGTTCAGACCGCATCCCAGGCCGGACGACTCGAACCCGTCCTGCACTTCGAAGGTCGTCTCGCCCTTGCCGCCCGCGAACGTACGGCTGGCCGGCTGTTCGTTGGTGCCCAGCGGGCCGAACCAGGTCTTGTCCGTGGGAGACGTGGTGGGCGAGGATCCGTCGGAGGGGCGGAACGGAACGAACGCGCCGGCACCCGTGTACTGCGTCTCGTCGGGATCCTGCACCGTGGTGAGCGACCGGCTCTCCGCACCGATGCCGGGCAGCGGAACGCCGGATCCTCCGTACGCGCACTGTTCTCGCGCGGGCCCCGTCGGATCGTCGCCCCAGCACTGCATGATCTGGAGGTAGTTGGTCCAGAACGCCGTGTCCGGCGTCGTCGGAGCGCCCCCTTCCCAGGTGATCCGCACACCTTGAGTGCGCAGGCTCTCGGTCTGATGGACCGTCACCTTGAGCGTGGAGAAGTCGTCGTACTTGCCCTGCTTCCCCGTCACCGTCACCGCGGAATCGTCCGCGGCGGCGGCGACCGCCGTGCCGGACGGCACCGGCAGCAGGGCCAGGACGAGGGCGGCCAGCAGGGCGCCGACGGCCGCGACGACCCGCGGCCGGGGCGTGCCCGTGCCGACGTTCACTGCGGGGCTCATACCGAACCCCCGTTCCGGCGCGTCCGGTTGGACATCAGACGGCCGATCAGCGGCGGGCCCACGACCACGCCGAGCAGCAGCAGGGCCGACAGCGCCATCAGCGCCGTACGCAGACCGGCCGAGTCGCCGGAGGCGAGGGAGACCGGGCTGGCGACCACGGAGGTGTCGCCGGTGCCGCCGGCGTCGGCGGTGCTGATCACGTCACCGGTCTCGGGGTCGATCGCGCCGCCACCCGTCGTACCGGTCGTGCCTGCGGTGGTGGTGGAGCCGCCGGTCGCGCCGCCGGTGGTCCCGGCCGTACCGCCCGTGCCGCCCGTCGAGGCGGAACCACCGGTCGAGGAGCCGCCGCCGGTCGACGACGAGCCGCCCGAGGTACCGCCGCCGCTGCCCGACTGGTTGGTGGGCGTCCTGGCACCGCCGGTGCCGGTGGCGCACTGGTCGGCGCCCTTCTTGTCGCACGCCTGCGGGTACGGGGCGTTCCTGGCGAGGAGGTTGGTGCCGTCGCTGGAGAAGGTCGGGTTGTCGCACTTGCGGATGTTGATGTTCCCCGTCTCCGCGCCGGGGATCCTGCGCACCTGCTCCATGGCCGCCTCGACCAGGTTCTTCGGCAGCGGCGAGTAGCCGAGCCGGTCGGCCTCCTGCTGGCCCTCGCAGAGGAAGTACTTGGCGAAGGCGCTGAGCGCGGCGCCCTTGGCCTTGGTGAAGTCCATCTCCACCCTGGTCGGGATGATCATGTAGCTGTAGCTGGAGAGGGGGTAGGTGCGCCGGTCGGAGTACGTGTAGACGCCGCCCAGGTCCTGGGTCAGGTAGTTCGCCGAGCGCGGGTCGTTGTTGATCCGGGCCTTGGTGAGCGCCACGGCCACACTGGAGGCGGTCGGCTCGACGTAGTAGCCGGACTTGTTGAGGAGCTTGGCGACGGGGAAGTTGGCGTTCGTGGCGTACGAGTACTCGACGTAGGTGATGGCGCCCTCGGCCTGCGGCTGCTTGGTGTAGCCCGCGACGCCGAGCGAACCGGACTGGGCGACGAAGCCGGAGCCCGGGATGTTCGGGAAGTACGAGGTCAGCCCGCAGGGCGTGGGCTTGCCCGCCCGCTTGCAGTAGTCGTTCCACAGGGAGCCGTGCTGCTTGGACAACCACAGCGTGAACTGGGCGGTCGTACCGGAGCCGTCGGAGCGGATGACCGGGACGATCCGGCGGGCCGGGAGATTCAGCTTGGGGTTGTCCGCCCGGATCTCCGGCGCGTTCCACATCGTCAGCTTGCCGGTGAAGATCTTGGCGAGGACCTCCCCGGACAGCCGGAGGTTGGTGACCCGCTGACCACCGATCTTGAGGTTGTACATGAACGACGTACCACCGGCCACGATCGGCATATACGCGTACTTGCGGCTCGGCGGGGTGTCCGTCGCCCCGAACTCGGTGAGTCCGTACGGGATTTCGGAGACGCCGAAGTCGGAGGTGCCGTTCGCGAACTGGGTACGGCCGACCGACGAGCCCACCGACGCGTAGTCGACGCTGATGCCCCCCTGGCGGGCGTTGCGGCGCCACTGCTCGATGGCGTTGGCGCTCCACGTCGAGCCGGAGCCGCTGATCTTCACATACCCGGCGGCCGCGGCACCCGGCGGGTTGAGCGCCAGCAGCGCGCAGACCAGGGCGACGACCAGCGCCAGCGCCTGGGCCACACGCGGGGCGCGCGGACGACGGACGGGTGCGGGTATCACGGGGTGCTCCTCGTGGACGAACTGGTCGATGCGGAACTGGTCGATGCGGCGCCGGTCGATGCGGTGCCGGTCGTCGGCGTGGCGGTCGCCACGCGCGTGCTGTACCGCTGAATGTCACGGCGGGACGCCTTGACCCGGCGGTGTTCCTGACGGCGGGTCAGCCTGCCCGGTCCGCGCCCGCCCAGCACGCGGGCGACGACGAACAGGACGAGCACCAGCACCAGCAGGACCGCCGCGGTGCCGAACCCGCGGGCGATGTAGGCGGGTTCGGGGGACTCGACGAGCTTGAACGCCGTCAGCGGCAGCGACACCATCGAGTCGCCGAACGGGTTCGTTTCCATTTCCTGGGTGTAACCGGCGGTCAGCAGCACCGGCGAGGTCTCGCCCACCCCGCGCGCGGTGCCGAGGATGATCGCGGTGGTGAGCCCCGACCGGGAGGTGGGCAGCACCACATGCCACACCGTGCGCCACCGCGAGGTGCCGAGCGCGTAGGACGCCTCCCGCAGCGTGCCGGGGACCAGCCGGAGCACCACGTCCGCGGCGCGGATGATGATCGGCAGCATCATCACGGAGATCGCGAGGCCGGCGGCGATACCGGACTGGTCGACGCCGAGCCCCAGGATGATGGTCGCGTAGATGAACAGACCGGCCACGACGGACGGCAGCGCGGTCATCGCCTCGACGATGGTGCGTACGAACCGGCTGAAGGCGCCGGGCACCTCGTTGAGGAAGACCGCGGACACCAGCCCGACCGGGATGCAGATCAGCAGGGCGATGGAGATCTGCCACAGCGTGCCGACGATCGCGTGCGCGATGCCGCCGACGCTCAGGGGTTCGAGCGGTCCGGCGTTGGCCATCGACTCTGTGTAGAAGTTCAGGTGCGGCAGCGCCGTGCGGCCCTGCCAGATGGTGTAGACGACCACGAAGCCCAGCACGGCGAGCATCAGCAGGCCGAGGCTCTGGACGACGACGGCGGCCAGCCGGTCGCGGACGGCCGGGCCGTCCTCGTCGAAGGAGACCAGCAGCGCGTAGAGGCCGAGGAAGAGCGCGTAGGCGATGACGACGAAGCCCAGCGCGCCGTTGAACGGCAGCAGCCGGTCGAACATGACCCAGGTGACGGCGAGGGACGCGGCGAGGGCGCCCAGCATCGCGTACACGTCGGAGCCGCGCAGCGTGGACAGGTTGCGGCGCGGTTCTCCGCGCGTCGACTGTGCGGAGAACCGGGCCGGCAGCACGGTGGGCGGGGCGGGCCGCGCGTCCTCGGGGCCGGGCGCGTGGTCGCCGGGCGGGCTCTGTGGAGCGGTGACGGTCATCGGGCTCGTTCTCCTAGGAGTCGCTCGTCGCGCCGGAGCGGCTGCGGGCGACGATCGACGAAGCGGCGAAGTTGACGACGAGGGTCATCAGGAACAGCGCGAGGCCGGCGGCCATCAGCGCCGACATGCTGAAGCTGGACGCCTCGGCGTAGCGCAGGGCGATCAGCGAGGCGACCGAGCTGGTGCCGTTCTGCAGGATGTGCGGCTGGATCACGAACACCGGCGAGATGATCAGGTAGACGGCGATGGTCTCGCCGAGCGCCCGGCCCAGGCCCAGCATGGTGCCGCCGATCATGCCGCCCTTGCCGAAGGGCAGGACCACGCTGCGGATCATGCCCCAGCGGTTGGCACCGAGCGCGAAGGCGCCCTCCCGCTCGCCGACCGGCGCCTGCGAGAAGACCTCCCGCACCACCGAGCAGATGATCGGCGCCACCATCAGGGAGACGACCATGCCGGCGATGAAGGTGGAGGAGGTGAAGACCGTCGCGGTGGCGAGCGGGTCGTTCGGGTCGGTGCCGTCGACCTTGAACAGGGGGATCCAGCCGAGGTAGGTGGAGAGCCAGCGCGAGAGGGTGACCACGTGCCCCTGGAAGAAGAACAGGCCCCACAGGCCGTAGACCACGGACGGCACGGCGGCCATCAGGTCGACGATGCTGATCAGGGTCTGGCGGATCCGGGCCGGCGCGTACTCGGAGATGTACAGCGCCGTGCCGATCGCCATCGGTACCGCGAACACGATGGCGACCATGGCGATCAGGATGGTGCCGATGAGCACCGCGGCGATGCCGAAGTTCCCGGCCTCGGGCTCCCATTCCTCGGTCGTGACGAAGCCCCACTTGGCGACCGACAGCGCCTGCCAGGCCCGGTACGTCAGGAAGCCGCCGACGAGCAGCATGATCGCGAGCACCAGGCCGCCGCCGCCCCGCAGCACGCCCCGGAACACCCGGTCCGGCACTCCTTGGTCCGGATACAGGCGTCTGGGAGGGTCGCCCGCCGGGACCGCGGCTCGCTCAAACATTCGCGTCGTCACATGGGACGACGTTCGTGAGGCGCGGTGGACACGCGCAGACCTGAAAGTGAACTACGCCACCCCGCGGGGCAACTTTCGATATTGACGTGAACGCGGCGAAAATAAGGGGCAAGGGACCGGACCCCTCCGGGACGCCGACCCCTTGCCCCTCTCAACTCATCGCATGGTTGACAACGTTGACATCGCCGACTTCTTCGGCCCGGTCCGGCTCAGCCGCCGTCGCCCCAGGGGATCACCCCACCCGAGCCGAGATCGGCCAGCAGCGCCCGGAACCGGTCGTACGCGGCCTGGCAGGTCGAGTGCCGTTCATACGCGCGCGAGGACACGGCCACCGCGCCTCCACCCGGATCACGCAGCCGCCAGACCCAGCCGCTGCCCTCCGAGGTGTGGTGCACGGCTCCGGTTAACTCCCCCACATCGCCGCACATCCGCTCGAACGCACCGCGGCACTCGCCGTAGTCCCGGTACTTCCGCGCCGCGACGGCGATCACCCGGCCGTTCGTGGCGGTGAGCCGCCACGAATATGTGCCGTCTGCACCTATGTCTATCTGACAGCGCGTCCCAGGCACGGCCGCGCCCCCCATCATTTTTGCCGCCATCCATCCCCACTCCTGTTTCCCCAGATCAGGAAGCCGCACGAGTCGGCACTGGTTCGCCGGTCACGCGGCACACGCAGGTTAGTGAGAGCGGAGATACAGGAGATCAATGGCTTCGGCAGTTTTCACTCGAAAGTTGTCCCTCGTTCACGCACCGATCGACAGAAACCGACAGGAGTCGGCGGATACCCAACTGCCTTGAAATCCACCGGAGTTGGATCATCCGGAAGGCCGGCACGCGCAGGTGGGCGCCAGCTCCGCCGAAGTTCGATCCGAATTTCCCCTTCGGCCTACCGTGAAATCTTCGCACCCGATATCCGCCGAAATTCACCGAGTACGCTGCACCCGTCATTTCGGGCCCATTCACTCTGGGGAATTCGCATGCGCATTTACTCCGCCGTCGCCGCCGTGTGCGGCGTCGTGGCCCTGTCCGCCCTCACCGTCCCGGCCGCGCACGCGGACGAGCAGTTCGGCGACACCGACATCACGGGCGTGGTCGTCAACGACGGCCGGCCCGTCGTCGTCGGCACGGGCGCGAGAACCGTCACCGTAGAGGTCACCGCGACCGACCCGACCGGCCTCGACCGGATCAACGCCACCCTCTACCACGGCTCCTACCTGACCCCGGACGCCACCGTCGCCTCGACGGGTGCCTGTGCCGCGACCACCGACGCCACCACCACCTGCACCCTGACCTTCACCCTCACCCCCGGCACCGCCCCGGCCACCGACGCACAGGCCGGCACCTGGAGTGTCAGCGCCTACGCCATCGCCGCCGACGGCGACGCCGAGTTCCTCGACAGCGCGGCGGACTTCAGCGTGCTGCGCGACAGCGGCGTTTCGGTGAGCGCCCCCAAGCGGGTGAAGTGGGGCCGTACGGTCACCGTCGCCGGCGGTGTGACGAACACCGGCTGGGCGACCGGCGCCTCCGTGCCCGGCGCGGCCGGACAGTCCGTCGAACTCCAGTTCCGCCCGAAGGGCAGCAGCACGTTCTGCACCCTGAAGACCGTCCGGACCGCGGCCGACGGCACCCTCTCCACCGGCGTACGCGCGTACGGCGACGGCTACTACCGCTGGTCCTACGCCGGCTCGGCGACCACGGCGGCGGCACTCTCCCCGGGCGCCTTCGTGGACGTCGTGGGCTGACCCGTACCATCCGGCGCCGGGCCGACCGTGGCCCGGCGCCGGTCAGAGCAGCAGGAACACCGCCGTCACCCCGAACACCGCGATCGCCACCCCCGACGGCCAGAGCGCGCTCCCCCGCTGCCGCACGTCACTCACACCCACCGGCCGCAGTTCGGGGTCCCGCCACATCGCGGTGATCTCGGCGGCCGTCCGCTCGTAGGGATGCAGCACACCGAGCCTCCGCTCCAGCCACGGCCAGCGGAACGCGTCCACCGACCACTCGCCGAAGGACTCCGGCGTACCGACGATCCGCAGCCCCACCCCCCGGCACCGCACCGCCCGGACGTCGTCCCAGGCCAGCTGCCGCACCCCCCGGAAGCCGTTGAACCACAGCCCCTCCCGGTCGGCGGTGACCCGCCAGGCGAGCAGCCGCGGCAGCACCCGCGCGGCCAGCAGGACCAGCCCAAGACCCCAGACGTACCGCCACCACCCGAACGTGCCCGTGAACCAGACCCCGTACAGCACCACCACCGTGACGGAGATCCAGTCGGCCCACCCGGCCCGCCACCGCCGTACCTTCACCACCGCCCCCGCCCCCTCCGCGGCGATCCGCTCGGCGACGCCCCTCCGCCGCGCCTCGTACACGACCTCCTGGGCGGCCCTGCCCCGCTCGCGCCGGTCTCTGAGCCACACGGTCCCCGCCGACACGGGCCGCACCGGCCCCGTCCCGACCTCTACGACCGGCGCCTCACCGACCTTCGCGGCGGCGGCGAGAAGCACGACCTCGGCCCCGTCACTGGGCACCCCGTACAGAACCGCCTCGCGCAGCGGCCCGACCCGCTCGTCGTCGAACAGTTCCGGAAGCTCCTCCTCCTCGTCACCGTCCTCCTCCTGATCCCCCGCTTCACGGGTTGCCACCGTGAACAGGGGCCGCAGCGCGCCGGTGTCATCGGCCGCGAACACCTCGGGGTCTCCGGCCTCGCCGTCCCGCACCAGAACCCGCAGCACGGGAACGGGCCCCGCGCGCAGCCCGACGGCCCGCCGCCGGGCCAGCGCCCCGGAGAGCGCCAGGGTGAGCCCGAGCCCGGCCAGCGCCCAGCCGGCCGCCGGCGCACCCTGCCGGTCGTCGGCGGCGGGCCAGAGGCCTGCCGTGGCGTACAGCACGCCCCCGGCGACGACGGTGACCACACCGAACCCGAAGAGAAAGCCACCCCGTTCCGGCCGCCCGCCCACCGCCTCCGGCAGCACGGCTGTGACACCTCCGGCCGCTTCCAGAGCCACCGCCCGCTGCGAGCGCCGAGCCGCCAGCCGCAGCGCCGCAGCCGTCCCGACGACGACCAGCGCGCCCACGATCACCCCCCGCACGATCCACGGCCAGTCCCCGAGGGCGACAACCACCACAGCACCGACGGGCGCGAACACCAGCGCCGCCTCAGGCCGGTACACCACCCATACCACCTGCAGAAACACCACAGCGGCAGCCCAGCCCGGCAGCTGCCCGAACTCTCCCAAGGTCGCCGCCCCGCTCACCGCGCCCATCGGCAGCACCACCGCGAGGGACATCCGCGCCCGCAGCGGCACCCACCGCGCCGGAAGCTCCCGCACCCAGCGTTCCGCCCCCACCCGGTCCCAGTCCGGACACCCGCCGGGCACCAGGCCTCTCGGCAGCCGCAGCACCTCGTCAGCATGCGTACTCATTCGTTCCCCCGACGATCAGGGCGCCCGAAACAACCGTCATGGCAGGCGCACGCCCCGATGATGACGAACGAGCCTGTGACCGAACAGAGCCCTCCGATCACGACCGCGCAAAACCCGGCCTCACCCCACAGCCAGCAGAATCCCCAGCACCACGGCCCCAGCGAGCGCCGGCCCCAGGATCTCCCAGGCCCATCGCACACTCACCTCTCCCTGCGCGCTCTCCGCCTTCTCCCGGGACTCCCACAGTTCGCGCAGGTCGTCCATGGCCCGGTCGCCCCCGGATCGCACGGGCCCCTCCGACACCGGCCCGGACGAGCCGCCGAGGCCACCGAAGCCGCCGAGGCCGCGAGCGGTCAGCCCGCCACGGCCGCCGCGGCCCGCGTGATCGCTCCGCCCCTCCCGCTCCGCCGCCCGCGCGGCCGTCGCGCGGGCCTCCTGGCGGGCCGCCGACTTGCGCTGCCGCAGCGAGACGGGGATCGCCCACAGCTGGTACTTCGCCCCGGACCGGGTGAGCACCTCGTTGGAGTAGCCCGACCGCAGCGCGGCGACCTGCCCCCAGGGCAGCGCGACCACCCGGAAGGGGTTGCGCACCCGCAGCCGGTCCTGGCCGGCGTACACGGCGGGCCGCAGCGTGAAGGCGACGGTCAGCGGCACCACCAGGATCAGCGCGGCGAGCGCAAGCCACGGCGTACGCCCCTCGCCGGCGAGGATCGCGTCGACGCAGAGCCAGCCGACGAGCCCCAGCAGCAGCGCCCCGCTGCCGATGCCCGCGTGCGACCGGAAGACCCGGTCGGTGTGTTCGGCACCGCCGACGGGGGGCTGCGGCTCGGGCGGCTGCTCTTCCGGGGTCGTCATGGCCCCGATTCTGCCCGACGGTCTCCCGACCCCCGACGAGTCCTCCGGGGTATACATCCGCTACGCGCGTAGATATGCTCGTCTGGTGACCATGCCCACCACTGCACCCACAGCACACGCTCTCGGTGACGTCACCGCGTCCGACAGCACGCTGCGCCGTTTCCTCCACGGGCTGCCCGGCGTCGACGCGGTCGGCCTGGAGGCGCGCGCCGCGTCCCTCGGCACCCGTTCCATCAAGACCACCGCGAAGGCGTACGCCATCGACCTCGCCATCTCGATGGTCGACCTGACGACGCTGGAAGGCGCGGACACCCCGGGCAAGGTCCGGGCGCTCGGCGCCAAGGCGGTCCGCCCCGACCCGACCGACCGGACCACGCCCGCCACCGCCGCGGTCTGCGTCTACCCCGACATGGTGGCCGTCGCGAAGCAGGCCGTGGCCGGCTCCGGCGTGAAGGTCGCCTCCGTCGCCACCGCCTTCCCGGCCGGCCGCGCGGCCCTGCCGGTGAAGCTGGCGGACGTGCGCGACGCGGTCGCCGCCGGCGCCGACGAGATCGACATGGTCATCGACCGCGGCGCGTTCCTCGCGGGCCACTACCTCAAGGTGTACGACGAGATCGTCGCCGTGCGCGAGTCCGTCGGCACGTCGGCCCGCCTGAAGGTCATCTTCGAGACGGGCGAGCTGTCGACGTACGACAACATCCGCCGGGCGAGCTGGCTCGGCATGCTGGCCGGGGCGGACTTCATCAAGACGTCCACCGGCAAGGTCGCCGTGAACGCGACCCCCGCGAACACGCTCCTCATGCTGGAGGCGGTGCGCGACTTCCGTGCGCAGACCGGCGTCCAGGTGGGCGTGAAGCCGGCCGGCGGCATCCGCACGTCCAAGGACGCGATCAAGTTCCTCGTCCTGGTCAACGAGACCGCCGGCGAGGACTGGCTGGACAACCACTGGTTCCGCTTCGGCGCCTCCTCGCTCCTCAACGACCTGCTGATGCAGCGTCAGAAGCTGGCCACCGGCCGCTACTCCGGCCCCGACTACGTGACGGTGGACTGAGACCCCATGACTATGGAAAAGCAGACATCGGTGTTCGAATACGCGCCGGCGCCCGAGTCCCGCTCGGTCGTCGACATCGCCCCCTCCTACGGCCTCTTCATCGACGGCGAGTTCGTCGAGGCGGCCGACGGCAAGGTCTTCAAGACGGTCAGCCCCAGCACGGAGGAGGTGCTGTCGGAGGTCGCCCAGGCCGGCGCGGAGGACGTCGACCGCGCGGTGAAGGCCGCCCGCAGGGCCTTCGAGAAGTGGTCGGCACTGCCCGGCGCCGAGCGCGCGAAGTACCTGTTCCGCATCGCCCGGATCATCCAGGAGCGCAGCCGCGAGCTCGCCGTCCTGGAGACCCTGGACAACGGCAAGCCCATCAAGGAGACCCGCGACGCCGACCTCCCCCTGGTCGCCGCGCACTTCTTCTACTACGCGGGCTGGGCGGACAAGCTCGACCACGCGGGCTTCGGCGCGAACCCGCAGGCGCTGGGCGTGGCCGGCCAGGTCATCCCCTGGAACTTCCCCCTTCTGATGCTGGCCTGGAAGATCGCCCCGGCCCTGGCGACCGGCAACACGGTCGTCCTCAAGCCCGCCGAGACGACCCCCCTCTCCGCGCTCTTCTTCGCGGACGTCTGCCGCCAGGCGGGCCTCCCCAAGGGCGTCGTCAACATCCTGCCGGGCTACGGCGACACGGGCTCCGCGCTCGTCGCGCACCCGGACGTGAACAAGGTGGCCTTCACCGGCTCCACGGCCGTCGGCAAGGAGATCGCGAAGACGGTCGCGGGCACCCGCAAGAAGCTCACCCTCGAACTGGGCGGCAAGGGTGCCAACATCGTCTTCGACGACGCCCCGATCGACCAGGCCGTCGAGGGCATCGTGAACGGCATCTTCTTCAACCAGGGGCAGGTCTGCTGCGCCGGCTCCCGCCTGCTGGTCCAGGAGTCGATCCAGGACGAGCTCCTGGAGTCCCTGAAGCGCAGGCTCTCCACCCTCCGCCTCGGCGACCCCCTGGACAAGAACACGGACATCGGCGCGATCAACTCCGAGGAGCAGCTCACCCGGATCACCTCGCTGGTCGAGCGGGGCGAGGCGGAGGGCGCCGAACGCTGGTCCCCGGCCTGCGAACTCCCGTCCGCCGGCTACTGGTTCGCCCCGACGCTCTTCACGAACGTCACCCAGGCGCACACCGTCGCCCGCGACGAGATCTTCGGCCCGGTGCTGTCCGTCCTCACCTTCCGCACCCCGGACGAGGCGGTCGCCAAGGCGAACAACACCCCGTACGGCCTGTCGGCGGGCATCTGGACCGAGAAGGGTTCCCGCATCCTCGCGGTCGCGAACAAACTGCGCGCGGGCGTCGTGTGGTCCAACACGTTCAACAAATTCGACCCGACCTCGCCCTTCGGCGGCTACAAGGAGTCGGGCTTCGGCCGCGAGGGCGGCCGCCACGGCCTGGAGGCGTACCTCGCCCCGTCGAGCCCGGAGGGCGAGCGATGAAAGAAAATACAGTTGATCGCCTGACTGTCTTCAAGACCTACAAGCTGTACGTCGGCGGGAAGTTCCCGCGTTCCGAGAGCGGCCGGGTGTACGAGGTGACCGACTCCAAGGGCAAGTGGCTGGCGAACGCGCCGCAGTCGTCCCGCAAGGACGCCCGTGACGCGGTCGTGGCCGCCCGCAAGGCGTTCGGCGGCTGGTCGGGCGCCACGGCGTACAACCGCGGCCAGGTGTTGTACCGCGTCGCGGAGATGCTGGAGGGCCGCCGGGAGCAGTTCACCCGTGAGGTGGCCGACGCGGAGGGCCTGTCGAAGTCCAAGGCGGCGGTGGTCGTGGACGCGACGATCGACCGCTGGGTCTGGTACGCGGGCTGGACCGACAAGATCGCCCAGGTGGTCGGCGGCGGCAACCCGGTCGCGGGCCCCTACTTCAACCTCTCCTCCCCCGAGCCCACGGGCGTGGTGGCCGTCCTGGCCCCCCAGGAGTCATCGTTCCTGGGCCTGGTGAGCGTCCTCGCCCCGGTGATCGCGACGGGCAACACGGCGATCGTGATCGCCAGTGAGAAGTCCCCCCTCCCGGCGCTGTCGTTGGCCGAGGTTCTCGCGACGTCCGACGTCCCCGGCGGTGTCGTCAACGTCCTCTCCGGCCGTACGGCGGAGATCGCGGCGCCCCTGGCCGCGCACCAGGACGTCAACGCGATCGACCTCGCGGGCGCGGACGAGGTCCTCGCGAAGGAACTCGAAATCGCGGCGGCCGACAACCTCAAGCGCGTCCTCCGTCCACAGCCTGTGGACGACTGGTCGGCAACGCCGGGCACGGACCGCATGACGGCCTTCCTGGAAACCAAGACGGTCTGGCACCCGACAGGCGCCCTGGGCGCATCGGGCTCTTCGTACTGAGTCGCACCAAAGCGCCCGGCAGGGGCGCGGGGAACTGCGCGCTCAGCCACGACGGACCCGCAGTTCCCCACTGACGTCAGCCCCCCAAGACCTCCCCCACCACCGGAACCGCCCCGATCGACTGCGCCTGGGCCACCGGCCCCGTCAGCATCTGCGAGGTCAGCGGCTTGAAGTCGGCGAGCTGGGTGCCGATCCCGTTGTCCAGAGGATCGACACCCGTGCCCGCGAGAGGGTTGGGCTTGAGGTGGGAGAGCGCGCCGGTGACATACGGCAGGACGCCGAGCGCCCCCTGCACGCCCGCCTGCGGGTCGACGTGGCCGATCGAGGTGGGGCGGGTGCGCATCACGTCGACGACCGGCTCGGCGGTCGCCGCGCCGGCGGCCGAGGCGCCCGCGCCCAGCGCCACTCCGGCGGTCGCGAGGGCGGCGAGCGCGCGCCGGCCGGTGGAGGTCTGAGGGGATGCGTGTCGGGCCATCACTGGTGCCACCTTCTGCCGCTCAAGGTAATCGTGTCGACACGAAGGGTAGTTGAGGTGTGACGCACGCTTCAAAGCCGACCCGCAGGGTCGTACACGGCCCGATGGATGCCTCACACTGGTGTCCCGTGACCTCCCATCCGGCCATACCCACGCGAGTCGTGCTGCTCTGCGGCCCTTCCGGCTCCGGCAAGTCCCTTCTCGCCGCCCGCTCCGGCCTGCCGGTACTGCGGCTCGACGACTTCTACAAGGAGGGCGACGACCCCACCCTGCCGCTGGTCGCCGGGAGCGCCGACATCGACTGGGACCACCCCGGCTCGTGGGACGCGGACGCGGCCGTCGCCGCCATCGAGGAACTGTGCGCGTCGGGTCGTACGAATGTGCCCGTGTACGACATCTCGCTCAGCGCCCGCACCGGCGTGGAGCCGGTCGAGGTCGGGCGGACCCCGCTGTTCATCGCGGAGGGCATCTTCGCCGCGGAGATCGTCGAGCGCTGCCGTGAGCGCGGTGTGCTGGCCGACGCGCTGTGTCTGAGCCGGGGCCCGGTGAAGACGTTCCGCCGCCGCTTCCTGCGCGATCTGCGCGAGGGCCGCAAGTCGGTGCCCTTCCTGCTGCGCCGCGGCTGGCGCCTGATGCGCGCCGAACGCTCCATCGTGACGCGCCAGACCGCACTGGGCGCGTACGCCTGCGACCGCGACGAGGCGATGGGCCGGCTGGCGGCCGCGGCGGCCGGTCGCCGCGCACCGACGGCGCGTACGACGGCGTAGACGCCGGGGTTGACGCCGGGGTTGACGAGGCGCGCGCACAAAAGCGGGGCTGGATGGACCCCCCGGCCCTCCAGCCCCGCTTCCCCCGTGCCCCCTCTTTTCCCCCGTGCTTCCCCCACTGCGGCACCGCTCCCCGAACGTCCCCCGTTGGGCCCCCCGGTGCCACTCCCCCGTGCTTCCCCCGATTCCCCCGTGCTTCCCCCGTGTTTCCCCCGTCACCCTCGGGTGACGTCACCTTCAGGCGACAAGCTCCCCGAAGGCGCTCTCCTCGTCACGGCCGAAGCTGAGGACCTCGTCCTCGCGCAGCCGGCGGAGCGACCGCCAGATGCTGGACTTCACCGTGCCGACACTGATGCCGAGGATCTCCGCGATCTCCGGGTCGGTGCGGCCCTCGTAGTAGCGCAGGACCAGCATCGTCCGCTGGAGTTCGGGCAGCCGGGCCAGCGCCTGCCACAGGACCGCGCGCAGCTCGGTGCCCCGCATCGCGTCCGTGTCGCCGGGCGTCTCCGGCAGTTCCTCGGTCGGGTACTCGTTCAGCTTGCGGCGGCGCCACGCGCTGATGTGCAGGTTGGTCATCGTCCGGCGGAGGTATCCGCCGACCGCGGCCTTGTCGCTGATCCGGTCCCAGGCCCGGTAGGTCGAGAACAGCGCGCTCTGGAGCAGGTCCTCGGCCTCGAAGCGGTCACCGGTCAGGTGGTAGGCGGTGGCGTACAGGGAGGCGCGGCGCTCCTGGACGTAGGCGGTGAACTCCGCCTCGCTCAGCGAGCGACGCTCCCCCGTGTCCTCCCCGTACGCGGCTCCCCCGTGAGCCGCCTGTTCCCCCGTGTCGACCACCGTCATGTACCCGGTGTGCTGTCGCCCGGTGCCGCGTGCGCACCCCCGCCCGCTCACGGCACCGGACTTCTCGGAACCCCGGTTCACGTCGTGCAGGCGCGTGATCACTGCGCTGGTGCTCATACCGTGCAGCTTGTTCATCTCGCGCCCCCCGTCGTGGACTTCCGGTGTTCGGCTTGCTCAGGCGGTGCTTCCTTGCCTGTGCCCAAAAGCTTGCCGGGGCCACTTCATGGCGGTGTCCGCCGTCTGTCACAGACCTGTCACAGGGGTCCGTCACGGCGACACCACAGACCCTTCACAGCCGTCAGCAGTACGGCAGTTGAACGGCTCGTCCGGACACCCGGGAAGGCGCCTCGGCAAGATCGACATCCGGCACCGGGGCATCGTCCCCGCCCACAGGTCGAACGACAGGGCACTCATGGGCCAGAATGAGCCCGTGCCTTCCCTGTTGCTGATCGAGGACGACGACGCCATCCGTACGGCCCTGGAGCTCTCACTGACGCGCCAGGGGCACCGTGTGGCGACCGCTGCGAGCGGTGAGGACGGTCTGAAGCTGTTGCGCGAGCAGCGGCCGGATCTGATCGTTCTGGACGTGATGCTGCCCGGCATCGACGGTTTCGAGGTGTGCCGGCGGATCCGGCGCACCGACCAGCTGCCGATCATTCTGCTGACCGCGCGCAGTGATGACATCGATGTTGTCGTCGGGCTGGAGTCCGGCGCCGACGACTATGTCGTCAAACCCGTGCAGGGCCGGGTGCTGGACGCCCGGATCCGGGCCGTGCTGCGGCGCGGGGAGCGCGAGTCGACCGACGCGGCGACCTTCGGCAGCCTGGTCATCGACCGCGCGGCGATGACGGTGACGAAGAACGGCGAGGATCTGCAGCTCACGCCGACCGAGCTGCGGCTGCTCCTCGAGCTCAGCCGACGCCCCGGGCAGGCTCTGTCCCGGCAGCAGCTGCTGCGCCTGGTGTGGGAGCACGACTACCTCGGTGACTCCCGTCTTGTGGACGCCTGTGTCCAGCGGCTGCGCGCCAAGGTCGAGGACGTCCCGTCCTCCCCGACGCTGATCCGTACCGTCCGCGGCGTCGGCTACCGCCTGGACGTCCCTCAGTGACACAGCGGCAAGGGGGGTCCCGCGGCTGGGCGGCGGTACGCAAGGGGAGACTCTCCCGGCTGCGGTTCACCAGCCTGCGGCTGCGGCTCGTCGTCGTCTTCGGGGCGGTGGCGCTGACCGCCGCCGTGTCCGCGTCCGGCATCGCGTACTGGCTCAACCGGGAGGCCGTGCTCACCCGGACCCAGGGCGCCGTGCTGCGGGACTTCGAGCAGGAGATGCAGAACCGGGCGGGCTCGCTGCCCGGGCACCCCTCGCAGGACGAGTTGCAGCACACCGCCGGACAGATGGCCAACAGCAGCCAGCGCTTCAGTGTGCTGCTGGTGGGCGAGGACGCGAACGGCAGGACCCTGTACGGCAACTCCGACGGCCTGAACGGCTTCTCGCTGGACGACGTGCCCAAGTCGCTGCGTACGGCGGTGAACAAGAAGCAGGACGTCAGCGGCGGCAACAAATCGCCGTACCACGTGTACTGGCAGCGCGTCGTCGACCACGGGACGCCGTATCTGGTGGCCGGGACGAAGGTGATCGGCGGCGGGCCCACCGGGTACATGCGCAAGTCGCTGGAGCCGGAGGCGAAGGATCTCAACTCCCTCGGCTGGTCGCTGGGGATCGCCACCGGGCTCGCGCTGATCGGCGCCGCGCTGCTCGCGCAGGCCGCCGCCACGACCGTACTGAAGCCGGTGCAGCGGCTCGGTGTCGCCGCGCGGCGGCTCGGCGAGGGACGGCTCGACACCCGGCTGCGGGTGTCGGGGACCGACGAACTCGCCGATCTGTCACGGACGTTCAACCGGGCCGCCGAGGCGCTGGAGAAGCGGGTCGCCGACATGGCGGCGCGGGACGACGCGTCGCGGCGGTTCGTCGCCGACATGTCGCACGAGCTGCGCACGCCGCTGACCGCCATCACCACCGTCGCGGAGGTGCTGGAGGAGGAGCTGGACGCGGAGTCGGGCAGCATCGCCCCGATGATCGAGCCCGCCGTACGGCTGGTGGTCAGCGAGACCCGGCGGCTGGGCGACCTCGTCGAGAACCTCATGGAGGTCACCCGCTTCGACGCCGGTACGGCGCGGCTGGTCCTCGACGACGTCGACGTCGCCGACCAGATCACCGCCTGCATCGACACCCGCGCGTGGCTGGACGCCGTGGACCTGGACGCCGAGCGCGGCATCCACGCCCAGCTCGACCCGCGCCGCCTGGACGTGATCCTCGCCAACCTCATCGGCAACGCGCTCAAGCACGGCGGCTCGCCGGTGCGGGTGTCGGTGCGCGAGTCGGCCGAGGAGGTCGTCATCGCCGTACGCGACCACGGGCCCGGCATCCCCGAGGAGGTGCTGCCGCACGTGTTCGACCGGTTCTACAAGGCGAGCGCCTCCCGGCCGCGCTCCGAGGGCAGCGGGCTCGGCCTGTCCATCGCGCTGGAGAACGCCCACATCCACGGCGGCGAGATCACCGCCGCCAACTCCCCCGAGGGCGGCGCGGCGTTCACGCTGCGGCTGCCCCGGGACGCCTCCGAGCTGGTGGAACAGGGCGAGAAGGCCGCGCAGTCCGTGTCGGACAAGGGGGACGCCCGATGAACGTACGCCGGCTGCTCGCCCTCCCTCTCCTCGCCGGACTGCTCACCGGCTGCGGGATCCGGGCCACCGAGGTGCCGACCGACTTCGGTGCCGCGCCGTCCCGGGCGCGCTGCACGCTCAGCGAGCCGGACGTGACGGCACAGGCGGCGCGCGCGGGTGTGCCGGTGCAGGTGTTCCTGCTGTGCGGTTCGTCGCTGGTCGCCGTCGACCGCGCGGTACGGGTCTCCGACGGCGCGGCGGACTCCGAGCGGCGCGTGCTGGTGGCGCAGGGCCTGCTCGACCAGCTCGCCTCGTCGCCGTCGCCGGCCGAGAAGGAGGCCGGGTACACGACCGACGTGCGCGGCGGGATGACGGTCCGCGGGCCGGGCCCCAGGGACCCCGACGACGCCCTGCGCCTGAGCACCGCGCCGCGGACCCTCACGTCCTACGCCCTCGCCCAGCTGGTGTGCACCTTCTCCGACTCCGCCGCCGCCGAGGGCGACGGCTCGGTAGTCCTCGGCGGCCCCGACACCACCCCCCTGCGCCGCTACGAGTGCACCGACGAGGTCCGCTCCCGCCCCGGCAGCACAGAACCCCCTTCCTCAGCAGTACCCCCCGTCAACTGACCCGCCCCCAGCCGACTCCCCCACCCCGACCGCCCGACGCAAGCCACGGGCAGCCGACCTGAGCTGCCACCGACTCACCTCGGCTCCGGGCGGGTGACCTGGGCTGCGGGCGGCGGAGCCCCGGTCCCCGGCGGCTGCTCTCCGCTCCGGGCGCCGTCGTGGGCCGGTGACCGCGCGGCGCCCTGGCATCGGCGGGCGGGTACGGCGGGCGGCGCGCGCCGGCGGCGCGCTGCGCCGTGGCGGTACGGCGTGGCGCGGTGTCCAGGGGCACCCGGTCATGGGTGGTGTGGCGGAGGACTCACCTGGGTTGGTTGGGGGGCCGTCGTCGCAGGTCATCGTTGGGCCTCAGGTGTCGGCCGGGGGGTGGGGCGGGGGTTTCGAGGGGGCGCTCGGTGGGAAGTCGGAACCGATCGTGCCGGGGGGTGCGTCTAGGGGGTCGTGCAGCGTCAAGGCTCCATCGGCGGCAGCGCCGCGTACCGCATCCGTGCGGCCGGGATCGTGTTCCTGGTCGCGCATCTCGTGTTCGTGGCCTGGTTCACGCTGCGCCCTCTGAACGTCCCCTGGGTGATGCCCGCCAATCTCCATCCGTTCGCCGGAATCCGCGCCGATCTGAAGCTGGGCTGGCCCGAGGCGGC
This sequence comes from Streptomyces vulcanius, assembly GCF_042653945.1. Classification (NCBI taxonomy): domain Bacteria; kingdom Bacillati; phylum Actinomycetota; class Actinomycetes; order Kitasatosporales; family Streptomycetaceae; genus Streptomyces; species Streptomyces vulcanius. The sequence goes on along the minus strand of NZ_JBHSFK010000005.1, from coordinate 111,287 downwards.
CCGCCGGATCGGTGCGGGCCTGGGCCTGCTCGCCCCGCTGGGCGTCCTGCTGCCGCTCGCCCATGGCCGGCTCCGGGTCTCGCCGCTGGCCTCCCTGATCCGCACGGTCGCGGCGGGCTCGCTGCTGTCGCTGGCGATCGAGCTGTTGCAGACCGGGGTGCCCGGCCAGGTCGTGGACGTCGACTCCCTGCTGCTGAACACCCTGGGCGTGGCCCTCGCGCACACCGCGGTGGTGCCGGCGGCCCGCTGGTGGCTGCGCCGCAAGGACGAGCGCAGCGGGCGGGCGGCGGCCCGCCAGGAGGACGCCGCTCAGGGTCGGACCCCGAGGATTCCCAGGGTCGGGATCGCCCCGTAGAGCGACGCTTCGTCCCGTTCGTCTCCGTAGTGTTGACGGCAGATGGAGAGCGGTCGCAGGGACCGCCCTTCGAACCGACGCTCACGAAGGAGCCGCACATGTCCCGCCTCGCCCGCCCCACCCACGGCCGCATGATCGGCGGAGTGTGCGCCGCGCTGGCCCGGCGCTTCGGCACCTCCGCGACCACGATGCGCGTGATCTTCGTCCTCTCGTGTCTGCTGCCCGGCCCGCAGTTCCTGCTCTACATAGCCCTGTGGATCCTGTTCCCCTCCGAGGAGTCGCAGGGATCGCACACATCGCACACATCGCACAATTCACAGGGGTCGCAGGACAAGGCGCGCACGGCCTGGTGAGTCACGCTCACGACTCGGTGAGTCCCGCTCACGCGAACGCCGTCGGGGCGCGCCCGGAGACTCCGGATGCGCCCCGACGGCGTTGTGGCCGGGGGAGGCTCAGCCGAGCGGGATCCCGTTGATCGGCAGACCGTGCGTGGGCAGGCCCTGCAGCGGCAGTCCGCCGAGCAGACCGGCGACCGGCTTGGTCGGGCCCTCGGCGAGCGCCTTCTCGGCGATCGGCTGCACGGCGGCCAGGCTGGTGGTGAGGGCCGGCTGCGCCTGCGTCACCGCCTCGGCGGCACCGGGCAGCGCCTGGGCGACGTTCTCCGCCGGCAGCGTCTTGGTGACCCCGTCCAGGGCCTGCGTGGCGTCCGGGACGGCCGGGGCGGCGTTGGCGGCGCCCGCACCGACGGCGGCGATGGCGGCACCGAGGGCGGCGACGCCGAGGGTCTTGGCAGCAGACTGCTTCATGATGAATGCGTCCTCGAATGGGGTACGGGAACCGATCGGTCCACGACCGTAAACACGAAATGGGCCCCGCCGCAAACATCGAAATACGGACGGATGGTGAACACCCGCCCGCATTACCCGCCCCGGAAATCGCCTCGCTCAACCCTCCTCGACCACAGAACCGCTGGTGGAGGCGGTCTGCTGGAACAGCCATTCGGACTTCAGCTCGGCATAACCGGGCTTGACGACGTCATTGATCATGGCAAGTCGTTCATCGAAAGGAATGAATGCTGACTTCATAGCATTGACCGAGAACCATTGCAGATCGTCGAGCGTATAACCGAACGCGTCGACAAGGTGCTCGAATTCCCGGCTCATACCGGTGCCGGACATCAGCCGGTTGTCGGTGTTGACCGTGGCCCGGAAGTGGAGGCGGCGCAGCAGTCCGATCGGGTGCTCGGCGTAGGAGGCGGCGGCGCCGGTCTGGAGGTTGGAGGAGGGGCACAGCTCCAGCGGGATGCGCTTGTCGCGGACGTAGGAGGCGAGCCGGCCGAGCTTCACGGAGCCGTCGGCGGCGACCTCGATGTCGTCGATGATGCGCACCCCGTGCCCGAGCCGGTCGGCACCGCACCACTGCAACGCCTGCCAGATGGACGGCAGCCCGAAGGCTTCGCCGGCGTGGATGGTGAAGTGGTTGTTCTCGCGCTTGAGGTACTCGAAGGCGTCGAGGTGCCGGGTGGGCGGGAAGCCGGCCTCGGCGCCGGCGATGTCGAAGCCGACGACGCCCAGGTCCCGGTAGCGGTTGGCGAGTTCGGCGATCTCCAGGGAGCGGGCCGCGTGCCGCATGGCGGTGAGCAGGGCGCCGACGCGGATGCGCCGGCCGTTCTCACGGGCCGTCCGCTCGCCTTCCCGGAAGCCCTCGTTGACGGCCTCGACGACCTGCTCGAGGGTGAGTCCGCCGTCGAGGTGCTGCTCGGGGGCGTAGCGCACCTCGGCGTATACGACCCCGTCCTCGGCGAGGTCCTCGGCGCACTCGCGGGCGACCCGTACGAGCGCGTCGCGGGTCTGCATCACGCCGACGGTGTGGGAGAAGGTCTCCAAGTACCGTTCCAGGGAACCGGAGTCGGCGGCCTCGCGGAACCAGATGCCGAGCTTGTCGGGGTCCGTCTCCGGGAGTTGGGCGTACCCGGTGTCCCTGGCGAGGTCGACGATGGTGCCGGGGCGCAGCCCGCCGTCGAGGTGGTCGTGCAGCAGCACCTTGGGCGCCCGTCGGATCTGGTCCGGATTCGGGGTGATCCCTGCCTGATTGCTCTGGCTCGTCATTTCCGCACTCTAACTCCTACGCGCGTAGATCACCGGTCGCGCAACTCCGTCGATACGCAACGGTGACCGCACCGACGAGTGGAGTACACCAGCGCTTCTGACACTGTTCTGCCATGGCACACCAAGCGACGCCGGTACGGACGGCCCGGCTGGGGCGGGCACTGGGCCCCGAACCGACGGCGGTGAGCGCAGTGGTGCTGCTGCTCCCCGACGGCGAGGAGGTCTCCGGCCGCAGACCCTCTCCCATGTGGGCGACGGCCTCTGTGCGCGGCCTCGGACGAAGACTCGTGCGCGCCGGTCGCGAGGAGGGTCTGACGGCCCATGTGGTGCACTATCGCCGGCGCGGCTGGAACGGCAGCGAGGCACATCTCGCCGCCGACGCCGTCTGGGCCGCAGACGAGGTCGTCCGGCGCTACGGCGACGTCCCCGTGTGCCTCGCGGGCCTCGGCATGGGCGGCCGGGCGGCCCTGCGCGCCGGCGGCCACGAGGCGGTCAACTCCGTTCTGGCGATCGCGCCTTGGCTGCCGGAGGAGGACGTCGCGGCGCCCCCCGAACCGGTGAGGCAGCTGGCGGGCCGCCGCGTGATGATGGTCCACGGCACCCGTGACGAACGCAGCGACCCGGGCCTGTCCTTCCGCCTCGCCGTACGCGCGAAGAAGGCCAACCGGGATGTCTGCCGCTTCGAAGTGCACGCCGACGGCCACGGGTTGCACCAGTACCGCGACGAAGTCCTCGCCCTGGCCGAGGACTTCGTGACGGGCGCGCTGTTCGGGCACGGCTTCTCCCGCCCGGTGACGGACGCCTTCGCGGCACCGCCCCCGCTGGGCCTGCGGATGCCGTTGGCTGCGGGCTTCGGCAAGTCGTTGCGGAGGTAGGGTCGCCGGGCTCAGTGACACTCTCCGCTGCCGCTGAGGCAGGGCGAGTACCCGGGGCCCGGCCGCACCGGATCCGGATGGGCGCGGTCGTAGTCGTGCTGCGAGGAGACGAGCACCACGAGGATCAGCCCGGCGGCGAGCAGTTGCAGTGCCGCGGTCCACCGCGCACGGGCCAGCACCGCGAGCACCGCGAGCACGACCACGGCGCAGAGGGAGACCTCGGTCCAGCCGAGGTCCGCGCGCAGCGCCGCGTCGAGCTCCCGCCGCGTCGCGTCCGGATCCCGGTCCGCCCTGCCCCAGAGCCCCCTGAGGAACACCCCGGCCTCGACCACGAACAACGCGAGCCCGTAGGCGAGGTCCGACCCGACCGGAATCCGCCCGGTAAGCGCGTACGACATGCCCTCACCCTGCCGCGCGTCCCACCGACCGCACCTGAGTACGCATACTCAGGTGCGGTCCCTCGATGGATGGCCGTAGCGTCCGCCCATGGACTGGAGCAGCTGGCACGATCAGTACGACGTGGCCGACTCGTGGCCGGCCCGACGGCTGCGGACGGTTCAGGCGCAGGTGCACGCCGCCCTGTCCGAGGCCCCGGCCGGAGGGTTGAAGGTGATCAGCCTCTGTGCCGGGGAGGGCCGCGATCTCCTGGAGGTGCTGGCCGGACACCCCCGCCGCGACGATGTGCGAGCGAGGCTGGTCGAACTGGACCCGCGCAACACGGCGGCCGCCGCGGAGAGTGCCGGCCGGGCAGGCCTGACGCAGGTCGAGGTGGTGACCGGCGACGCCTCCCTCGTCGACCACTACGCGGACCTGGTCCCCGCGGATCTCGTCCTCGTCTGCGGCGTCTTCGGCAACATCACCGACGCCGACATCGAGCACACCATCGCCGTCTGTGACCAGCTGTGCGGGACGGGCGGCACCGTCATCTGGACCCGGCATCGCGCCGCGCCCGACCGGGTGCCGCTGATCTGCGAATGGTTCGAGGCGCATGGCTTCGCACCGCGGTGGCTGTCGGCGCCGGACGCGGGTTTCGGCGTCGGTGTGCATCGGTTCACCGGCACTCCTCGGCCCCTGCGCCGCGGCACCCGCCTGTTCGAGTTCGTCGGCTACGACGTGCTGCGCGAGGCCGCCGCGACGGCAGCGGAATCCGCCCGCACCGCCGAGCCGCCCAGGGTCTAGGTGGGCAGCAGGTTTCCCCGCTTCGACAGCAGGAACTTCTTGAAGGCCGCCACCGGTGGGGTGTCCGGGTGGCCGTCCAGCCAGGCGACGCCGATCTCCCGTACCGCGCGTGGAGCCGTGACCGTCAGTTCCACGACGCCCGGCCGGGGGACGGCGGGCGGTGGCAGCAGGGCGACCCCCAGGCCCGCCGCCACCAGTCCCCGCAGGGTCTCCGCCTCCTCCCCCTCGAAGGCGACACGGGGGCGGAAGCCGGCCTCCTTGCACAGGTCGTCGGTGATGCGGCGCAGGCCGTAGCCGGTTTCGAGGGTCACGAAGGTCTCGTCGGCGGCCTCGGCGAGACGGACCCGGCGGCGGGCGGCGAGACGGTGGTCGGCGGGCACGACCAGGCGGAGCTTCTGTTCGTCGAGGCGGCGGGCGACCAGGTCGGGGGCGTCCGGGACCGGGGAGGTCAGACAGAAGTCGAGCTCCCCGGCGCGCAGGCCTTCGAGCATCGCCTCGCCGTAGTTCTGGACGAGGCTGAAGCGGACCCGGGGGTGGTCGGCGCGGAAGGCGTGGATCAGGCCGGGGACGGTCTCGGCGCCCATGGTGTGCAGAAAGCCGAAGGCGACCTTGCCGGTGCCCGCGTCGGCGTCCCCGCGGACCGCGTCGGCGGCCTTCCCGATCTCCGCGAGGGCGCGTTCGACCGAGGCGAGGAAGGTGCGTCCCGCGGGGGTGAGGGAGACCGTACGGCCGCGGCGGGCGAACAGGTCGACGCCCAGGTCCTGCTCCAGGCGGACGATCGCCCGGGAGAGGGTCGACTGGGGGACGTTCATCTCCTGGGCGGCCCGTGTCACGTGCTCGGTGCGGGCGACCCCGGCGAAGTACGCGAGCCGGGGCGCCAGCGACAGCACCATGTCTTCTGTGTCACTGGACGGTGACAGCTGAACCCCTGACCTCTGCTGATGCGCCATGGGAACGATTATGGCCAGTTCATGCATTGGACGGATGATCGGGGGCGTACGTAGTTTCGAGGCATGTCTCCCGCCAGTACCGGGGCGTCCACGCTCGTGGGCGCCGCACGCTCCGTCCCCGTCTCCGACTCCGACTCCCGTATGGCCCCCGGCGGCCCCGGCTACCGCCGGATGAGCTTCGCGCTCTTCCTGGCCGGTGTGGCGACCTTCGCCCTGCTGTACTCCACGCAGGCGCTGCTGCCACTGATCTCCGGGGACTTCGGCGTCGCGGCGAGCGAGGCGAGCTGGACCGTCGCGGCGGCCACCGGCGCACTGGCCCTGTTCGTCCTGCCGATGAGCGCCCTCTCCGAGCGCTACGGCCGCCGTACGGTGATGACGGCGTCGCTGGCGGTCGCGGTGTCCGTCGGGATGCTGGTCCCCTTCGCGCCGTCGCTGGGCGCGCTGGTGGTGCTGCGGGCGGTGCAGGGCGCGGCTCTGGCCGGCCTGCCGGCCTCGGCGACCGCGTACCTCGCGGAGGAGGTCCGGCCGAAGGCGCTCGTCACGGCGATCGGTCTGTTCGTGGCGGGCAACAGCGTCGGCGGGATGAGCGGCCGGGTCATCACCGGCTGGGTCGCGCAGGAGTGGGGCTGGCGGGTCGCGGTCGGTGTGATCGGCGCCCTCGCGGTGGCCTGCGCGGTCGCCTTCCGGGCCCTGCTGCCCGCCCCGAAGCACTTCACGCCGGGCTCCCTGCGGCCCCGCGTCCTGGTCGGCACGGTCCGCGACCACCTCGGCAACCCGCTGCTGCGCCGCCTCTACGCGATCGGCGCGCTGTTCATGACCGTCTTCGGCGGCGTGTACACGGTGATCGGCTACCGGCTGACGGAGGCGCCCTTCTCGCTCCCGCAGGGCATCGTCGGCTCGGTGTTCCTGGTGTACCTGGTCGGCACGGTCTCGGCGTCGACGGCGGGCCGCCTGGTCGGCCGTCTGGGCCGGCGCGGGGCCCTGTACCTGGCGGGCGGTACGACGGCCGCGGGCCTGCTGCTGTCCCTCGCCGGCTCCCTGGTCCTGGTCCTGCTGGGCCTGGTCCTGATCACGGCGGGCTTCTTCGCGGGGCACGCGGTGGCGTCCTCGGCGGTCAGCAGGACGGCGACCACGGGCCGCGCCCAGGCCTCCGCGCTCTACCAGTCCGCGTACTACGTCGGCTCCAGCGTGGGTTCGACGGTCGGCGCGATCGCCTTCCACGCGGGCGGCTGGGCCGGCACGGTCGGGGTCGGGGTGCTGGCGGTGCTGGGCGTCGTGACGATCACCCTCCTCGGAACGCGGGCGGCGCGCCGCGAGGCGCTGGTCACGGCCTGATCCGTCCTCCCCCAGGGCCGTTGTCAGTGGTCGCGGATAGCCTCCACGGCTACTGACGGTCCTGTGCGGGAGGTTTGTTCATGGAGTTCCGGGTCGACCGGTCCGATCTCGTCGAGGCGGTCGGCGGGGCGGCGCGAGCCCTGCCCGCCCGCACGCCCGTACCGGTACTGGGCGGGCTGCTCCTGGAGGCGGCCACGGACCGGCTGAGCGTGTCCGGGTTCGACTTCGAGACGGCCGCGCGTGTCGAGACGGACGCCGAGGTCGCGGCCGACGGGCGGGTGCTCGTCCCGGGGCGGCGGCTCCTCGACATCTGCAAGGTACTGCCGGACGGCCCGGTGAGCTGCGCGCTGGACGGTACCCGGTTCACGGTCGAGGCGGGCGGCACGAGCTTCGGCCTGTCGACCCTGCCCCGCGAGGAGTACCCGAGCCCGCCCGTTCCGCCGTCGGCGTACGGCACCGTGGACGCGGCGGTGTTCGCGTCCGCCGTCGGCCAGGTCGCGGTGGCGGCGGGCCGGGACGACACGCTGCCCGTGCTGACGGGCGTCCAACTCCGCCTGGACGGCGAGGAGATGACCCTGTCGGCGTCGGACCGCTACCGGTACGCGGTACGGCGGCTGGAGTGGAAACCGGCGCCGGACGCGACCGAGGACGCGATGGAGGCGGCCACAGGCACCGGTCAGGCGGCCACAGGCACCGGCGCCGGGCAGGCAGGCGCGGGCGCGGTGGAGGCGCTCCTACCGGCTCGGCGGCTGCTGGAGGTCGCGCGGTCGCTGGCGCGGTGCGGGACGGTACGCATCGGCCTGGACGGGACGTCGGCGGGCGGGCGGCTCGGCCCGGTCGGCTTCGAGGGCGGGCGGATGCGGACGGTCCTGCGCCGCCTGGACGGACGACTGCCGGCGTACGGCTCGCTGTTCGACGTGGCGGGGGCCGCGGTCGCGGAGGTGGAGTGCGGGGCGCTGGCGGAGGCGGTGCGGCGGGTCGCGGTGGTGGCGGAGGCCAACAGTCCGGTACGGCTGGAATTCGCGTCCGACTCCGTCCTGCTGCGGGCCGGATACGGCGACGACGTGGCGGCCCAGCGGCTGCCCGCCGCGCTGACCGGCGCCGAGGAGGTCACGGTCGCCTTCAACCCGGCGTACCTGCTGGACGCGCTGGCCTCCTTCGAGGCGGCACGGCTGCGGCTGGAGCTGCTGGGGACGGGCCAGCGGGCGCTGCTGAGCGACGCGGACGGCCGTCCGGACGCGCACCGGCATCTGCTGATGTCCGTGAAGCAGTTGGTCTGACCTGGGCCTTTGCCAACTCGGCAGGCCATTGTCAGTGGGCTGCGGTAGCTTCCGAAGTGCTGGGGCGCAAAGGCGCGTGACAGGACGGCCACAGGGGTGGGTGGACCACGATGAGCGACGGTACGGCAGGCACGACGACGATCGACGGCCTCGACGTCAGGCTGGAGAAACACCGGGTCGAGCTGACCGGTTACTGCTATCGGATGCTCGGCTCCTCCTTCGAGGCCGAGGACGCGGTACAGGACACCCTCGTCCGGGCCTGGCGCAGCTACGACAAGTTCGAGGGCCGTTCCAGCCTGCGCTCATGGCTGTACCGGATCGCGACGAACGTCTGCCTGGACATGCTGACGGCGGGCAACAAGCGGGCGAGGCCGATGGACCTCTCCGAGTCGACGCCTCTCGCCCAGGCGGCTCTCTCCCCCCGCCCCGAGAACACCTGGCTGGAGCCGATGCCCGACACACGCGTACTGCCGGCGGTCCAGGACCCGGCGGAGGCCGCGGTCGCCAAGGAGTCGGTGCGGCTGGCGTTCATGGCGGCGCTCCAGCAGCTCCCGCCGAAGCAGCGGTCGGTGCTGATCCTGCGGGAGGTGCTGGCGTGGAAGGCGAGCGAGGTGGCCGAGCTGCTCGACACCTCGGTCGCCTCGGTCAACAGCGCGCTGCAGCGGGCACGGGCGACGCTGGCCGAGAGGGCGCAGGCGGGCGCCGACGCGGAGGTCTCCGCCCCCTTGGACGCGGAACAGCAGAAGCTCCTCGAACGCTATGTGGCGGCCTTCGAGGGCTACGACATGACGGCGCTGACGGCCCTCCTCCACGAGGACGCCATCATGACGATGCCGCCGTTCGACCTGTGGCTCACCGGCCATGACGACATCACGGGCTTCATGACGACGATCGGCGCGGCCTGCGAGGGCTCCCGCCTGCTCCCGGTCCAGGTCAACGGCCTGCCGGGCTTCGCGCAGTACAAGCCGGACCCGGAGCGGGGCGGCTTCAGCCCCTGGGCGATCCAGGTCCTGGAGATCTCAGACGGCCGCCTCACCGGATTCCACTTCTACCTCGACACCGAGCGCTGGTTCCCCCTCTTCGGCGTCCCCCTCCATCTCGACGGGGAGCCCGACGAGGTGGAGCAGGGCGCGTAGGGCGGGGTCGGGGGCGCGCAGCCGGACGTGTCCCCCGGCCCGCCGTGCGGCGAGCTGGAGCCGGGCCACCAGCTCCACGACAGCCAGCCCCGGCGGCCCGACCCCACCCACATCGCACACGACCACCCCACCGCCTCTGGCCTCCAGCAAGCCCCGCACCTCGTCGGCGAGCCCCGCCACCCGGTCATGCGTGACGGGGCCGGTCAGAGTGAGCACAGGCAGTGTTTTCGGGTCCACGTGCGGTAGACCCCGGCACAGAGCGCAACTCATCGGCGCCGGGCTTCCCCGGTCAGGCGATACGTTCCAGCACCACCGGGGACGCCGTGAAGGTCGTACCGGGAGCGTCGATGTCGTAGGAGCCCGTCACTGCTTCGAGCGCGTACGCGAAGCGCTCGGGGGTGTCCGTGTGCAGGGTCAGCAGGGGCTGCCCGGCCGTGAGGGTGTCCCCCGGCTTGGCGTGCATCTCCACGCCCGCGCCCGCCTGCACCGGGTCCTCCTTGCGGGCGCGGCCCGCACCCAGGCGCCAGGCGGCGATGCCGATGTCGTAGGCGTCGAGGCGGGTCAGGACGCCGGAGGCCGGGGCCGTCACCACGTGCTGTTCACGAGCCGTGGGCAGGGACGCGTCCGGGTCGCCGCCCTGAGCCGCGATCATGCGGCGCCAGACGTCCATCGCGGAGCCGTCGGCCAGGGCCTTCGCCGGGTCGGCGTCCTTCACACCGGCCGCGTCGAGCATCTCGCGGGCCAGGGCGATGGTGAGCTCGACGACGTCCTTCGGGCCGCCGCCCGCCAGGACCTCCACCGATTCGCGGACCTCCAGCGCGTTGCCGGCGGTGAGACCGAGCGGGGTGCTCATGTCCGTCAGCAGCGCGACCGTGTTCACTCCGTGGTCCGAGCCGAGGCCCACCATCGTGGAGGCCAGTTCGCGGGCGTCCTCGATCGTCTTCATGAAGGCGCCGGTGCCGACCTTCACATCCAGGACCAGCGAGCCCGTGCCCTCGGCGATCTTCTTCGACATGATCGAGGAGGCGATGAGCGGGATCGCCTCGACCGTGCCCGTGACGTCACGCAGGGCGTACAGCTTCTTGTCGGCGGGGGCCAGGCCGTCGCCCGCCGCGCAGATCACCGCGCCCGTCCCGTCCAGTACGGCGAGCATCTCCTCGTTCGACAGCAGCGCGCGCCAGCCGGGGATCGACTCCAGCTTGTCCAGGGTGCCGCCGGTGTGGCCGAGGCCGCGGCCGGAGAGCTGCGGGACGGCGGCGCCGCAGGCCGCGACCAGCGGGGCCAGCGGAAGGGTGATCTTGTCGCCGACGCCGCCCGTGGAGTGCTTGTCGGCGGTCGGGCGGGACAGTGACGAGAAGTCCATGCGCTCGCCGGAGGCGATCATCGCCGCCGTCCAGCGGGCGATCTCGCGGCGGTTCATGCCGTTGAGCAGGATCGCCATGTTGAGGGCGGCCATCTGGTAGTCGGCCACCTCTCCGCGGGTGTACGCGTCGATGACCCAGTCGATCTGCTCGTCGCTGAGCTCACCGCGGTCCCGCTTGGTGCGGATGACGGAGATCGCGTCCATGGCCATGGGGTTCCTTACCTACTCGACCTGCTTGAACTACGTGACTTACTTGGTGAGGTGGTCCGGACCGAAGGCCTGCGGGAGCATCTCCGACAACGGGAGGATGCCCGCCGGCGTCTCCAGCAGGAGGGCCGGGCCGCCGAACTCGTAGAGCAGCTGGCGGCAGCGGCCGCACGGGACGAGGATCTCGCCGCGGCCGTCCACGCAGGTGAAGTGCGTGAGCCGGCCGCCGCCGGTGTTCTGGAGTTCGGAGACCAGTCCGCACTCGGCGCACAGGCCGAGCCCGTAGGAGGCGTTCTCGACGTTGCAGCCCGAGACGATCCGGCCGTCGTCGACGAGGGCCGCCACGCCGACCGGGTAGCCGGAGTACGGGGCGTACGCCCGGGACATGGCGTCCCGGGCGACCGCACGCAGCTTCTCCCAGTCGACCGGGCCGGCCGGCGCGGCGGCGGGGGTCATTTGCCCTGGCCCTTCCGGTACCGCATGCCGTCGGCCTTCGGCATCCGCAGGCGCTGCGCGGACAGCGACAGCACGAGCAGCGTGACGACGTACGGGGTGGCGCCCACGAAGTCGTTGGGCACCTCGTCGGTGAACAGGTACCAGAGCAGGACGAGCGCGCCGACGAAGAGGCTGATGCCGCCCTGCCAGTGCGCCTTGCGGTACAGCTTCCACCCGCCGAGCAGCGCGAGCAGGACGACCAGCACGAGCAGCAGCGCGTGCACGGTCTCGCCGCCGTTGCGCAGTTGCAGCGCGTCGGAGTAGCCGAACAGGCCGGCGCCCATCGCCAGTCCGCCGGGCCGCCAGTTGCCGAAGATCATGGCCGCGAGGCCGATGTAGCCGCGCCCGCCGGTCTGGTTCTCCAGGTAGGTGTGCGAGGTGACCAGCGCGAGGAAGGCGCCGGCGAGGCCGGCCAGACCGCCGGAGACGGCCACGGCCGCGTACTTGTACTTGTAGACGTTGACGCCGAGCGACTCCGCGGCGACCGGGTTCTCACCGCAGGAGCGCAGCCGCAGACCGAACGGGGTGCGCCACAGCAGCCACCAGCTGCCGACGAAGAGCAGGACGGCGAAGAGCGTCACCACGGACAGGTCGGTGACCAGGCCGCCGAGGATGCCGGCGAGGTCGGAGATCAGGAACCAGTGGTGGTTCTCGAGGGACTTGAGGGCGTCGGAGAGACCGGGCACGTCGATGTTGGGCAGCGAGTCCACGGGCGGGGACTGCTTGGGGTTGCCGCCCGCGTCCGCCGCGTCGCCCTCCGAGAAGAAGATCTTGGCGAGGTACTGGGTGATGCCGAGCGCGAGCAGGTTGACGGCGACACCGGAGACGATGTGGTCGACGCCGAAGGTGATGGTCGCGACGGCGTGCACCAGACCGCCGAGGACACCGAAGCCGATACCGCACAGCAGGCCGAGCCAGGGGTTGGACTGCCAGCCGATCCAGCCGGCGCCGAAGGTGCCGAGGATCATCATGCCCTCGAGGCCGATGTTGACCACACCGGACCGCTCGGACCACAGGCCGGCCAGACCCGCGAGGCCGATGGGCACGGCCAGGCCGAGGGCGGCGGAGACCTGGCCCTCGGAGGTGAGCTGGTCGGAGCCCGTGATGACACGGACCGCGGCGACGAGCAGCAGCGCGCCCGCGACGATCATGAGGATCTGGCCGAGCGGGCGGCCCGACCGCGTGCCTTCGGTGTCCGCCTTGGGAGCCGCGGGGGGCGGCGTGTCGGTCATCGTGGCAGTCATCACGCCACCTCCTGCTTCTGGGTCGCGGCGGCCTGGGCGGCGAGCTCGGCGCCGACCCGCTGCTGCTGGCGCTTGAGGCCGTAGCGGCGGACGAGCTCGTAGGCGATGACGACGCACAGGACGATGACGCCCTGGATGACGCCGAGGATCTCCTTGTCGTACCCCTCGAACTCGAGGTGGTTGGTGGTGCGCTCCAGGAAGCCCCAGAGCAGTGCGCCGAGCGCGATCCCGACCGGGTTGTTGCGGCCGAGCAGGGCGATGGCGATGCCGGTGAAGCCGATGCCCGACGGGAAGTCGTTGCTGAACTGGTGGCTGTCGTTGAGCAGGGTCGGCATGCCGATCAGACCGGCCACCGCACCCGAGATGACCATGCTGGTGGCGATCATCTTCTTGACGGAGACACCGCTCGCGGCTGCGGCGCTCTCGGACTGGCCGACGGTGCGCAGGTCGAAGCCGAACCTGGTGCGGCCGAGCACGAACCAGTACGCGACGCCGACGAGCACGGCGATGACGATGAAGCCCCACAGCACGCCGGCCGCGCCGGTGTCGATCTGGAAGAAGTACGAGGACTTCGGCAGCGGTGTGGTGGAGATGACGGTGCCGCCGGCCTGCAACTCGGCGAGCTTGCCCGGCTGCAGCAGGTAGGCGATGACCGCGGTCGCGATCGAGTTCAGCATGATCGTCGAGATGACCTCGCTGACGCCGCGGGTCACCTTGAGGACGCCCGCGATGGCCGCCCACAGGGCACCGGTCGCCATGGCGCACAGGATGATCAGCGGGATGGCGATCCAGCCGGGCACGGTCAGCGCGCCGCCGAGGACGGCGGCGAAGAACGCGGCGATCCGGTACTGGCCGTCGACGCCGATGTTGAACAGGTTCATCCGGAAGCCGATGGCCACCGAGACGCCCGCCAGGTAGTACGTCGTCGCCTTGTTCAGGATGTAGACCTGGCTGTCGCTGGCGCTGCCGTAGGTCACCATGTCGCTGAAGGCCGCGCCCGGGTTCTTGCCGGTGGCGAGGATGACCAGGGCGGTGACGACGAGCGCGGCGACGATCGCCAGCAGCGGCGCGGCGATGCCGAGGAGCAGCCGCTCCTTGTCGATGCGTGGGGTCAGCTTCTTCATCGGGCGTCGTCCTCTGTGGTCTCCGGGCCGGAGGCCTCTGTGTGCTCCAGGTGGCCGGTGGCCGCACCCGTCATGGCGGAGCCCAGCTCCTCGGGGGTGATCGTGGCGGGGTCGGCGTCGGCGACCAGGCGGCCGCGGTACATCACCCGCAGGGTGTCGGAGAGCCCGATGAGCTCGTCCAGGTCGGCGGAGATCAGCAGCACGGCCAGGCCCTCGCGGCGGGCCTCGCGGATGTGGTCCCAGATCGCGGCCTGCGCGCCGACGTCCACACCGCGGGTGGGGTGGGCGGCGATGAGCAGCTTGGGCGCGTGGCTCATCTCGCGGCCCACGATCAGCTTCTGCTGGTTGCCGCCGGACAGCGAGGCGGCGGTCACGTCGATGCCGGGCGTACGGACGTCGTAGGCGCCGATGATGCGCTCGGTGTCGGTGCGGGCGGCCTTGATGTCGAGCAGCTGGCCGCGGGAGTTGGGCCTCTCGGTGACGTGGCCGAGGATGCGGTTCTCCCACAGCGGGGCCTCGAGGAGCAGGCCGTGGCGGTGGCGGTCCTCGGGGATGTAGCCAACGCCGGCCTCGCGGCGGCGGCGGGTGGGGGCGTGCGAGATGTCGGTGCCGTCGAGGGTGATGGCGCCGGCGTCGGGGTGACGTATGCCCATGATCGCCTCGACCAGCTCGGACTGGCCGTTGCCCTCCACGCCGGCGATGCCGAGGACCTCGCCCTTGTGGATGGTGAGGGAGATCGCGTCGAGGATGATCCGCTCGACGCCGTCGAGGTCGGTCTGGGTCAGGTGCAGCTTGTCCACCTGGAGCAGCGGCACGTCGGTGACCGTGGACTCCTCGGTCTCCGGCGTGGGCAGTTCGCTGCCGACCATCAGCTCGGCGAGCTGCTTGGGGGTGGTGCCCGCGGGCTCGACCGTGCCGACGGTGGTGCCGCGCCGGATGACGGTGATCTCGTCGGCGACGGAGAGGACCTCGCCCAGCTTGTGGGAGATGAAGATGACGGTGAGCCCCTCGGCCTTCAGCTCGCGCAGGTTGTCGAAGAGGGCGTCGACCTCCTGGGGCACGAGGACGGCGGTGGGCTCGTCGAGGATGAGGGTCTTGGCGCCTCGGTAGAGGACCTTGAGGATCTCCACCCGCTGCCGGTCGGCGACGCCGAGCTCCTCCAGGAGGACGTCGGGCCGGATGTTCAGCCCGTACGCGTCGGAGATCTCCTTGATCTTCGTACGGGCCTTGGCGCCGATGCCGTACAGCTTCTCCGCGCCGAGGACCACGTTCTCGAGGACGGTGAGGTTGTCGGCGAGCATGAAGTGCTGGTGCACCATGCCGATGCCGCGGGCGATGGCGTCGGCGGGGTTGTGGAAGGTGACCCGCTCACCGTTCACCGTGATGGTGCCCTCGTCCGGCTGCTGCATGCCGTAGAGGATCTTCATCAGGGTGGACTTGCCGGCGCCGTTCTCACCACAGAGAGCGTGGACGGTACCCGTACGGACCGTGATGTCGATGTCACGGTTGGCGACGACGCCGGGGAATCGCTTGGTGATGCCGCGCAGTTCGACGGCAGCGGGAGGGCTGGACGCGTTGATGGCGCACTCTCCTCGGGGAAAAGGGGCTGCGTAGGGGAGGGCAGGCGTCGGCGACGCTAGCGCGGCAACTCCGTGCTACACGCGTAGAGTTGACACATTGTTATGGCCCGGCGAGGGGGTGGTCGTACGCCCCCTCGCCGAGCCGTGGTTCCCGCGGGAACCGTCAGGTCACGTGGTGGTCTTGACCGTGATGGTGCCGTCGACGATCTTCGTCTTGGCCTCGTCCAGCTGGGTCTTGATGTCGTCGATGAAGCCACCGCTGGTGGCCAGGCCGACACCACCCTTGGCGAGCGAGTAGATCTGGTTGCCGGTCAGCGGCTTGCCGTCCTGCACGGACTTGACGAAGTCGTAGACGCCGACGTCGACGTTCTTGACCATCGAGGTCAGGATCGAGTTCTTGTACTTGGCCAGACCCGGGATGTTGTACTGGTCCGAGTCCACGCCGATGGCCCAGGCGCCCTTGACGCCGGAGACGGCCTCGATCGAGCCGTTGCCGGAGGAGCCGGCCGCGGCGTAGATCACGTCGGCGCCGTTGTCGAGCATGCCGGACGCGGCCTCCTTGCCCTTGTCGGGGCTGGCGAAGCCGGACAGGTCGGAGCCGTGGGTCAGGTACTGGACGTCGACCTTGACCTTGGAGTTGGTGTCCTTGACGCCCTGCACGTAGCCCGCCGCGAACTTCTTGATCAGCGGGGTGTCCACGCCGCCGACGAAGCCGACGTGGTCCTTCTTGGTCTTGAGCGCCGCGGCGACACCGGCCAGGTAGGAGCCCTGCTCCTCGGTGAAGGTGATGCTGTCGACGTTCTTGGCGGTCGCGACCGAGTCGATGAGGCCGAAGCTGACCTTCGGGTACTTGGCGGCGACCTTGTCGACCGAGGTGGCGTAGGAGAAGCCCACGGCGACGATCGGGTTGTAGCCGGCGTCGGCCAGGTCGGTCAGGCGCTGCTCGCGGTCGGCCTCGGTGTCGGAGCTCTTGGCGGTCAGCTCCTTGATGGAACCGCTGAACTCTTTCTCGGCCTTGTCGGCACCGCGGGCGGCGGAGTCGTTGAAGGAGCGGTCACCACGCCCGCCGACGTCGTAGGCAAGACCGATCTTGATGCCGCCGTCCTTGCCGCTGTCGGAGGAAGCGGAGGACGAGCTGTCCTGCTCGGACGAGGTGCTGCCACAGGCGGTGGCAGTCATTGCGAGAGCTGCGGTGGCGATACACGCAGCGGAAAGCTTGGCTACCCGGCGCACGGGAGGCTCCTTCACCTGACCTGAGCGCCGGTCTCGGCGCTTCATGTGAGCACCAATGCCAGTGCTCGGCCTGGACGCCCCTGCGGCGTCGGCTTCGCGGCATCGTAACGCGCGTAGATGTCAGAAAATAACCCGTAGGTAAGCCGTTATCGATTCGAGGCAAACGACGTCTGAACTCGTACTCTTGCTGCTTCCAAAGCGTTGATTTCCATCAGCGCACGATTGGCTTACAACAGTGTTGCGCCGGTCGGCGGAGCGGCCCCCGGAGGGGCCGCATGTTTCAGCGGGTCGCCGCGTCGAGCAGCGCGGCGGCCGTGAACAGCTCCACGCCGACGGTGATCGCGTACTCGTCGGCGTCGAAGTCGCCCTGGTGGAGATCGCGGACGGTCCGCTCGCCGGGGGGCCGGACGCCGAGGCGGGCCATGGCGCCGGGGACCCGCTCCAGGTACCAGGAGAAGTCCTCGCCGCCGAGGCTCTGATCGGTGTTCTCCACGGCGTCCTCGCCGCGCCGGACCGCCATGGCGTCCCGCAGCAGACCGGTGACCTCGGCGTCGTTGACGACCGGGGGCACCCCGCGCACGTAGTTGATCTCGGACTTGGCGCGGTGCAGGTTGGCGACCTCGTCGATCGCCGCGACGACGATGTCCGGGGCCTGCCGCCAGGCCTCGAGGTCCAGGCAGCGGACGGTGCCGGAGAGCTCGGCGTGCTGCGGGATCACGTTGGGCGCGTGGCCGCTCTCGATGCGGCCCCAGGTGACGGCGAGACCGGCACGGGTGTCGACCCGACGTCCGACCAGGGCGGGGACGTCGGTGACCACCCGGGCGGCGGCGGTGACGAGGTCGGTGGTGAGGTGCGGGCGGGCGGTGTGGCCGCCGGGGCCGTCGAGGCTGATCTCCAGCCGGTCGCAGGCCGACGTGATGGCGCCCGCGCGCAGCCCGATCCGCCCGGCGTCGACCCGCGGGTCGCAGTGCACGGCGATGATCCGCCCCACTCCGTCCAGCGCGCCGCACTCGATGGCGTCGGCGGCGCCGCCGGGCAGCACCTCCTCGGCGGGCTGGAAGATCAGCCGCACGGGACGCGGGAGGCGGCCCTGCCGGTGCAGCTCGGCCAGGACCAGGCCGGCGCCGAGGACGACGGTGGTGTGCACGTCGTGGCCGCAGGCGTGCGCCCGGTCCGGGACGGTCGAGCGGTAGGCGCACTCCGTCTTCGTGTCCGGGATGGGCAGCGCGTCGATGTCGGCACGCAGAGCCAGCACCGGGACGCCGGGAACGGCCGCCGCCCCCTCCTCGATCCCGATGTCACAGATGAGGCCGGTTCCCATGGTGAGGACGCGCGGCTTCAGGCCTGCCTTCTCCAGACGGGCCTTGATCGCTGCCGTCGTACGGAACTCCTGGTTGCCCAGCTCGGGGTGCATGTGCATGTCGCGGCGGAAGGCGACGAGCTCGGCACGCAGGGCTTCCGGCAGCGTGCCGGGGAGCGTGGCTTCCCCGGCGGATTCGGCCTCGGACTCTCGGGACGTCAATTGCTTCACCCTCTGAAGGGTAGGACGCCGAGGCGGTCGACAGACCCACGATCAACAAAAATTCAACCCGGAAGGGGAAGAAAAGTTGGCCGCACGGCGCATGGCTGGTGTGGGAGATGGGTAAGCTTTGCCGGTTTCCCGGCCATACGGATGTCGTTCCCTGCTTTCCCTCACGCATACCACGTCCCGCTGGTGGCTCGCTGTAGCCGTCCACCTACCGGGACCCCGGATCCGGTCCCGGAATCATCACCGCCGCATGGCGTTTCCGCCACGTGGGGGGAGGAACAGGGCCGGGGCGGGCACGCTGCCCGGCATGGAGACGATGACCTGCGGATGCGGCGAGGACCACATCCCCGGCATGCTGGCCCGGTTCGGCATCGTGGGGACGACGGTCCTGGTGCTGGGCGTGCTGGTGGTGATGCTGCTCGCGGGATGGGCGCTGGCCGGGGTGGTGTGGGCGGTACGGCGGGGGTCGGGGGACGACGGGCACGAGGAAAGCTTCTTCGACGGGTTCGGCCGATGGAATGACGAGAACGACGAATAGGACGAAGGGCCTGGGACGAAGGGCCCGGCGTTCACCTCTCGGCCCTCGGCTCCTCGGCCGACGTTCGTACGGGCCGCCCCGCGCCCCGGTAGTGTGCGCCGGCATGACCGACCTCGACGTCGACTTCATCCGGGCCACCCGTGTCTCGTACGACACCATCGCCGACGCCTACACCGCCGAGTTCCCCGACGGGCTCGGGCACCGCACGATGGACAGAGCCCTGATCACCGGGTTCGCGGAGCTGGTGAAGGAGCGGGGCGGCAGTGAACCCGTCGCCGACGTCGGCAGCGGCCCCGGGTATGTGACCGCGCGCCTTGACGCCCTCGGGGTGCCGGTGTTCGGGGTGGACGTGTCGCCGCGCATGGTGGCTCTGGCCCGGCAGGCGCACCCGGAGCTGCGGTTCCACGTCGGGACGATGACCGCCCTCGACCTGCCGGACCGTTCGCTCGGCGGGCTGCTCGCGCTGTACTCCGTCATCCATGTGCCGGACGCCCGACTGCCCGGCGTCGTAAGGGAGTTCCGGCGCGTCCTCGTCCCCGGCGGGTATCTGCTGCTCGCCTTCCAGACCGGCGACGGCGAGCAGGAGCACCTCGCGGAGCGGTTCGGGCACGGCATCGCGCTGGACTACTACTGGCGGGACCCGGACGCCGTCGCCGATCTCCTCGGCGAGGCCGGTCTCGACGTACGGGCACAGGTCGTGCTCGAACCCGACGAGGGTGCCAAGCGGCCCCGGGCGTTCCTGCTCGCCCGGCGGCCCGCCCACGACTGACCCCTCAGGCCGTGCTCACCGCCGCCAGGCGGTGTACGTCCCGGGCCGTGCCGGTCACTCCGGACAGGAAGCCCTGGGCCCGGGGCGAGGCGTGTTCCGTGAGCCAGGCCGGGTCGATGTCGCAGACCGCCACTCGGACGTCCGTACCGGACAGCGCGAGCGGGAGCGTGTGGACGACCGTGGAGGGGAAGCTCAGCACCGTGCGGCCGATGGGGCCGCGGCGGGCGATCAGTTCCAGCGGGAGGTCCGGGCGGACGACCTCCAGGCCGGTCTCCACGTGCAGCCGGTGGAGTTTGTCCGCGCTCTCGCGGCGGTGGGCGAAGTAGCGGGCGGCGCCGTGGGTCTTGGCGAGGGCGCGGACCGCCTCCAGATAGCGGTCCGCGTCGACCACGCCCGTCTCGACCAGGGACGTGCCGACCATGTCGGCGCCCTTGGTGACGCGCGGCGGACCGAAGCGGGCACGGGTCCAGACGAAGGTGTTGGCGGTGACGGTGACGCCCTCGGGGGTCTCCTCCACCGGCATGGCCGAGAAGACCTCCACCCGGGTGTCCTCGGACGGGGTCAGCCGGCGTCTCGCCGCGGACGACACCGGGGCGAAGACCAGGTCGCGGGGGCCGGGCCGGCCGCCCTTGCGGTGCCAGCGCACAAGGCGTTCGCCGCGGGCCAGCTGCCCGACGAACTCCATGGTCGCGGTGCCGTCGTCGACCACGACGAGGTCCGTGGCCCTGGTGATGGTCAGCAGCAGCTGGACGTAGCGGGAGAACGGGTCGCCCATCACCACCCGGTCCGCCCGGCGCAGCAGCCGGGTCAGACCGCCGATGGTGCGGAAGGGGGCCGCGGTGCCGCCGCGGGCCTCCTCCCAGCGGACCGTGTGGCCCTCCTCGCGGGCCAGCTCGGCCATGCGCCGCAGCTGGCCGCGGGTCATCGGGTCGGTCGGGGACAGGACGACGAGGGTGAGCTCCGCGCCGGACTCGTCCTGCGCATGCTGGGCGTGCGCCCATTCGAGCACGTTCAGGAGCTGCACCGGGCTCTCGACGAACGCGAGAGTGCGGGGGGTGGTGCCGGTGTGGCTGCCGGCGCGGGGGCTCATCCTCGTTAGACCGTCCCGTAGTGGTGGTGACTCAGAGGTGACTCAGACCGAGACCGGCTCGCCGGCCGCAGCGGCGATCTCCGCCTCGGCGACGACGCCGGAGACACGGCGCAGCTTCTTCATGGGGCCGAGCTCGGAGTCGTAGACCTTCTTGACGCCGTCACCGAGGCTGGCCTCGATGGTGCGGATGTCGCGCACGAGGCGGACGAGGCCCTGCGGCTCGACGGAGGCGGCCTGGTCGGAGCCCCACATCGCGCGGTCGAGGGTGATGTGACGCTCGACGAAGGTGGCGCCGAGGGCGACCGCGGCGAGCGTGGTCTGCAGACCGGTCTCGTGGCCGGAGTAGCCGATCGGGACGTTCGGGAACTCCTTCTCCAGCGTGTTGATCACGCGGAGGTTGAGCTCCTCGGCCTTCGCCGGGTACGTCGAGGTGGCGTGGCACATGAGGATGTTGTCGCTGCCCAGGACCTCGACGGCGTGACGGATCTGGCGCGGGCTCGACATGCCCGTGGAGAGGATGACCGCACGGCCGGTGGTGCGCAGGGCGCGCAGCAGCTCGTCGTCGGTGAGGGACGCGGAGGCGACCTTGTGGGCGGGGACGTCGAACTTCTCCAGGAAGGCGACGGCCTCGGTGTCCCACGGGGAGGCGAACCAGTCGATCCCCTTCTTCTTGCAGTACTCGTCGATCTTGGCGTAGTCGTCCTCGCCGAACTCCACGCGGTGGCGGTAGTCGATGTACGTCATCCGGCCCCAGGGGGTGTCGCGCTCGATGTCCCACTGGTCGCGCGGGGTGCAGATCTCCGGGGTGCGCTTCTGGAACTTCACCGCGTCACAGCCGGCCTCGGCGGCCACGTCGATCAGCTTGAAGGCGTTGTCGAGCTCGCCGTTGTGGTTGATGCCGATCTCGCCGCAGATGTAGACGGGCCTGCCGGGGCCGACCTCGCGGGAACCGAACGTGCGCAGACGGGTGTTGGTGCTCATGCGGGTGTCCTTACTTGTTGGACTTGGCAGGTACTTCGGAGGGGACTTCGAGAGAGGGGCCGAGGATCCAGCCGGCGATCTCCCGGATCGCGCCGTCACCGCCGGAGATGGTGGTGACCGCGCGTGCGGCGCCGCGCACGACGTCGTGGGCGCTCGCGACCGCCACCGGCCAGCCCACGAGGGCGAAGCAGGGGAGGTCGTTGACGTCGTTGCCGACGTAGAGCACGCGCTCCGGCGCGATGCCCTGCTCCTCGCACCACTGCTTGAGCGCGAGGTCCTTGCGGTCGATGCCGTGCAGGACCGGGAGCTTGAGCTTCCGGGCCCGCGCGGCGACGACCGGGTTCTGTTCCGTGGACAGGATCAGCATCTTCAGGCCGCTCCTGCGCAGGGCGGCGATGCCGAGGCCGTCCCCGCGGTGCACGGCGACGACCTCCCGTCCGTCGGAGTCGATCAGCACCCGGTCGTCGGTCTGGGTGCCGTCGAAGTCGAGGACGACCGCGTCGATGTCCTCGAAGGTGGGGAGGAAGCCCGGGCGGTCCGCGTCGAAGATCGGGGCCAGCGCGCGGGCGCGCGAGAGGTCGTGCGGGTCGTCGATCTCCAGGACCCGGGCGGGGTCGGTGCGGACGAGTTCCGTACGGCCGAAGAAGCGGTGCTTGTGCTCGCGGAAGCCGGCCGCGGCCATCGCGTACGCGGCGCCGGTCTCCAGGAAGTCCTGGGGGCGGTCCTGGCGGCGCGGGCGGAAGGACTTGTCGTGGTTGACGCCGTGGCCGCCCTCGCCCGTCTCCTCCGAGTGGCGCCAGACGAAGCCGTGGAAGGGGGCGACGGTGACGGCGGTGTCGGCGCCCTGTTCGGCGACCGCTCCGGCGACGCCGTCGACGTCCTCGCGGACCAGGAAGGGGCTGGTGCACTGCACGAGCAGGACGACGTCGACGGAGGTGCCGTGCAGGGCCTCGTGGGCGTCCATGGCATGCAGGACGGCCGCCTCGGAGGTGGCGGTGTCACCGGCGATGGCGGCCGGGCGCAGCACGACCTCGGCGCCCGCCTCGCGTGCCGCGGCGGCGATGGCCTGGTCGTCGGTGGAGACGACGACATCCGTGACGAGCCGGGTGGCCAGGCACTCGCGGACGGCCCGGGCGACCAGCGGGACGCCGCCGATGGGGGCCAGGTTCTTGGCGGGCACTCCCTTGGAGCCGCCGCGCGCGGGGATCACGGCGAGAACGCGGGGCGTGCTCACTGATGCGTCGGACATGGGCTGAACTCCTTGAATCGGCCGGCTCACAGCTCGCCCATCCGCCGGATGACGGGCGCCACCCGCTGTACGCCGTGCCGGTAGGCGCCGCGGGCCGCCCGGCGGACGATCTGCCGGACCGGGCCGGGGTCCTTGTCGTGGGCGGGCGCGCCGGGCAGCGGGCTGCCGTCGGGGCCGAGGTGGTGGCGGGCGAGGATGCCGGGCAGATAGCCGGGCGCGGTGGCGGGCGTGTAGTAGGGCGTGAGGGGCGGCAGTCCGCCGGGCCGGTCGAGCAGCTTGGCGATGCGCTCGCGGGCCGGGTCGAAGGCGGTGGCGTAGGACCCGTCGGCCGCCACACCCTGCCGGGACACCCACTCCTCGTCGGGCGTGGGCCGGTGGCCTTCGTCGAGCTGGTCCCAGGAGGCGAGGCAGCCGGAGCCGACGAAGTGGTGGTTGCCGAGCGCCTCGCGCACCCCGAGGTCGCTGAGGACGACGGTGGGGATACGGCGGTGCAGGGACTCCAGGGCGGCGGTGGAGCTGATGGTGACCATCAGGTCGGTGCGGTCCAGGACCTCGCCCATGTTGCCGTACACCAGGCGGAAGTTGGCCGGCAGGTCGAGCCGCTGGGCCAGCTTCTGGTAGGGCAGTTCCTCGATGTGGGTGGTGTGCTCGCCGGGCCTGGAGCGCAGCTTCAGCAGCACCTCGCGCTCGGGGTGCAGCCGGGCGTGCTGGACCAGCCGGTTGAGCAGGTAGGTACGGTCCTTGCGGCTCTCGGGCACGGAGGGCTGCGCGGCGAAGACGACGGTGTACGGGTCGTGCTCGCCCTCGTAGGGGGCGCCGCCGAGGAACGGCAGGGCGACCTCGGTCACCGAGGAGGAGTCGGCGCCCACCCCGTCGTACACCGCGCTGAAGCGCTCGGCGTCCTGGCGGGAGTTGGCGAGGACGAGGTCGGCGCCGTGCCGCAGCAGCAGGCCGTCGGCGAGCTTCTCGTAGACGACGCCGACGTAGCCGGTGACGACGACGGGCCGGACGCGCCGGTCGGAGTTCTCCTCCCAGACCCGCTTGAGGCCGTGCAGGACCGCCTGGACGCCCCCGCCGACCAGCGCGAGGACGAGGACGTCGTACGACGTCTGCGTCATGGCGCGCAGGAACTCGACGGCGGTGACCTCGCGCATCGAGTCGGCGTGCACGCCCACCTCGGCGAGCTGGCGGGGGGTGGGCGTGGCGCGGCCGCGCAGAAGGAATCCGTCGAGGACCGGGGCGACTTGCGCGCCGTCCCCGGATCCGGCTTCGATGGGCGCGATCCGGCTCGCGGTCAGCGCACCCCACTTCCAGCGGGTGTCGGAGTCCGCGAGGACGGCGATCCGTGGGGGGTTGGCAGTACTTGCAGGCACGACTCAGACGCTAGAAAGCAAAACCCAGCTTTTACCCAACCCCGACTCAACGAAAAGTTAACAGCAGGCCACCGAAGGCCGAACTGACCCTCATTCAGCTGTCACGCACACGGGGTGCACCAATCCGACACATTGAGTTCACCCCCCGTCTCCCCACCGGAAAGTTCTGCTGTCGGCGGCCCTTCTAGGATTTCGCTGTGCCAAAGCTCTCCGTGATCGTGCCGTTCTACAACGTCCAGCAATACGCCCCGGACACGCTCAGAAGCCTTCGCCTGAACGCCCGGCCGGACTTCGAGTTCGTGCTGGTGGACGACAGGTCGAAGGACGAAACCCCCGCCATTCTCGAGCGGGCGGTCGAGGAGCTTTCGGAGGTCGCCCAGGTGCGGCTGGTCCGCCATGAGGAGAACGGAGGACTCGCCACCGCGCGCAACACCGGGCTCGACGTGGCCACGGGCGAGTACCTGACCTTCCTGGACGGCGACGACTGGCTGGCCCGCGGGTATCTGACCGAACTGGTCACCGCGATCGAGACGCTGGGCTGCGACTTCGTCCGTACCGATCACGTCCAGGCCACCGGGCGCGCCCGCACCGTCGTACGGCATCCGGTCGGCCGGCGGGAGGAGGTGTTCAGCCCCCGCGAGGCGATCCTGCCCACCCACCGCACCACCTCCGTCGACTACGCCTACGCCTGGGCGGGTGCCTACCACCGCCGGCTCCTCGACCGAGGGCTGCTGCACTTCACCGACGGGCTGCGCACCGCCGAGGACCGCCCGTGGATCTGGAAGCTGCACCGGGAGGCCGAGTCCTTCGCGGTGCTGAACCTCACCGGGGTCTTCTACCGCCGCGGGGTCGCCTCCTCCCTGACCCAGATCGGTGACGCCCGCCAGCTCGACTTCATCCGCGCCTTCGACCAGGTGATCGAGGAGACCGCGAAGGACCGCGAGGCGGACCGGCTGCTGCCGAAGGCGGTACGCACCTACTGCGCGATCATCGCCCACCACCTCAACGAGACCGACAAGTGGGAACCGGCCGTGGCCAAACAGCTGCGGGCGATGAGCTCGGCGGCCATAAGGCGGATGCCGCAGGAACTCCTCACCGATGTCCTCGACACCATGGACCTGCGCCGCTCGGCCAAGCTGCGGCGGCTGCGGCGCCAGATCACCAGCGCGAAGGCGGCTGCCTGATGTCCCCGATCACCGGCGCGAACGCCGGAAGGATCAATGGTCGCAAGACCACGCAGATCTTCTGTGCCTCCACCCTCTACGGCGTCGCCACCCTCGCCGCCGCCCTCGACTCCGGCTGCTTCCCGGCGGCCGGGCGACGGCTGCTGCTGGTGTGCAACAACGCGACGAACCCGGAGACCGCTCCCTCCGTCGACGAGATGCCGGGCTTCGAGCCGCTGCGGGACCGCTTCGACGAGGTGCTGTCCTGGAACGACGCGATCAGCCCCTTCCACCCCAGCGCCTGGTCGCCCCGCCCCGACGACGTGCCGCTGTTCGAGCGCTATCTGCGGCTGCTGTGGGACCTGGGCGACGACCGGGTGGAGATCGTCCTGGAGTCCATCCAGGTCAACCCCGCCCAGGCCATCGCCGGAATCTTCACCGGGGCGCCCGTCGAGGTCTACGCCGACGGCCTGATGAGCTACGGCCCCACCCGCAACAAGATCGACCCGCTGATCGGCACCCGGGTGCGCCGGCTGCTCCACCTGGACCTGGTGCCCGGGCTCGTCCCGATACTGCTGACCGAGTTCGAGGTGCCGGCGCGCACGGTGCCGGCGAGCGCCTTCCTGAAGGTGCTCGGCCAGGTCGCCGAAGCCGTGCCCGCGCTGCCCGCGCTCCCGGACGACTCCGCGCTGCTGCTCGGCCAGTACCTGTCCGCGCTGGACATCCTCTCCGCGAAGGAGGAGGAGGACCTGCACGTACGGATGATGCGGGGCGCCGTGGCCCGCGGTCACCGCTCGGTGGTCTTCAAGCCGCATCCGAGCGCGCCGGCCCGCTACAGCCGGGTCCTGGAGGCCGAGGCGGAGAAGCTCGGCGTCGAACTGACCGTTCTGGACACCCCGGTCCTCGCCGAGGTGCTGTTCGAGAAGGCCCGGCCCGCGCTGGTCGTCGGCTGCTTCTCCACCGGTCTGTTCACCGCGTCCGCGTTCTACGAGCTGCCGGTCGCCCGGGTCGGCACCGAGCCGCTCCTGGACCGGCTGACGCCGTACCAGAACAGCAACCGGGTGCCGGTCGTCCTCGCGGACGCGCTGCTGCCGGACCTGGAGGAGAAGGACACCTCGGTCGCGGCCGACACGCTGAACGGGCTGGTCACCGCCGTCGGCTTCGTCATGCAGCCGCAGCTGCTGCCCGAGCTGCGTCCGGCGGCCGAGAACTATCTGCGCACGCATCTCGACGCCCGCACCCAGCGCTATTTCAAGCGCAAGCGGCTCACCGCGCTCGGCCTGCCCGGCGGCATTCCGGAACGGCTGTCCTTCCTGCCGCAGAACTCCACGGCCCGCAGGGTCGTACGCCGGGCGAAAGCACTGCGCAAGGCGATCAAGCGTTGATGAGCCATAAAGCAGGGGCATAAACCTGAAAAGATGAAGAGCAATGGGGCCGCTCCCTCCCGGACGCATCGAGTTTGTCTGGGGTTAACCATGGCTCCATAGCTTCCCTGAATGCTGCAAATAGCGTTCTCCATGGTCCCGTTCAGGTTGGCGGGCGGGTCGAGATGACACAGCAGGACATACGCCCGCCCGCATCCGCGCCGCTCGCACTCGCCGAGCAGGCCGCGGAGCGTCGGCCGCTGATCTCGTACGTCCTGCCCGTCTACAACGAGCAGGACGGCATCGCCGCCTTCCACCAGGAACTCACCGCCGCGTTCGACGGCCGGGCGGACCTCGATTTCGAGATGGTGTACGTCAACGACGGCTCCGCCGACGGCTCGCTCGCCATCCTCAAGGACCTGGCCGAGCGGGACGACCGGGTGCGGATCGTCGACTTCGCCCGCAACTTCGGCCACCAGATCGCCATCACCGCCGGTCTGGACGTCGCGCGGGGCGACGCGGTGATCGTGATGGACACCGACCTCCAGGACCCGCCCCGGGTCAGCCTGGAACTGGTGGACGCCTGGCGCGAGGGCGCGGAGATCGTCCACGCGCGGCGCCGCAGCCGGCAGGACACCTTCTTCAAGCGGACCACCGCGCACCTGTACTACCGCGTGCTGCGCTCCTCCACCGAGGTGGACATCCCGCTGGACACCGGGGACTTCCGGCTCCTGGACCGGCGGGTCGCCGACGAGCTGGGCAAGTACCGCGAGAAGAGCCGCTTCGTACGCGGCATCGTCGCCTCGATGGGCTACCGGCAGACCGAGGTGTCCTTCGACCGCGACGAACGCTTCGCCGGCGAGACCAAGTACCCGCTGCGCAAGATGGCCAAGCTCGCCATCGACGGCGTCACCAGCTTCTCCACCGTGCCGCTGAAGATGATCACGAGGCTCGGCTTCCTCGTCCTGGCGCTGTCACTGGCCGGCATCGTCTACGCGCTGGCGATGAAGTTCTTCCGGCCCGAGATCACGGTCTCCGGCTGGACGATGCTGATGGTCGTCGTGCTGTTCCTCGGCGGCGTCCAGATGCTCTCCCTCGGTGTGATCGGCACGTATGTGGGGCGCATCTACAGCGAGACGCAGGGGCGTCCGCTGTACCTGGTGCGCGAGGTGATCGGCGGTTCGAAGGCCGATGACTGAGACCACGGCCAGGATCGACGTTCCCGAAACCTCCCAGACCGTGCGCCAGCTGGTCCGCTACACCCTCATCGGCGGCAGCGGGGTCGCGCTCGACCTCGTCGTCTTCCTGCTGCTGCACAACGTGGCGGGGATGAACGAGCAGTTCGCCAACGTGATCAGCACCACGCTCGCGATCACCAACAACTTCGTCCTCAACGCACGGTTCACCTTCGAGCGCCGTGACCGGATCGTCGTCCGCTTCCTGCGTTTCTACGCCGTCGGCCTGACCGGTATCGCGCTGACGAACCTGCTGTTCCTCGCCTTCACCGACGGACTCGGCGTCAACGCCAACATCGTCAAGGCGGGCTCGATGCCCCTGGTCCTGGCACTGCAGTTCGTGCTCAACAGAAAGTGGAGTTTCGCGTGAACCTCGGCATCATCGGCGCCGGCGCCACCGGCCTCACGGCCGCCTGGGACGCCGTACGGGCCGGGCACCAGGTGACCATCCTGGAGGCCGCCGCCGAACTCGGCGGTCTGGCCGCCTCGCTGGAGGTGGGCGGGGTCCCGCTGGAGCGCTACTACCACCACATCTTCCGCAGCGACAAGGCGATGATCGCCCTCATCGAGGAGCTGGGCCTCGGGGACGCGCTGCGCTTCCACAAGCCGACGACCGGTATCTACCGGGGCGGCAAGCTGATCGACTTCACCTCCCCGTTCGACATGCTGCGCTTCCCGGAGTTCTCGCCGGTCGACGCGGTGCGCTTCGCGGGGTCCTCGGCGGTGCTGAAGGCCGTCCGCAACGGCGAGCGCTACAGCGACCTCACGGCCCTCGCCTGGCTGCGCAAGAACGCCGGCAAGAAGGCCACCGAGGCGATCTGGGAGCCGCTGCTGACGGGCAAGTTCGGCGACCGCGCCGAGCAGGTGTCGATGGCGTGGCTGTGGGCCCGTATCCACTGCCGGACCTTCGAACTCGGCTATGTGGACGGCGGTTTCGAGCGGGTCTACGCCGCCCTGCGGGACGGGATCGAGGAGCGCGGCGGGAAGGTCGAGTTCGGCAAGGCGGCAGACACCATCCGGCAGGAGGGCGACACGCCCGTCGTGACCTGCGCGGACGGCTCGACGTACCGCTTCGACCGGCTGATCGTCACCACCCCGCAGCCCGCCTTCGCCAAGGCGGCCGGGCTGCCCGCCGAGGACTCGGTGTGGAGGAACCAGTACCTGGGCGCGACCTGCTTCGTCCTCGAACTGGACCGCAGCGTGATCCCGTACTACTGGCTCAACATCAACGAGCCGGACTTCCCGTTCCTCGCGGTGGTCGAGCACACCAAGATGATCGACCCGTCCGTGTACGGCGGCCGGCACGTCCTCTACGTCGGCAACTACGTGGAGCGCGAGGACTGGCGGTTCACCACCGAGCCCGGTGAGCTGCTGAGCGCGTTCGTGCCGTATCTGAAGCGGATCAACCCGGACTTCGACATGTCCTGGGTCAAGAACTGGCACTTCTCGAAGGCCGGCTTCGCCCAGCCGGTCGTGACGCCCGAGTACCGTGCGCTGATCCCGCCCCACGAGACCCCGATGAGCCGGGTCACGCTGGCCACGATGGCCCAGATCTATCCGCAGGACCGCGGGCAGAGCTACTCGGTGGAGATGTCCCGGAAGGTGACGGCGTCCCTCGGACTGCGCTGACCCACACAGCTGACCCACACATGAGAAGAGGGGCCCCGGTCGGTCGACCGGGGCCCCTCTTCTGCGTCACTTCCGCTTGCACACCACCAGGGGTGTCTTCGGTTCCAGAGGCGGGCAGTCGTACGTCGCCTGCACGCGCCGCCGCAGCCCGGCGTCGACGTACGCGAGGCGGAACCAGGCGCGGTCCAGGATCGCGTAGGGCGCAGGGTCGTGGTCGACGCAGTCCGCGTTCTCCTTGAACGACTTCAGGTCGGCCACGTCCGGGATGAAGCGGGTGCGCTGGAGGAACGTGGCGATCGGGTAGCGGCACTGGGCCGGGTGGTCCACGTAGTACACCGTGTCCCCGAAGGCCAGGTAGAGCACCTTGGCGCCCGCAGGGATCTGGGCGCGCAGCCGGTCGGCGTCCTCCTTCTTGATCTCCGAGTTCCGGTGGAACTTCGCGTTGTTCAGCGACACCTTGCCGTACTGCGCCAGGTGCGGGGAGCTGGGCCAGACGGGTCCGGCCAGCAGGACGATTCCGGCAAGCGCGACCAGGGCGACGGAGCGGCGGGGCCGGCCGCGCAGCCGGGTGTCGGCCACCGCGGCGAACAGGGCGAGAAGCCCGAGCACCCAGAGCGTCGCATCCCGCTGGAGCGCCTTGGGCAGGTGGGTGTAGAGCGCGGGCAGGGTCCCGTACAGCAGGGACACCGCGCCGAAGCACCACGGGGGTTTCGGCGAGCCGCCCACCGCGAGGCCCCACACGGCGGCGGCCACGACGGTCAACTGGACGGCGTGGTACGGGAACCAGTTGCCCTGTACGACCACCACGGCCAGCGAGCCGAAGCCGATGAGCAGGGCGATCGCCAGGAGTTCGAGGCGGCGGGCGCGGCCCTTCACCCGGGTGAGGAGGAGCAGCAGCGCGCCGGGCAGGAGCAGCAGCACCGGGGTGAGGATCGACCGGTCCGCGAGGAACTCGTAGGAGCGGTGCAGGATGAACCCCGGGCGGATACCGGTGCGGCTGAGCGCCGACTGGTTGATCTGCGGCATGTCCTCGGTCCACTGGAGCTCGTGCGAGCCGGCGAGGACGCTCAGTCCGAAGAGCGCGATCGCGCCCACCACGGCGACCAGGGCGGCGCGTACGGCCCGGCCCCGGTCGACGGCCCACACGATGAGGATGCCGAAGGCGGCCGTGGAGGCGGTGGAGTACTTCATCATCACCGCGAGCCCCAGCGGGAGCGCGGCGATGAGGGCGGCCGGCCAGGGGCGGCGGACGCCGAGGGCGGCGGCGATGCCGAAGACCGTCAGCACCACCGCCGTCCACTCCGGCTGGAGGAAGTCGGTGCGCGGCGCCAGGACGAGGACGAGGCCGGTGGCACCCGCCGTGAGCGCCGCCTCGCGGGGGGTGGTCCGGCGCAGCAGCGCCGTGTACAGGGCGAAGGCCGCCGCTGCCACGAGGACCGCACCCTCGGCTTCGATGATCGTCTCCCGTACGACCACGCCGCCGGAGGTGGGCAGGTCCAGCAGGGCCACGAACCACCGGTAGAAGAACGGCCGGTGGGTGAAGACCTCGGACGGGGAGTAACCGGCCTCGCCGCCCAGGCGCAGGGCGGCCAGCACGTACTGCAGGTCACCCGTCAGCCGACGAGTGAGGACCGTGTACACCACCACCGCCGCGGCCGGGGCCGCGACCACCGGCCACCACAGGGGTGACCGGCGGGCGCGGGGGGCGGGCGGCGCGTCGACCGGGGCGGTCGTCGTCGCCATGGGATCAGCCGCCCAGGATGGTGCGCAGGTCGGCGGCGTTGGCCTCGGTGGTCTTCCAGAGCTCCTGCTGCCGGCCGTGCACGTCCGCGACCGTGCGGTCGTGGTCGGCGAGCAGGTCGCGGGAGCGCTCCACGAGGAGGGCGGCGAGGTTGCGGTCGTGCACCGAGACACCCCACTCGGGGCGGTCGATGTCGCGCAGGAAGTACGCCATCTTCGGGTGCGAGATGAGGCTGATGATGGGCGTGCCGCAGCCGAACGGGATCATGCCCGCGTGGCCGCGCATGCCGATGACCAGCTTGGTGCGCGCGTACAGGTCGCGGATCTCGTCGTTGTCGAAGTCGTACATCGGGATGACGGGCAGCGACACGCCGTGCTCGCGGCGCAGGTCGAAGGCGAGCTTCTCGTCGTCGAGGGAGTGCGCGGCGCACTTGACCTCGGCGAGCGCGCCGAGATCCTTGACCGCCTTCGCCATCTGGGCGAGGAAGTAGCCGTAGTCGTGGCCGAAGCGCAGGCCCGCGCGGTCGTAGGCGGCGTTGAGGAGGATGGTGTCCTCGCGGGTCGCCGGGTCCTGCCAGCCTTCGACGAGCTGGCGGGTGACCGTGGTGGGGCAGGGCTGGAAGCGGACCTTGTCGTGCAGGTGCGAGGGGAGCATGGCCCGCACCTTCTCGATGGAGCCGTGGTTGCGCAGTCCGAAGAACGAGGAGCGCTCGACGAGGAGGCGCAGCGACTCCCGGAAGCGGTTGGCCCGGTAGGACTGGCCGTCGAAGGCGTTGAAGCCGACGGCGTAGATCGCCACGGGTACGTCGATCCGGCTCATCAGCTCGTCCGGGACGTTCCACTGCCAGGCGCTGTTGCCGTTGGGCATGGTGTCCGGGATGAACAGTCCGCCGCCGCCGATGACCAGGCCCTTGCGGGCGTTGACGCGCTCCAGGGCGGCCTCGTCGAAGAGCCGGTGGGCGTGCACGGAGTGCCAGCGGCGGGACGACGTGTCCTTGCCGAAGGCGAGGCGGACGCTCTCCGGGAGCAGCTTGTCGCCGGCGTTGCCCTGGCGGTCCATGTAGAACGCGACGTGCGCGAGCTGGTCCTCGGCGCGGCCGGCGGGCTGGGCGGGGATGCCGGTGGTGCGCTGGTGCCAGATGCGGCTGGCGCGGTGGGTCGGGTCGACGGTGAGGCCGGACATGGCGTAGTCGCGGGCCTGGTCGTCGTCGCCGTGCACCCAGGCGATCTGGGCGAGGCGGGAGAAGGCGGTGGCGGCCCGGTTGGGGGCGGCGGACGCGAGGTGGAGCTGGGCGCGGGCCTCCTCGTAGCGGGAGACGCTCATCAGGGCGTGTCCGTACACCTCGTGCGGCCAGGCCTCGTCGACCGGCAGGTGCACGCGCTCCAGGATCTCGACGGCGGACTGGTAGTCCCCGGCGCCGATGTGGGCGAGGGCGACCTTGCGGGCGGTGCCGATGTCGCCGGTGCGCTCGACGTGCGGGGTGCCGAAGTGCACGAGCAGGTCGTGGTGGGCCTCGCCGGCCTCCAGGAACGCGGCGTGCAGCTCGGCGTCGGTCATCTCGAACTCGGCCCAGCGCTCCTGCGCCTGTCCGTAGCCGGCCTCGCCGCCCTGCCAGGGCTTGTGGCGGCCGGTGAAGTGCAGGACCGCGGTGTCCTCGGGAACCGGGAGGTCGCCGGAGAGACGGCGCTTGACGAAGTTGTACTTGGGGTCGAGGTCGACGAAGTCGCCGTCGAGGAGGGCGTTGAGGATGCCCTGGTCGTGCTTGTCCAGCTCGTACTTGCCGCTGCGGCCGATCGCGTCGACCTTCGCGCAGAACTCGTCGGTCAGGTACTCCTTCTGGATGACGAGGAGACCGCTGTTGAGCATGCGGGTCTTGTCGCCGTAGAAGAACTGCGGGACGGCGGCGAGGCCGTGGCGCAGCGCGAGCAGCTCGTCGACCGGGCCGAGGACCACCATGTCGGTGTCCAGGGTGATCACGGTGTCGTAGTCGCGGATCCGGAAGACGTCGAGGATGAAGTACGCCTTGCGGACCAGGTAGTTGTCCTGGTCGCCCTTGACGTAGGAGTCGTAGTGGTCGGCGTTCACCCGGCGGAACTGCACGCGCGGGTGCAGGGCGCGGATGGCGGCGACGGAGGCGGGCCGCAGGTCGTCGTGGAGGACGAGGAAGTCCTCGCAGACGTCCGGGTTGGACAGCGCGAGGGAGCGCAGCAGGACGAGGAAGCCGGGGAGGTAGTTCTCGTCGACGAAGCTCGCGAAGGCGATGCGGCGCTTGCCGGTCAGCGCGCTCGCGTCGGTGGCGGGCGCCGCGGGGGTGGATATCGCGGGTGTGGTGGTCGTCATCGCAGGGAAATCCTCATGCCGGAGACGCTCTGGGCCCGTTCCATGACCCACGCCTTCTCGCTGCCGTATTCGTGCACGTTGGTGATGGCCAGCTTCATCGCCTCGGGGAGGCGGTAGGCGCCGCTCTCGTAGAAGTCGAAGCCGATCAGGTCGAGGGTGGGGCTGACGTCGAGGTAGTCGAGCAGCCACAGCATGTTGAAGCCGGAGGTCGGGATGCCCGTGAGCTGCTCGACCGTCGAGCCGCCGAGGGTGCGCACCGGCCAGCGCAGCGACTCGTCGTTGATGTAGGTCTGCGCGCCCGGGACGAGCTTGTTGCGGACGGAGTACTTCCAGTCGGGCGAGTTGCCGCTGAAGACGAGCCGGATGTCGACCGGCTGGTCCCAGTTGTAGGCGTGCTTGTGGATGGTGACGTGGATGTCGGTCTTCTTGCCCGTGTGCACCGGGTCGATGCGGTACGAGTTGAAGCGGACGACCAGGTCGTAGCCGTCGATCCGGGAGCCCATGCCGCTCTCGCCGACCTTGCCGGAGTTGGCGATGAGGCAGACCGACTTGCCGGCGATCCGGTTGCGGAACTCGCCGAGGCTGAGCCACTGCACGCCGCCGAACAGCGGGTCGGGCACCGGGCCGCGCATACGGTTGCGGCGGCTGTCGGCGTACAGGGCGAGGGCCTGGGTCAGTTCGGCGCTGGGCCGGGACTGTCCGTCGGTGGCCAGGTCGAGGTAGTGCGAGACGGCTTCCTGGAGCTCCTGCTCCGGGGTGGCCTGGCGGTCCATCGCCAGCAGCGCGCCGACCAGCCGGGCCTGGGCGCCGGCGGTGTCGCCGACGGCGTGCGCGGCGAGGCCCTCGGCCCACACGTCGGTGGCGGGTTCGTCGGTGTAGCGGGCGGAGTCGGGGACCGTGCGCTCCAGGAGGGCGAGCATCTCGCCGCGGGCCTTGGTCGCGGCGTGGATGCCGTCGACCCGGGCGCGGACGCCGAAGCCGTCCTCCTTGGTCAGCTCGAGGTAGCGCTCGTAGGCCTCGGCGGCGGCGACCGGCAGGCCCATGGCCTCCAGGAGCCGGCCGCGCAGCCGCCAGCCGGCGCGGGAGTTGCGGCGCTGGCCGAGGATGGTGTCGGTGATGAGCAGGGTCAGGTTCAGCTCGTCGTCGTAGCCGCAGACGACCGCCTTGTTGCCGACGTTGAGAAGGGCGTCGAGCACCTCGTTGCTGATGCTGCCGCCGGTGCCGGTCGCCGCCTTGGTGGTGCGGCGGAGCAGGCTGCCGGCCGTGACCGGAGCGGCCTGCTGGTCCTGGGTGGCCCACACGGCGAGGAGCTGGCGCAGCGCCTCGGCGAGGGCGATCCGCTTGGTGTCGAGACTGCCGACGAGCTTGCCGCTGTGCACCGAGCAGGCCCGCAGGCAGTCGTCCAGCTCGACCGGGGCGGGCTGCGCGGACGGCGGTGCCGACGAGGGCCCCTCCGGCCGGGAGCGTGACCATCTGCTGCGGACCCTCGTCATGGTTCTCCTGGGCGTATGAAAAGCGTATTGACGTATCAAAACCTGGTGAGGTTGGAAGACCATAAGAAAGAAAAGCGACGTCCAGGTGAACCCACCGCTACCTACGAGCGAATGCTGATGTCGTCGAACAGAGGTTTAGGGGGTGAGGGCATAGGCTCCGCACAGACGGCATCGGCTTTTCATCAAAGAGGACCATAGGCGTGACGCAGACGGTCGTGAACACGACACAGGAGACCCCTGTTGTCACTCCCCCCAGGCAGCCGGCCCGCTCCGGCGGCGGCCGGCTCCGCGCCCTGGACGGCCTGCGGCTGATCGCGGCGCTGATGGTGGCCTGCTACCACTACGGCGGCCGGGGCGGCGACATCACCCGCGCCTGGGGCACCTCGGCGGCGGACGTCTTCCCCACCCTGCACACCCCGTTCGCCTACGGCTGCCTCGGCGTCCAGGTCTTCTTCGTGATCAGCGGATTCGTCATCTGCATGAGCGGCTGGGGCCGTTCGCTGCGCTCCTTCTTCGCCTCGCGCACCGCCCGCCTCATGCCCGCGTACTGGGTGGCGGTGCTGCTGGTCTCGGCGGTCTTCGCACTCCCCGTCGTGGTCTACGACGCGGTCTCACCCAGCGACATCCTGGTGAACCTGACCCTGCTTCAGCAGCCGCTGGGCGTCCACCGGGTGCTCGGCGTCGACTGGACACTGTGGGCGGAGGTCCGCTTCTACGCCCTGTTCGCGCTGTTCGTGGTCCTGCCGGGCGCGAACCGGCGCCGGGTGGTCCTGTTCTGCGTGGGCTGGATCCTGGCGGCAGCGATCACCCAGGGCGCGCACCAGCCGCTGCTCGACATCGTGTTCATGCCGGAGTACGCCCCGTTCTTCATCGGCGGCGTCGGCCTCTACCTCGTGCACCGCGACCGCCGCGACCCCTACGCCTGGGGCATCGTCGGCGTGAGCTTCCTGATCGGCCAGCACTACGCGGTCCGCAGCCTGTGGAACGCGGCCGACCCGAACGCCTTCGCCCACCGCACGTCCTGGGGCATCATCGCCGTCGTGGCCTTCGGATTCATCGCCGTCGGGGCCATCGCGCTGGGCTGGCTGGACCGGGTGAACTGGCGCTGGCTGACCGTGGCGGGCGCGCTGACGTACCCCTTCTACCTGGTGCACGAGCACCTGGGCTGGGTGGTCGTGCAGACCCTGCACCGGCACCTCGGCGTCCCCTCCTACGCCACCTTCCTCCTCACGATCGCGTCGATGCTGACGCTGGCCTGGGTGATGAACAAGGTCGTGGAGGAACGGCTGACGCCGAAACTGCGGAAGGCGCTGGCAGCACCGCGCCAGTGAACTCCCGGTGAACTGAAGAGCGATTTTCAGAAAACCCCGTATGTTGCGGCGATCCCCGCGATGACGATCTCCAGCCCCTGCTCGAAATGGTCGCCGTAGTCGGTGAAGATCTCCGCGCCGGCCCGCGC
This sequence comes from Streptomyces vulcanius, assembly GCF_042653945.1. Lineage (NCBI taxonomy): Bacteria > Bacillati > Actinomycetota > Actinomycetes > Kitasatosporales > Streptomycetaceae > Streptomyces > Streptomyces vulcanius. Next base: position 74,871 of record NZ_JBHSFK010000005.1, on the reverse strand, counting down.
GGACAGCGGGAACTCGGCGAGCAACCGCGCGCGTTCGTCGATGTCGTAGCCCGCGCGCCGCTCGTCCGGCAGCGGCTGCACGCCCTGCTCCTCGATGACGTACCCGATGGTGTACGAGTACGCGGTCGACGCCGCGCGCACGGCCTGCCCGAGGCCGAACCCGGCGCCGGTGAGCAGCCGCAGGGTGTCCTCCATCTGGTGGGCGTGGTCGGTACCGGTGAACCGTGAGCCGCTGAACACCCTCGCGCCGTCACGGTAGGCGAGCAGCGCCGCGCGCAGCCCCAGGTTCGCCTTGCGCAGCCGCTCCTGCCAGGTGTCCGCCGGATCGAGCGCCGTCCCGGCGACCATCCGCCGGTACATCTCGGTCGCCATCTCGTCCAGCAGCGCCTGCTTGTCCTTGAAGTGCCAGTACAGGGCGGGCGCTTTCACATCGAGCTCCCTGGCGATGGCGCGCAGGGTCAGCCCGTCCAGGCCCGTCTCGTTCAGCAGGGCGAGGGCGGTGTCCGCGACGCGCTTGCGGTCGAGGGGGGCTCGTCGTTCCGTGGTCACGCTTGACAGCTTAACGCCGTTAAGGGCACGCTCGTGGCCAACAGCACTTAACAGCGTTAAGGAGATGGTGATGCGACACACCGACGTACTGATCGTGGGCGCCGGCCCGACCGGCCTCACCCTCGGTGTCGACCTGGCCCGGCGCGGGGTGGCCGCGCTGGTGGTGGAACGGGGCGGGACCCTCACCCCCGGCTCCCGCGGCAAGGGCCTCCAGCCGCGCACGATGGAGGTCTACGAGGATCTCGGCGTCCTGGACCGGATCCTCGCCGTCGGCGGCCCGTACCCGGTGGGCATGGTCTGGCAGGACGGCAGGCAGGCGGGCGAGCACCGGATGTTCGACCCCGCGGAGGACGGCGAGGAGGGCTCACGCTTCACCGGCCCCTGGATGGTCCCGCAGTGGCGCAACCAGGAGATCCTGCGGGCGCGGCTGGAGGAACTGGGCGGGGAGGTCGCCTTCGGCCGGGAGGTCGTACGGCTCGACCAGGACCCGCAGGGCGTGACGGCGCGCTTCGCCTCCGGCGAGCCCGTGCGCGCGCGGTACGCCGTGGCCGCCGACGGGGGACGCTCGGCGGTGCGCCGGGCGCTGGGCATCGGGATGAAGGGCGAGACGGTCGACCCGGACCCGCTCCTGGTGGCGGACGTACGGATCACCGGCCTCGACCGCGTCTGGTGGCACGTCTTCCCGCCGGCCGGGGAGGGCAAGGGCTTCATGGCGATCTGCCCGCTCGCCGGCACGGAGGACTTCCAGCTGGTGGCGCAGTTCCCCGAGGGCACGGAGATCGACCTCTCCCTCGCCGGCATCCGCGAGGTGCTGGCCGAACGCACCCACCTCGCGCCCGAGGACCTGACCGAGGTCCGCTGGTCCTCGAACTTCCGCCCCCGCGCGGCCCTGGCCGACCGCTTCCGCGAGGGCCGGATCTTCCTCGCCGGGGACGCGGCCCACGTCCACTCCCCCGCCGGCGGCCAGGGCCTCAACACCAGCGTCCAGGACGCGTACAACCTGGGCTGGAAGCTGGGGGCGGTGCTCGGCGGCCGGGCACCGGAATCGCTCCTGGACACCTACGAGGAGGAACGCCGCCCGGTGGCCGCGCACGTCCTCGGCCTGTCGACCGCGATCCACCACCAGGAGGCGCGGCGCGGCGCGGGAACCCGCCAGCTGGGCCTGAACTACCGGGACTCGTCACTGACGGAGGAGACCAGGCCGACCCCGGGTGCGGTACGCGCGGGCGACCGCGTGCCCGACCTGACGGTGAACGGCGTACGCCTCTTCGACCGCCTCCGGGGCCCGGACTGGGCGGTACTGAGCCTGGAGGAGGGCGTGTTCCTGGTCCGCCCGGACGGATACGTGGGCTGGGCGGGCGAGACGGAGAGGGGGATGGAGGAGTACCGGGTGCGCATAGGTACCTGAAGGGGCGCGGGGAACTGCGCGAGCAACCACAACGCACCCGCACTCAGAACACATCCGGCGGCACATACTCTCCCCAAACCTCCCGAAGGACCCCGCACACCTCCCCCACCGTCGCCCGAGCCCGCAGCGCGTCCCTCATCGGATACAGAACGTTCCCCTCCCCCTCCGCCGCCTCCTCCAGGGCCCCGAGGGCGGAGTCCACCGCGGTCCCGTCCCGCTCCGCCCGCAACCGCGCGAGCCGTTCCGTCTGGCCGACCTCGATCCCAGGATCCACGCGCAGCGGCTCATACGGCTCCTCCTCGTCGAGACGGAACCGGTTGACGCCCACGACGACCCGCTCACCCGCATCCGTCTCCTGCGCGATCCGGTACGCGTTCCGCTCTATCTCGCCCTTCTGGAAACCCTGTTCGATCGCCGCGACGGCCCCACCCAGTTCCCCGACCCTCCGCATCAGCTCGACCGCCGCCGCCTCCACGTCGTCCGTCATCCGCTCGACCGCGTAGGAGCCCGCGAAGGGGTCCACCGTCGCGGTCACGTCCGTCTCATGGGCAAGGACCTGTTGCGTGCGCAACGCCAGCCGCGCGCTCCGTTCCGTCGGCAGCGCGATCGCCTCGTCGAAGGAGTTGGTGTGCAGGGACTGGGTGCCGCCCAGCACCGCCGCCAGCCCCTGCACCGCCACCCGCACCAGATTCACCTCCGGCTGCTGGGCCGTCAGCTGCACGCCCGCCGTCTGGGTGTGGAACCGCAGCATCATCGACTTCGGGTCGCGCGCCCCGAACTCCTCCCGCATCACCCGCGCCCAGATCCGGCGGGCGGCACGGAACTTGGCGACCTCCTCCAGGAGCGTCGTACGGGCGACGAAGAAGAAGGACACGCGGGGCGCGAAGTCGTCGACGTCCATGCCGGCCGCGACCGCCGTACGCACGTACTCGACGCCGTCCGCGAGCGTGAACGCGATCTCCTGCACGGGCGAGGCACCCGCCTCCGCCATGTGGTAGCCGGAGACCGAGATCGTGTTCCAGCGCGGGATCTCGGCCCGGCAGTACCGGAAGATGTCGGCGGTCAGCCGGAGGGAGGGCTTCGGCGGGAAGATGTACGTCCCGCGCGCGATGTACTCCTTCAGGATGTCGTTCTGGATCGTCCCCGTGAGCAGGGACGCGCTCACCCCCTCCTCCTCGGCCACCAGTTGGTAGAGGAGGAGCAGCAGCGCCGCCGGGGCGTTGATCGTCATCGACGTCGACACCCGGTCCAGCGGGATCCCGGCGAGCAGCACCCGCATGTCGTCCACCGAGTCGATCGCGACACCCACCTTGCCGACCTCGCCGTGGGCGATCGGCGCGTCGGAGTCGTGGCCCATCTGGGTGGGGAGGTCGAAGGCCACGGACAGGCCGGCCGTGCCGTGCGCGATCAGCTGCCGGTAGCGGGCGTTGGACTCGGCCGCCGTGCCGAAACCGGCGTACTGGCGCATCGTCCAGGGCCGTCCGGTGTACATGGTCGGGTGGACTCCCCTGGTGAAGGGGTACGCGCCCGGCTCGCCCAGCCGCTCCGCCGGGTCCCAGCCAGCCAGGGCCCGCGGGCCGTACACCGGCTCCACGGGCAGTCCTGACTCCGACTCGCGCCGCATACGTGCCATGGATCCACCATGCCGCTCCGTTCCCCCGGCGTCATCCGGGGGCACCATCTGAGGCATGCGGATGCGGAGATCGATGATCGCCCTGGCCGGCACGGCGGCCCTGGTGACGGTGTGCGGCTGTACCGTGCAGACCCCCGGCCCGGACGACGACGGCAGGGCCCGCCCGCCCGTCCACATCGACGTGACGCGTACGGCGCCGGCGTCGGGGCCGGCAGCGACACCGGCACCGGTCCCGAGGCACACCGTCCGGGACGACAGACCGAGCGCGACCCCCACACCCACGCCCGCCCCCGCCGTGCTGTGGTCCCGCGGCGACTCCGGGCGGGAGGTGCGCGAACTCCAGGCCCGGCTGCGGCAGCTCGCCTGGCTCTTCGAGGGGCCGACGGGCACGTACGGCGAGCAGACCGAGAAGGCGGTGAAGGGGTTCCAGGACAAACGCGGGCTGCCGCCGACCGGGCGGACGGACACGGTCACCTGGCAGCGGCTGGTGGGGATGACCCACGAACCGGGGCAGTGGGAGCTGTATCTGATGGGTGGTCAGCCAGCCGCCGCGCCCGACCCGCGGTGTCTGACCGGACGGGTGCTGTGCATCGACAAGACGAGCCGCACCCTGCGCTGGATGATCGACGGACGGACCGTGTCGACGATGTCGGTCCGGTTCGGCTCGCAGTACACACCCACCCGGGAGGGCGTCTTCCACGTCTTCTGGAAGTCCCGCGACCATGTGTCCACGCTGTTCCACACGCCGATGCCGTACGCGATGTTCTTCAGCGGCGGGCAGGCGGTGCACTACTCGGCCGACTTCGCGGCCCGCGGTTACGTCGGCGCCTCGCACGGCTGTGTGAACGTACGGGACGAGACGGCGATCTCGGCACTCTTCGCGCAGGTCCGCAACGGCGACAAGGTCGTCGTGTCCTGGTGAGTTCCGTTGCCGGAGGGGAGTTTGAGGCGCGAGCGGGACCGGGGGAACGTGTCCCGCCCGCGCCGAGCGCACGAGCCGTAGGTACGGGGGGAACCCCCGGCTCAGTGCAAGGGCCGATGACCAGTCGGCTCACTCTCTACTGCGCCCCTCGCCCCGAAAACGTCACACCCACCGCGAACTATTTTCCGCGAGCCAACAAAACCGCAGGTCAGCCGCGATATATCGATGTCCGCCAGTGTCCGCCGGCGTCCGCCGGCGGCTACCGATGTCTACCGGTGACCGCCCGAGCCGGAGCCGTGGCCTCCACGACCACCACCGCTCCCGCCCTTCCCCGACTTCCCCGACTTCCCCGATCTGCCGGATTTGCGGGACTTGCCGGATTCACCGACACGGCTGGGGCCTGTGCCGACCGAGACGTCGTTCTGGCCGCCCGAGGTGGACCCATGGTCGTCCTGGCCGCCCCGCCCCGATTTCCCGGTGCCGCCTTTGCCGTCCTCGCCGCCCTTGCCGTCGCCGTCCCGGTCGCCGCCCGTGTCGGGAGACTTGCCGGAGGTGCCGCCGAGGACGTCCGCGCAGTACGCCGGCACGTGCGACGGTCCGCCCGCCAGGCCCTCCAGGGTGCGGCGGGGCCCGGAGTCCAGCTGCCGGCCGTCCCGCAGGTCGCGGCAGGACGAGGTCACGCCGTTCGGCCAGGTACGGCCGGCGCCCGGGTCGGCGGCGGAGTCGTCGCCCTTCGGATCACCGGTCGCGCCGCGGTCCGCGCCGTCGGTCTCCTCGGCACCGCCGTCGGGCATCACGGTGTCCGGGGTGCCGCCCGAGGCGTCCGGCGCGGGTGAGGCCGGCGGGCGCTCGCTCGCGGCGGCCGAGACGGAGGACCTTGATCCCGGTTCGGTCCCGCCGAACGGGCCCTTCAGCAGCCCGGTACCGGCCGCGGCCGCGACTCCGCCGACCATGCCGATGGCGAGCGCGGCGGCCAGGCCGAGCCGCAGGGGGCGACTCCGGCGGGGCCGGCGTCCTAGGTCCCGGCCGGTCGTCGCCTCGTCGTCGAGGTCGCTCTCGCTCCCTCGGCCGCCGATCCGGACCAGCCCGGCGTCGGCGGTGTGTGCGACCCGGACAGCACCGGCCTCCGCCCCACCGACGGCACGGGCCTGCCGAAACGCGGCCAACGCGGCGACCTCACCGACGGCACCTGAGCCTCCCTGAGTGCTGGAGCCGCCGGGGCTGACGGAGCCGCCGGGGCGCCCCAGCGCGGCGACCGCCTCCGCGGTGATCTTCTCCTCACGGGCGACCCGCTGCCCCTCGGGCGCGACCCGTGCCTCCGGAATCGCGCCCCCCGCCGTGCGCACCACGCGCGGCACCTGGGGAACCGACGCATCCGTCGCCCACGCTTCCCGCACGGCCCGTGCGTCGCGCTCCGCGCGCGCCTCCCGGAACGCGGTCAGCGCCGCGGCCTCGCCCGGAAGTTCCCCGGCGAGCTCTCCGGCGAGTTCACCGGTGGCGTCGGAAGGCGGTGTCCCCCCGGGGGCGGACAGGCCGGACAGGCCGGACAGGCCGGACAGGGCTGAGAGCGTTCGAACAAGGCGTTCGGCCTGGTCACGGACGTCGGGGGCGACAGCGTTGTCCGGTGACTCGCCGCGCAGCAGTCTCTCCGTCGTCTCGCGGTCGAGCCACCTGTTCTGCTTGTCGGCCATCACATGTCCTTCTGCGTCCTCGGGCACGCATGCGTCACAGTGGTGGACGTTACCGCGTGCGAACGCGGATCTCGCTGGGGCGGCAGGGCATCGAGCACTCCGGCCGCCTCGGGGTCGTCTCCGAGCAGCTCGGCGAGCTTCTTCAGACCGCGGTGCGCCGCCGTGCGCACCGCACCGGGCCGTTTGCCGAGGGTCTCGGCGGCGGTCTTGGCGTCCAGGCCCATCACCACCCGCAGGACGACGGCCTCGGCCTGGTCCTGGGGCAGCCGGGCGATGAGGTCGAGGGTGCGGCCGGTGGCCAGCGCCTCGATGGCCTCGCCTGCCGTGTCGGAGTCGGCGGCGTGGCCGGTCAGCTCCGTCTCGTCGCCGCCTATCACCGGGCGCCGGCCGCGCATACGGATGTGGTCCAGCGCGCGGTTGCGGGCGATACGGGCGGCCCAGCCGCGGAAGCGGTCCGCGTCGCCGGTGAACCGCTCCAGGTCCCGGGCGATCTGCAGCCAGGCCTCGGACGTCACGTCCTCGGCGTCGAGATCGCCGACGAGTGTGCGGACGTAACCGAGCAGCCGCGGGTGCACTGTGCGGTACACAGTCCGGAACGCGGTCTCGTCTCCGTCCTGTGCCGCGAGCACCGCGGCTGTCAGCTCCGCGTCGTCCCCCACGTCGTGGTTTCCTCGGTCGATGATGCGCGGTGCCAGACAAGTTCTGGACCGCAGGTCGGTGCGGTGGTCTGCCGCTTGGCCGTCCGGCGCGAAAGGCACGTTACGACCTGAAACCGCCGTACGTCCACGCTCGCAGAACATGCAACTGACTCGTGACCGCGTGAAGGTACGGCGGAGGACTGTATGAGGGTGTGACAGAAAACGCGTTCACGGCGCTGAAGGGAGTACGGGCCGCCGCGCGACCCGTGCCATGCGACGGCCGGGGCCTCTCCTGTGGGGGGTGGCGGCCCCGGCCGTTGTCTCGGCGATCCACGCCGGTCAGGCCTTCGCCGCCTCCCGCGCCGTGCGCTCCAGCCGGTCCCGGTACTCCTCCCACCACTCCTGGCCCCCCTCCGCCAGGGATTCGTTGCCCGGCACCCACCCGACCGCCCCGTCGAGGCCCTCCCGCAGGATGTCGGCGTGGCCGGCGTGCCGGGCGGCGTCGGCGATCACGCGCACGAGGAGGTGGTGCAGGGTCGTCTCGCGCCGCTCCTCCGGCCACCAGGGGACATGACCGACCGCGTCGAGCGGCAGCGCCTCGAAGGTGCGGTTCGAGTGCTCCCAGGCTCTGCGGTACAGCCCGACGATGTCCTCCCGCGACTCGTCCGCGGTGGCCCACATGTCGGCGTTGGGCTCTGCGTCCGCCCCGTACCACGCAGGCGCCGGCTCCTCGGCGGTGAACAACGGCCGTCCGAACGTGTCGCCGAAGTAGCCCAGTTCCACCCCGGCGCAGTGCTTGACCAGCCCCAGCAGGTTGGTGCCGGTGGGCGTCAGAGGGCGCCGTATGTCGTACTCCGACAGCCCGTCGAGCTTCCACAGCAGGGACTCACGGGCGTCCTGGAGGTACCGCAGCAGATCCGCCTTCGCCTTCTCTTCACTCATGCCGCCCACTGTCGCACCCACCACTGACAACGGGCCCGGCCATCGGCCCGGCCGTCAGGCCCTTCCGCGCGCTCTGCGCGAGACGACCGCCCGGAGCACCCGGCGCCCCTCCGTGCAGACGTCCAGGGCGCGGCGCAGACCGGACGGGCCGTGGGCGGCGAGGAGTTCCAGAACGGTGGCCTGGCGGCGCAGTTCGGCGGCGGCGAGGGGCGGCATGCCCTCCGTACGGCCCTGGCGGCGGGCGTCGACCGGTGTGTCGTCCTCGGCGGCGTCGAGCAGTTGGTGGATCCGCAGCGATGCGACGGAGCAGGCGTGGGCCCACTCCCGCAGCCCGGCGGCGGACGTCTCGGCCGGGGCGCCGTCCAGCATCCGCCGGACGAGCAGCGCGCCCTCGCTGCCCTCCTCCACCGGCCCCGGCTCCAGCTTGCCGCGCGCCTGTTCCAGTGCCGTGCCCCAGCCGCCGGAGCCGGTCTCGGCGAGGCTCGCCCACAGCGGGCGCAGGACCTCGTCGTCGCCGCCGAGCAGCGGCACACAGCGATCCAAACAAGCCAACCCACTGGCGGCCAGTCCGCGTTCGTCGGCCTGAGCGATCAGTTCCACCAGGCTCATCCACGTCTCCCTCGCCAGGGCACCTACCTCACGGAGCCCGCACTTGCCCTTACTGCGGGCGACGGAGCCAGACTGTCACACCGTGAATTTTCGGCCAAGGGGGGCGGGTGAACGGGCGCGGGCTCAGCGCAGTTGCCCGGCCAGTGTCCGGAACTGCGCCCAGGACAGGGACGGCGTCCGCGCGTCCCACAGCTTCTGCGCGGTCGCCGTCAGCGGCATCCGGATCCCCGCGGCGACCTGGTCCTGGGTCTGGGAGTCGGCCAGGTCGCTCCAGACCGAGAAGGTCCCGCCGAGGATCTGGGCGTCGTACCTCGCCGGCACCGGGGTCGTACCGCGCACCACGCGCGGGGTCCACTGCTCGTAGATCCGCTGTCCGGTGGGGTAGACGAAGGCGTTCGGCTCGCCGAGGACGTAGTACAGGTACTCGTCGTTGTAGTTGAGCAGCTTGCGTCCGGTGCTCAGATACTCCGTCGGGGCCCGCGCCCCGATCTCCTTGCCGGTCCAGTAGGCCACCACGAGGTCCGAGGCCGGCTTCACGGTCGTACCGCGGAAGAAGCCGTCGTTCCATACCCGCATGGTCCGGTCGTGGGCGCGGACGGTGTCGGCGCGGTCGTTGAGCCAGCCGGTCGCGAGGTCGGCGACGCCCGCGCCGGAGCCGTACCGCTGCTGGGCGGCGGTGGCGAGCTGCGGATAGGAGGCAGCCGGGCTGGACACGGTCAGGGCCTGGTACTCGTCGCCGCCGAGATGCCACTGCGCGCCCGGGAACAGGCCGGCGTACTCGTTGAGCAGGTCGTCGAGAAGCTGGGCGGAGGCGGTCTTCGAGATGTCGATCGCCCCGCGCGTGGCCACCCCGTTCACGTTGCGCAGCTGCAGTTCGGGGTGGGCGGCGAGGACGGCCCCGAGGTGCCCCGGCGAGTCGATCTCGGGCACGACGGTGATGTGCCGCGAGGCCGCCAGGTCGACGATCCTCTTCACCTGCGCCTTGGTGAGGTGCTGCGCGGACACGATCTCCGGGTGGGTGTCGGACTCGATCCGGAACGCCTGGTCGTCGGAGAAGTGCAGCCCGATCTCGTTGTACTTCAGGTCGCCCAGCTCCCGTACCCGGTCCTCGATCCAGCCCGGGCTGAAGTACTTGCGGGCGATGTCCAGCGAGAACCCGCGCTGCGGCTTGGCCGGCGCGTCCTTCACGACGCCCTCGGGGGCGGTGCGGCCCTGGTGCACCTCCTGCTTGAGCGTGCGGGTCCCGTAGAACACGCCGGTGTCCGAGGGGCCACTGATCGTGACGCCCCCGCCGCGCACGGTCATGGTGTACGACTCCGGGTTCGCGCCCGAGCCGCGGTTGACCGCCAGCCGCAGGTCCCCGGCCTTCGCGTCGCCCTTCTGCCCCGCGTACGCCATGCCCAGCTCGCCCGCGATCAGCCGGCCCTCGTCGGCGAGGCCCGGGTCGTTCACGACCACCCGGTGCCCGGCGGCGGGCCGCCACCCCGGCCCCCGCGCGGCGGTGTGGGAGCTGACGGCGGGGATGGTGCGGGGGGCGGTGGAGAGGGGGTAGGTGCGGGTCGGACTGGGGCTGGGGGTGGAGGCGGCGGAAGGCTTGGGGGGCGTGGCCGCGTCGCCGCCGGCCGAGGCGCCCTGTTCGGTCGGCTGCGCCGCCGCCGATCCCGCGGGCGCGCTCTCGCCGTCCGCGGAGGCCCACACCCCCACGCCGACCCCGAGCGCGACGACCAGCGCACCTGCTGTCACCGCACGCAGCGCCACCCGCTGCCGCGTCTCCCTCTGCGGCGCCCGCCGCCTGTGCCTGTGCCTACTCACTCAGCCAACCGTACGGCTCCTGCGCGATCGAAGCGCGCCGAAAGAGTGAGTGAGGGGCGCGGAGGGGTGCGCGGAACCCCAAGGAGTCCACAACCGGTTCCGAAACTCTCCCGTTCGAGTGAAATTCGGGCAAGCGTCGGACACGTCATGACCACTCCCGATAACGTGACGCCACACCCTTCACCGCATCCCCTGTCACACCACACGCGACGCGAGGATCCACGCTGTCTGCGCACCATCTCCCCCAGCTCACCGGCCGCCTTCCCATACCGGCGCAGACCCGGACCCCGTCGGCCCCTCTCCTGGACGCCTTCAACACCGCGCCCACCGAAGAGGCCCACCGCACCCTCCTCGCCTGCCTGCACAGCCTGCGCTGGGCCCGCAGGGTCGCGGACCACCGCCCGTACCCGACGCCCGAGGCCCTCCTGGCCGCATCGGACGAGGCGGCGTACGACCTGACGGCGGCGGATCTGGCGGAGGCGCTGGCGGCGGAGTCCCTGCCCGCACTCCCGGCGGACACATACGAAGCCGCCCACCTGGCCCTGGACGCGGCCCACGCGGCCTACGAGGCCCGATTCGGACACGCGTTCGTCATCTGCCTGGACGGCATCCCCCGGCACGAGGTCCTGGACCACGTCCTGGAAGGCATCCGGTCACGATTGACAAACGATCCGGAGGAGGAGCGGGTTGTCACAGCGGACGAACTCCGCCGCCTCGCAAGGCAACGTCTGGGCCACTTCCTCAGGGGCGCGGGGCTGTGACATGTGCGGCTCCGCCGCGGGGCGCGACCAGCCACGACGCACCCGCAGACGGCAGATAACAGCACAACCCCACCCAGATGCCGCACCGCTCACCCATACGCGTGCCAGTTTGATCACACCGGTAGTCCCGGCGTAAGCGCCACAGGCACACGTCGCTACGATGCTGGGGGCCGGAGGACCGTACCCGGCCGGGCCCGTCCGACAGCACAAGCCGGCAGGCCCCAATCCCCGCTCCCGGAGGGTTCTTCCGTGCCGGCTGGAACGCTGTACCGCGGCCGGGAAGGAATGTGGTCATGGGTGGCTCATCGAGTCACCGGCGTCCTCATCTTCTTCTTCCTGTTCGTCCACGTCCTGGACACCGCTCTCGTGCGTGTCTCCCCCGAGGACTACGACAAGGTCGTAGCCACGTACAAGACGCCGATCGTGGCCGTGTTGGAGTACGGCCTCGTCGCCGCCATCCTCTTCCACGCGCTCAACGGCCTGCGGGTCATCGCCGTCGACTTCTGGTCGAAGGGCCCGCGCTACCAGAAGCAGATGCTCTGGAGCGTCGTAGGCATCTGGGTCGTGCTGATGCTCGGGGCGATCTACCCCGTCCTCGGCCACGCCGCTCGTGAAGTGTTCGGGAGCTGACACCGATGGCCACCACTGAAACCACCGCGTCCGGGATCGGCCCCGTAGAGGGCCCGCCCCTCTACGACGTCGACAACCCCGCGCCCCTCATCGAGGCCCCGCGCCAGCGCACCAGGAAGACCCCGCGCTCGACCCGCGGCAACTTCGAGATGGCCGCGTGGCTGTTCATGCGGCTGTCCGGTGTCGTCCTGGTCGTCCTGGTCATCGGCCACCTGCTGATCCAGCTGGTGCTGGACGGCGGCGTGTCGAAGATCGGCTTCGCCTTCGTGGCGGGCCGCTGGGCGTCGCCGTTCTGGCAGGTCTGGGATCTCCTGATGCTGTGGCTCGCGATGCTGCACGGAGCCAACGGGCTGCGGACGGTCATCAACGACTACGCGGAGCGCGCGAACACCCGGCTGTGGCTGAAGGGCCTGCTCTACACCGCCACGGTGTTCACCATCCTGCTGGGCACGCTGGTGATCTTCACCTTCGACCCGAACATCCGCTAGGCCACGGGACTGAGGGACTGAGGAATTCTGATGAAGATCCACAAGTACGACACCGTCATCGTCGGCGCGGGTGGTGCCGGCATGCGCGCCGCCATCGAGTCGACGAAGCGCAGCCGCACCGCCGTGCTCACCAAGCTCTACCCGACCCGCTCCCACACGGGCGCCGCGCAGGGCGGCATGGCCGCCGCGCTGGCCAACGTGGAGGAGGACAACTGGGAGTGGCACACCTTCGACACGATCAAGGGCGGTGACTACCTGGTCGACCAGGACGCCGCCGAGATCCTGGCGAAGGAGGCCATCGACTCCGTCCTCGACCTGGAGAAGATGGGCCTGCCGTTCAACCGGACCCCGAACGGCACCATCGACCAGCGCCGCTTCGGCGGTCACAGCCGCAACCACGGCGAGGCCCCGGTCCGCCGCTCCTGCTACGCGGCCGACCGCACCGGTCACATGATCCTCCAGACGCTGTACCAGAACTGTGTGAAGGAGGGCGTGGAGTTCTTCAACGAGTTCTACGTCCTCGACCAGCTGATCACCGAGGTCGACGGCGTCAAGCGGTCGGCGGGCGTGGTCGCCTACGAACTGGCGACCGGCGAGCTGCACGTCTTCCAGGCGAAGGCCGTGATCTACGCGTCCGGTGGCTGCGGCAAGTTCTTCAAGGTGACGTCGAACGCGCACACGCTGACCGGCGACGGCCAGGCGGCGGTCTACCGCCGCGGGCTGCCCCTGGAGGACATGGAGTTCTTCCAGTTCCACCCGACCGGCATCTGGCGCATGGGCATCCTGCTGACGGAGGGCGCCCGCGGTGAGGGCGGCATCCTCCGCAACAAGGACGGCGAGCGCTTCATGGAGAAGTACGCGCCGGTCATGAAGGACCTCGCGTCCCGGGACGTGGTGTCCCGCTCCATCTACACGGAGATCCGCGAGGGCCGGGGCTGCGGCCCCGAGGGCGACCACGTCTACCTGGACCTCACGCACCTCCCGCCGGAGCAGCTGGACGCCAAGCTCCCGGACATCACGGAGTTCGCGCGCACCTACCTGGGCATCGAGCCGTACACGGACCCGATCCCGATCCAGCCCACCGCGCACTACGCGATGGGCGGCATCCCGACGAACGTCGAGGGTGAGGTGCTGATCGACAACACGACGGTCGTCCCCGGCCTGTACGCGGCCGGTGAGGTCGCCTGTGTGTCCGTCCACGGCGCGAACCGCCTCGGCACGAACAGCCTCCTGGACATCAACGTCTTCGGCCGCCGCGCGGGCATCGCCGCCGCCGAGTACAGCCAGAAGGCGGAGTACGTCGAGCTTCCGGAGAACCCGGCGGAGCTGGTCGTCTCCCAGATCGAGCACCTGCGCACCTCGACGGGCACGGAGCGCGTCTCCGTCCTGCGCCGTGAGCTGCAGGAGACCATGGACGCGAACGTCATGGTGTTCCGCACCGAGCAGACGATCAAGACGGCCGTGGAGAAGATCGCCGAGCTGCGCGAGCGCTACCGGAACGTCTCGATCCAGGACAAGGGCCGGCGTTTCAACACCGACCTCCTGGAGGCCGTCGAGCTGGGCAACCTGCTCGACCTGGCCGAGGTCATGGCGGTCTCCGCGCTCGCCCGCAAGGAGTCCCGCGGCGGTCACTACCGCGAGGACTACCCCAACCGCGACGACGTCAACTTCATGCGCCACACCATGGCGTACCGCGAGGTCGGCGCCGACGGGACGGAGTCCATTCGTCTCGACTACAAGCCGGTCGTCCAGACCCGCTACCAGCCGATGGAGCGTAAGTACTGATGGCAACCCCTGTTCTGGACAAGGTCGAGGCGGAGTCCGCGGCTTCCCCCTACATCACGGTCACCTTCCGGGTCCGCCGCTTCAACCCGGAGGTCTCGGCCGAGGCGACGTGGGAAGACTTCCAGCTGGAGATCGACCCCAAGGAGCGCGTCCTCGACGGCCTCCACAAGATCAAGTGGGATGTCGACGGCACCCTGACGTTCCGTCGCTCCTGCGCCCACGGCATCTGCGGCTCGGACGCGATGCGGATCAACGGCAAGAACCGCCTCGCCTGCAAGACGCTGATCAAGGACCTCAACCCCGAGAAGCCGATCACGGTCGAGCCCATAAAGGGCCTGACGGTCCTGAAGGACCTGGTCGTCGACATGGACCCGTTCTTCCAGGCGTACCGCGACGTGATGCCCTTCCTCATCACGAAGGACACGAACGAGCCGACGCGGGAACGCCTCCAGACGGCCGAGGACCGCGAGCGCTTCGACGACACCACGAAGTGCATCCTCTGCGCGGCCTGCACGTCCTCCTGCCCGGTCTTCTGGAACGACGGCCAGTACTTCGGCCCGGCGGCCATCGTCAACGCGCACCGCTTCATCTTCGACAGCCGTGACGAAGCGGGCGAGCAGCGCCTCGAGATCCTGAACGACCGCGACGGCGTCTGGCGCTGCCGCACCACGTTCAACTGCACGGACGCCTGCCCGCGCGGCATCGAGGTCACCAAGGCGATCGCCGAGGTGAAGAAGGCACTGATCACGCGCCGCTTCTGACTCCGTCGGCTTCGGTACGTCCACGAGGGCCCCGTCTCCACTGGAGGCGGGGCCCTCGGGCGCGTCGCGCCACGATCGGGCGAACGTGATCAAGAAGGACGCCGGGGTGGTGTCCGGCCTACGATGATGCTCTCGGCACCACCCACAGGAGGCACCGATGTCCGCAGCAGCCGTCGAGCAGCAGCCGCACGACGACATCTCGCTGACGGCCCTGGCCGAAGAGATCATGGAACGCCATCCGGGGTATCGCGTCGAGATCATCGGAGGCCAGATCCTCGTGACCCCGTCCCCGGACGCTGCCCATGCCTGGGCCTTGACCGATCTTCTGCTCCCCTTCGCCATGGCGGGGCTCCACGGTGGCGAGACGGCTGTCCTCCAGAACGTCAGCATCTGGCTCCCCGACGGTCCCGAGGACTTCGCCACTCCCGACCTCTGCGTAGTCGACGCCGACATCTACGACCACCACATCGAGCGCAACTGCTACGACGCCGTCGCTTTCCGCCTGGTCCTGGAGGTGACCTCCAGCAACTGGAAGACGGATCTGCACACCAAGGTCACCGCCTACGCCAACGCCGACGTCCCGGTCTACGTGATCGTCGACCGCAAACACCAGCGACTTCACGTCCTCACCAACCCCACGCAGGACGAGTACGCCACGCACCGCGTGCACTCCCCAGGCGAGTTGGTCACCCTGCCCGACTCCATCGGGGCCCAGGTGAAGCTCGACGTCACGGAGATCCTCGGCCGGGCCGGCTGAAGACAAGCGACTGAGCCGTCACCACGCGGCGTACCACTCCGGGTCACCGCCGCCGAGGCGGCGCCGGAGGTAGTCCTCCAGGTTGTTGGCCACCCAGCGCCGGCTGTCGCTCTCGTGGTCCCAGACGAAAACGTCCGGCCGCCCGGGCTTGACGACAAAGGCGAACAGGTCACCGCCGCCGCTCTCCCCGAAGAACAACAGCGGATCGAACGGCATATAGAGCCCCCGGAACTCGGCCGAACTCCGGAACTCCAGATTCCGGTCGACGACCTCACCCACCGAACACACGATGCCGGCCCCGTACTTGTCACGAGCGCCGTCCGTCACACTCCAGAAGTCCTTCAGCACGGCAGGCAGCGGATGCCCCAACACCACTTCCGCGACCCGCATTTCCTCCTCGCAGCCGGGTCCGCCCTTGAGGTCCACGTCCGCCGACAGCGAGGAGATGAGCTCGATCCACATGCGCTCATCCTTCACGAGGCCCCGGTCCCGCGTCCATTGATGGCTGTCAGATCGATCTCGATGTCGAAAGGTACGGGGACCTTGAGGCGGTCGTGGAAGATGCCGGTGAGGCCGTAGGAATTCGTGGCGGGTCGAGCTCGTAGACGTAGACGTAGACGACCGGGTAACTCGACCCGCCAGAAGTGCGGCACGCCTGCTGCCGTGTACTTACGGGGTTTGACCTCGCGGTCCCGCTCACGCGAGTCGGCGGAGACGACCTCGACGGCGAGGAGGACGTCTTCGGGTTCGTACCAGGTCTGATGGGGACCTGTGTTCGCCTCAAGAGGGAAGACGATGATATCCGGCTGAGGCCGGTTCTCGGCATCCAGCCAGATCGTCGTCTCCCGCAGGACATCCAGGTGTTCAGGCGCCTACTCCAAGAGCCGCGTCTGCGGGCTCCTTGGGACCAGGCTCCCGTCGATCAACTCCGTGTGCGGCGGGAGGCCCGGAATCCGGTCGAGGTCGTCCGCGGTCCAGCCTCCGGCGGGCGGAGTCGGCCAGCGGTACGCGGGCTCGTCGTCCGGCCGGTCATCGGATGCGGCGCTCGTCGGTGCTCCCATGGGAGGGAGTCTCACCCGTCGATTCGGCGCACCCGGGGCCAACCCCAGCCGGCCTCACCTCAACGAGTGATCCACCCGCCCGCTGGAGACGACCTCGCACCACAGAAGCTTCCCGCCCCGCCCCGAGAGACCACCCCATGCCTCCGCGTACTGACACACGAGAAACAGCCCTCGCCCACCGTCCGCTTCCGCAGACACCGGTCCGACGACCCCGGACCACTTGTCGAAGGGCGGCGGAACATACGGATTGGCGTCCCAGACGCTCACCCGGAGTCTGCTGCGGGTGACTCCGGACAACCGGAGTGTCGAGGACCCGGTGGAGTACCGGTAGGCATTGGTGACCAGCTCCGTCGCCACCAGCTCGGCCGTGTCCTGGAGTTGGGCCATGCCATGACCGGCAAGGACGGCCCGAAGGGTGACCCTGGCGATGCGGGCGGCCCGTGGGTCGCGAGGCAGTTGGAGCGCGTACGCCCAAGTTGATGACCCTTCGCACTCCGACGGCGATACGGTGACCATGGATGAACGCCTCCTGCGGTGGGGGGTGTTGGCTCGCTCGACAGCCCGGCCGGGCGGTGGCAGTGCCGCGATGCGGTGCGCTTCCGGGGTATCGGCGGGGCCGGTTGAGCGGTTCGGGACTCACCGTAAACTGCAGACCCTGAAGGTTTTGCTGATATCAGCAAAACCTTCAGGGTTTTAACTCGTGTGAGTGACCACCACGCCAGGTGTACGGAACGGAACGAGGACATGGCCCCCCGAAGCACCCCCACCGCACGCCGCCTTCGCATCGGCATCGAGCTGCGCCGTCTGCGGGAAAGGGCAGGCATGACCGCCGCCGAGGCCGCCCGTTCCCTGGGCACCACCCAGGCGCAGATCAGCAACATCGAGGCCAACCGCTTCGGCATCAGCGCGGAACGCGTACACACCCTCGCCCACATCTACAGCTGTACGGACGAGCCCCTCGTCGACGCCCTCGCCGCCATGGCAGCGAACCGGACACGTGGCTGGTGGGAGGAGTACCGGGACACCCTGCCGCCCCGCCTGCTGGACCTCGCCGAGCTGGAACACCACGCCACCGCCCTGCGCGTCACCCAGGTCATCAACATCCCCGGCCTGCTCCAGACCCCGGAACACGCCCGCGCATTGTTCCGGGAGGCCGTCCCGGCCCTGCGCCCGCACGAGATCGAGTTCCGCGTCTCCCATCGCATCAAGCGCCAGACCGTCCTCCACCGCGAGCAGCCGCCGCCGTACACCGCGATCGTTCACGAGGCCGCCTTGCGGATGCAGTTCGGTGGGCGCGAGGTGGCCAGGGCCCAACTGGCCTACCTGGCCGAGGCCGGCGAACAGCCCAACGTCAGCGTCCGGGTGATTCCGTTCAACGGCACCTCGTTCCCCACCACGGGCCACGCCGTCGACTACTTCCACGGTCCGGTGCCGACCCTCGACACCGTGGAGGTCGACACTGCACACGGCAGTGAACTCGTCGATGCGTCAGGACAGTTGGAGAAGTACCGTCTCGTCTTGGACCGTATGGAGTCGGTCGCCCTGAAACCCGCCGCCTCCCGCGACCTCATTCACCTCATCACCCGGGACATCTGAGAGACGAGACATGAGCGAACTGAACTGGCAGAAGTCTTCGTACAGCGAAGAAGGATCCTCCTGCGTCTACCTCGCCGCCACCCCCAACGGAACAATCCTCCTCCACGAGAGCGACGAACCAGGAACCATCCTCGCCACCGGTGCAACTCAAATACGTGCGTTGATATCCACCCTGACCGATGGACGCTCCTGCACCCCAAGCGTCAGCAGAGCGAGTTCGTGATACCTGAGTAGCAGCGAATTTCCCGTTCAGCCCCTTACAATGCCCCGCAATCCAAACGATCACGTCGTGAGCGATATCGGATGCCGCTCCGGCGCTCTCGATTCGATGCTCACGCAACGGTGGATTCCTGTACTCCACCTCGAAGTTTCCATCGTCGAGGAGAGAGACAACCACATACCATCCCCCCGCCACACCCTCGATGGTGAAGAATGTATTTTCAGGCCAAGTAAGCTCTACAGCCTTGTCAAAGATGTGGTCCTCGGAAGGGTCTTCGTACCGATCACCGCTCTCCGTCTCCAACACGCAATAGGGGGAATTAATAACTCCTTCACCTCACAGTCGACGCTTTAACGGAATGGGGAACACACGCTATCACGATGGTCGCTAAAGTGCGGAAAGGGGACCCGGACACCCAGCGCCGCCCGCCTGTAGCCCCTGGCTCTGATCTGCATGCGCGATCCGCCCGAGATGGCACGTCACCGCCTGCACCACCCTCAACAATCCGATCAGCAAATCAACGGTCCACATCTCCAGTGATTCCGTAAACAACTTCCGGAAAAAGAGAAACCCGTGAGCCCGTCGGGCAATTGATCATAGATCTGGGCGACCTCCTCACGAGAAGGAACCGAACTCTGATACCAAAACGTCAGATCGAAGCTCACCGCTACCCCCTGTCGCCAGCGGCCCTTTCCATACGTCGGGCCAGGGCATCGAATACCTCCACGGCCCGGTACGGCAACTGGACACGGTCCAGCTCGACACGGACCACGGCGCGTAACCCATCGCCTCCCCCGCCCAGTTGGAGCGCTACCGCCTGATCCTGGACCGCACGGCCCAGGCAGCTCTCACCCCGCCAAGTCCCGCGAGTTCATCCATCAACTCTCCCAAGACCTCTGAAGGAGCCGTCCGTACCCGAACTCCACTGGCGGATCGACCGCGAGTAGATGCCGGCCATGCCTGCGTTGTCAGCGGCAGCCCCTAGGGTGCGCCCAACA
The DNA here is from genome assembly GCF_042653945.1 of Streptomyces vulcanius. Classification (NCBI taxonomy): domain Bacteria; kingdom Bacillati; phylum Actinomycetota; class Actinomycetes; order Kitasatosporales; family Streptomycetaceae; genus Streptomyces; species Streptomyces vulcanius. Next base: position 55,610 of record NZ_JBHSFK010000005.1, on the reverse strand, counting down.
TCTCGAAGGAGGAACTGCCGTGGGATTCTCGGGTCACCTGGTCTTTGCTCGCAGCAACCGCCCGCTGCTGGAAGCTCCCGTGTTCGACAGCATCGATGAAGTGCTCAAGGCCACCGTGCACACATGGGAGTCACGGCCGGGCGGCTGGCAGACGCTTCAGTTCGTTTCCGGGACATGGGACGACGCGGACCTGCCCGCCCTGGTTGAGTGGAGCAGGGCACCGGCCTGCGTCGCCGACGTCTCCGACAGTTCCCTCGCTCTCGTGACCGGGCTGGACACCACCGGACAGCGTTGGCAGGCATGGCTCAACCTGGACATCGCCGCCGGACTCCTGGTCAAAGAGCCCGAGGACCTCGAGGATCAGCTCCTGTGGCTGGATACGCCAGAGTTCCACGACGCCGTCAGACACAAGCGCGCGGAGCTCGGCGCGGAGATTCCCACCGACGCAGAGGGCGCCGTAGCCTGGGCCACAGCCGCCAGCGTCCCGGTCACGCCACAGACGGTCAGGATCGAAGAGCTGCTTCGCTCACACGAGACCTTCGCAGAAGACCTCTTCAGCACTCTGCTCGACCAGTTGGGCTTCCCCCAGGCCACTCAGCCCTCACTTGAGTCATAAGAAGCGACGTCTAAGAAATCCTGACGGAACGCACTCGGAACTCGGTGCGTGTCATGTGTCCGGAACCTCGTGAGTGTCGACAGAACCTGGCGAATTGACCACACCTGCGTTCTCGTTGGCGCGCCGGTTCGGGAACTTGGGCTCAGCTCGCGGTCGCGTCGTGGGTCAGCGCGTCCATGAAGAGGTCGACGAGTGTGCGGGCCTGTTCTTTGGTGCCGTGCTGCACGGAATAGGCGATGCCACCCATGAGGAGTAGGACATTGTCGGGGGTGACGTCGGCGCGCAGGCTGCCGTCTCGGGCGCCGGCTGCGAGGAGGGTGGCGACGGCGTCGGTGAGGAGTGTGCGGCTGTCGGAGTACGGATCGATTCCGGAGGCGATGACCGCGTTGAGGGCTTCGGACATACCGCTCTTTGCCGTGGCGTAGTGGATGAAGTGTTCCATCCACATCCGGGTGGCCTCGGCGGCCGGGTGCCGGGTGAGGAGTTCGTTCACCTTCTCGCACACCTGGGTGAGTTGGCGCCGGTAGGCGGCGTCGATGAGGACTTCCCGAGTCGGGAAGTGCCGGTAGAGCGTGCCGACACCGACGCCTGCCTGCTTGGCGATGGCGGCAGGCGCGGTGTCCAGCCCCTGTTCAGCGAAAACCTGCGCGGCGACCTCCAGCAGGCGCTCCCGGTTCTGCAGCGCGTCACTCCTGGTGCGGCGGGGCGTGGCGGGCATGCAGATTCCTTCGGGGTCGGTTCCGGTTGCCTTCCGGAATACATTCCGCTTAACTCCTAAGCGGAATCTGTTCCGGTAGCACTCTACTCCAGGAGACTCCCATGCCCGCTCCCTCCGACAAGGCCGTACGTCACTGGTTCGTCACCGGAGCCTCCGGCGGCCTGGGCCGCCACCTCACCGAGCACGCCCTCCGTAACGGCGACCGCGTCACAGCGACGGTCCGCCGCCCGGCAACTCTGGAAGACCTGCGCGAGACGTACGGCGACCGGCTGAACGTCGCGATCCTCGACCTCACCCTTCCGGCCGACATCGACAGGGTGGTCGCCGCGACACTCGCGTCCGGGCCGGTGGACATCGTGGTCAACAACGCCGGATACGCAGTCGTGGGTGCCGCCGAAGAGATGACCGTCGAGCATATCCGCGACCAGATCGAGGTCCTCCTGCTCGCGCCGATGCTGATCACCCGTGCCTTCCTGCAGCCGATGCGCGAGCAGGGCGGAGGCCGGATCATCCAGATCTCCAGCGTGGGCGGCCAGGTCGGCATCCCCACACACAGCTCCTATCACGCGGGCAAGTGGGGACTGGAGGGCTTCACCGAAAGCGTCAGCCGCGAGGTCTCCGACTTCAATATCCGCCTCACTCTGGTCGAGCCCGGCGCCACCCGCACCGGCTTCGCCTCGGCCCTGCAATACACCACCGAAACGGCCGTTTACCGCGACAATGCCGTTGGCCAGACCCGCCGCTACCTGGAGACCGCCGACGACAGCGTTTTCACCGGCGACCCGGCCAAGCTCGCCGCCGTCATCTACGACACCACCCGCCACCCGAGCCCGCCACTGCGCCTGACTCTCGGCTCCGACACCTACAGCGCAATCCACGCGGCACTCACCGAACGTCTCACCGCGCTCGAAATCCAGAAGGATCTCGCTGCATCTGTCGCCTTCACCCGCTGAGCCTCCCCACCCGCACGGCACGTCTGAAAACCTCGCCGCAACCACGGCCCTGCACATTTCCGCGACTGCGACGTCCGGAAGTCCGGCGCGTCGTCTCACCCGGCACTCCTGCGTGATCGCATCAGGCGTCGCCAGCAGTAAGAGCTGTCGTCCTCCCCGTGGCTCGAACGGGACCTGGTGACCGTCATGGACGTCAGCGGTGACAACGTGGCCGACCTGATCTACCGGTCCGAGGTCTCCGGGCGGCTGCTGCTCCGCAAGGGCATCGCCGCGAGCGGCGGCGGAGTCGACCTGCAGAGCCTGGCTTCCGCCGCGAACTCCGCCGATGGGGCGGACTCGGTGTACGGCGGCTCCGGCTGGGGTCGTACCGGAATCCCGAAGCTGATGGGGACACCCGACGCCGACAAAGACGGCATCCCCGACATCTGGACGGTTCACTCCAACGGGCAGGTGCGGTTCTACGCGGGCAGCAAGACGGCGTTGTCGGGTTCCGGGACCGAGATCGTGACGCCGAAGTCGTACTGGCAGACTCGCCTCGCCATCGGCTGAGGTCTCCTGCCGTGGTCCGTCCGCCGCTTCAGCCCGTGCCGACGCGGCGGCGGGCCGTTGCCAGGGCGGTGGATGCCGCGACGCAGGTGAGCGCTGCGACGCTGACGTGGGTGGTGCCGAGGTCGACGGGGTCGGCGGTGACGTGGAGGGCGGCGGCGAGGAGGGTGCCGAGGGGATACGACGCGGCGGACGCGGTGAGGATCAGCCACAGCGGCATCGGGTGGCGGCCGTCGTGCCGGATCACTGCCACGGCGGCGACCAGGACGAGCAGGGTGATCTTGAGGTCGTTCAGGTCCATGCCGTCAGCATCGGCCGCGGGGGCGGGTGGTGTCGTCAGGCCGAAGCAGGAACCGTTCTCTATCGGAGGGTAGAGAGGGGCGGCCAGGAGCGCGCACGGTGGGTACGGCTTTTGCGCTCCCTCGGGATGGAACCCCGGTGAGACTCCCGATGGTTCGGCGCATGGCCCGGCTCACCGCGGCGACCGTGCTGCTGGCGGTGCTCGATACCACCCCGGCCGGCGCCGACGGCGTATGGCAGAAGGGGGCGGCGGCGATGCCCGCGGCGGGGTCAGCGGGCCGGCGTACGAGGGTCGTACCGCGGACGGAGAAGGGGTGCACGCGCTGGTCGTGCACAACAACAAGCGGTCCGGGCTGCGGCGGCTGTCCCGGATCACCCACCGGGAGGGCGCCGGCGGCATCGCCCCGATCGGCCGGGAGGGGGCGGAGCCCGTCGGCCTGGAGGTCGTCGAGGGCATTCCCGGGATGCCCGGGGAGTATCTGGCGCTGACCGGCGGCGGCATCGTCTACCGGCTGAAGGTCACCGGCACCACGGCGAGGGTCGTCGGCCACACGCCGCTGCCGGCCATCGGCGAGGGCGACGGATTCGAGAGCTTCGCGCCCGTCGAGCGGGGCGGGAAACTCGCCGCCCTGTGGGCGGAGAGGCCCTGCTGGGCACCGATGACGAGAATCTCGGTGGATTCGTGCGGACCGTGTCGTTCTGCGGAGCCTGAACCCCGTTGCGTCCGCTGCACTTCGCGGCATCCGTCCCGCCGGGCCGAAGTGGCCCGGCGGGGCGGCGAGAACGCGTCAGCCGCGCAGGATGCGGCCCTGCTTGTCGGTGCGGTCGTTGCTCGTGAGGAACAGGATGCCGTCGATCAGGGCCCAGAAGCCGAGGCCGCCGCAGGTCAGGAGCTGGGCGATGCCGACGCCGACGGAACCGACGTAGAAGCGTCCGATGCCGAGCGTGCCCAGGAAGAGCTGGAGGATACCGGCGACGATCTTGGACTTGTCGGAGTACGGGCGGCCCAGCGGGTCGACGCCGTAGGGGGCCTCGGGAGTGGGGACGGTCATGTGAACTGCTCCTGGGATGACTGCTACTGCGAAAGACCGGAGCCGACTTGCTCCGGACGGGGAGTCCAGGAGGGATGCGACGAAATGTTCACGTGCGTCGACGCATGTCGACGACCACGTCCGCGCATGGCGTCGACCACGCACCGGACGTCCCCCCTGTGTCACGAGAGCCTAAAGAGACCAGCGGGGCAAAGGGGAGTAGGAGGGATCGATCGTTCCTGTTCCGTGATCAAAACCCGCCAACTCCACCATCTTTCAAGACGTCCGGAGGTTCGGGATCAACCCCTGTGGATCAGGTCCTAGAAGACGTTTCTGACGATCGCCCAGGTCACGGCGGTGCCCAGGACGACGGCCACGCCACGGCCGCCGAGCCGCGGATGCCAGCTTCGGCCGTGCAGGCCCTCCCACATCCAGCGGGCCAGCAGCGCGAGGGCGAAGGGGGCGGCGAGGAGCAGGACGCGGTTGTCCAGCCAGGCCTGGGTGAAGTTGCCGTGCATCAGGTCGTATGTCATCCGGGTGCCGCCGCAGGCGGGGCAGAGCAGGCCGGTGACGAGGCGGAACGGGCACTGGGGCAGGAGGTGGCCGGGGTCGTGCGGGTTGGTGCCGTACAGGTAGGCGGAGCCGGTCACGCCGGCGGCGAGCACCGCGAGGGGTGCCGCCGCCGGGTGCCGCAGCCCTGACGGGCGCGCCGCCTCAGCCACGCAGGGGCCGCCCGTTGGAGTCGGTCGTGTTGCTGCCCGTGAGGATCATGATCCCGTCGATCAGCGCCCAGATGCCCAGGCCGCCGCAGGTGAAGAGCTGGGCGAGACCGAGACCGACGTGGCCGATGTAGAACCGGCCGACGCCCAGGGTGCCCAGGGCGAGCTGGAGGACACCCGCGACGATCTTGGACTTGTCGGAGTAGGGACGCCCGTAGGGGTCGTAGCCGTAGGGGGCGTTGGGGTCACCGGTGAAGGTGCCCGGCGGTACGTAACCGCCCTGCGGGTAGCCGTATCCCGGCTGCTGGCCGTATCCCGGCTGCTGGCCGTAACCGGGCTGCTGGCCGTACCCGGGCCCGGGCTGGCCTGGGGCGCCGTACTGGCCGGGAGCGCCGGCGTTGGGGTAGCCGTACCCGGGCTGGGGCGGCTGCTGGGGCTGTTGCGGCTGTTCGGTCACGGTGAGTTCTCCCCCTAGTCAGACGATCATTCAGATGATCGGACGATCTGCGTGCACGGTAGATGCAGGTCATATTGCAGCAGGAAACCCGTCCCGGTGAAGCCGGGGCAGCGCGTTGTCCTCGCCCCGTCGCGTCGGCCACCTAATCTGACTGCATGTCAGATGACCAGTCGTACGAGCTCCTCGGGTTCGACAACGTCCTGCTGCCCGTCGGGGATCTCGGCGAGGCCGTGGGTTTCTACGAGCGGGCCGGGTTCGGGGTGGCGTTCCGGTTCGACGAGGCCGGGATCGCGTTGCTGAAGGTCGGGGGCGAGACACCGGGGATCCTGCTGCGGCAGGAGGAGGCCCTGGGGCACCGGCCGCCGCCGTGGGCGTCGCCGCGTGTCTGGCTGGAGGTGCCGGACGCGCGCGTGGCGGCCCGGCGGCTGGCGGACGCCGGGATCGCACCGCTGGACCCGCCGTTCTCCGTCTCGACCGGATGGACCGTCGAGGTCGCGGACCCCTGGGGGAACGTGTTCGGGCTCACCGACTACACGAAGCGGCCGGAGCTGGCACGGAGGGCGTGACGCAGGTCGCACGGCGCCCCCGGCCCATGAGTTGAACATGTTCAAAAGCGTGGCTAGAGTCTTTCACGTCAGCTTTTTGAACACGTTCAACAAGGGGTGGGTATGGACCGCACAGTCGTCGCCTACGTCATCTACCTGGTCGTCAGCATCGCGCTGACCGTCTGGGTCGCCCGGACGCTCAGTCGCAACGGGCGGATCTTCCTGGCCGACGTGCTGAAGGGCGACGAGAAGCTCGCCGACGCCGTCAACCACCTCCTGGTGGTCGGCTTCTACCTCGTCAACCTCGGCTTCGTCGCCCTCTACCTCAGCGGCGACGAGACGATAGAGGACACCAGGGGTGTCTTCGAGGCCCTGTCGACCAAGCTGGGCGTGGTGCTGCTGGTGCTCGGCGCGATGCACCTGGGCAACGTGTACGTCCTCAACCGGTTCCGGCGCCGGGGGATCATGGAGCGGGAACAGCTCCCGCCGGTCGCCCCGCAGGGCTGGACGGCGCCCTCGGCCGGGGCGTGACCACGTGAACACGAGCCCCGCGCCGGTCCGCCGGCTCACCGTCCTCTACGACGCCGACTGCGAGCTCTGCACCTTCGTGCGCGCGTGGCTGGACCGTCAGCCCCAGCTGGTGCGGCTGGAGCCGATCCCGGCCGGGTCCGCCCGGGCACGGGCCCGCTTCCCCGACCTCGACCACCGCGCCACCCTCGACGAGATCACCGTCGTCGGGGACTCGGGCCAGGTCTACCGGGGCGCCGCCGCCTGGATCGTCACCCTGTGGGCGCTGCGGGAGTACCGGCCGCTCGCCCACCGGCTGAGCACCCCGGCCGGGACGACGCTCGCCAGGGGCGCGGTGCTCACCGCCGCCAAGTGGCGCGGGGCCCGGTGGGGCGGGCGGGCGTACGCGCGCGGGGACGGCTGGAGGTACCACCCCTCCCATGGGTGGACGTACAGCCCCCCGGGCTGTGCCGACGGCGCCTGCGCCACTGGCTAGGCTCGCTCCCGTGCCCGCGAACATCGATAACCCCGACGAAGACCACAGCACCTCACCGGCCAGCAAGTCGGAGCAGACCCGCGCCCTGATCCTGGAGACGGCGATGCGGCTGTTCCAGGAGCGCGGCTACGACAAGACGACGATGCGGGCCATCGCCAAGGAGGCCGGGGTCTCCGTGGGGAACGCGTACTACTACTTCGCGGGCAAGGAGTGGCTGATCCAGGGCTTCTACGACCGCCTCGCCGCCGAACACCGCGAGGCGGTCCGTGGCGTGCTGGCGCGGGAGACGAGCCTGGAGGCCCGGCTGTCGGGCGTGCTGCGGACCTGGCTGGACGTGGCGAAGCCGTACCACGAGTTCGCGGTGCAGTTCTTCAAGAACGCCGCCGACCCGGACAGCCCGCTCAGCCCGTTCTCCGCCGAGTCGGAGCACGCGCGCGTGGAGGCGATCGCCGTCCACAAGGAGGTGCTCGCGGGCTCGAAGGCGAAGGTGCCGGAGGAACTGCGGGAGGTGCTGCCGGAGTTGATGTGGCTCTCCCAGATGGGCCTCGTCATGTACTGGATCTACGACCGCACGGAGGGCCGCGAGCGGAGCTACCGGCTCGCGGACCGAGGGGCACGCCTCACCGCGCGGGGCGTGTCCCTGGCCCGCTTCCGGGTGCTGCGGCCCCTCGTCCTGGAGGTCCACGAACTGTTCACGGACTTCCTGCCCGGCATGACGAACGCCCTGCCGGACCCGAAGAAGAAGCGCGACTAGTCGTCAGTTCACCTCCGAGACCTCCGGCAGCTCGACGTCGTGGACCAGCGGCTCGCCGGCCACCGTCACCTGGCGGGCCTGTGCGGCGTACGACGGTGCCGTCGTCGACAGCAGATAGGTGCCCGGTTCCGGGACGGAGAGGATGTAGGAACCGTCGGCCAGGGACGTGACGCGGTCCAGCTGCCGGCCGCCCTTGGACATGAGGGTGACCGACGCGCCCTCGACGGGGTCGCCGGACGCGTCCCGTACGAAGCCGTGCACGACGGTCGAGGGGCCGTGGGCAGGAGAGGGGGCGGTCTCCTCCTCCTTGGGCTCGACCGCGAGATGCGGCAGCCGCTTCTCCAGCCAGGCCGGCAGCCACCAGTTGGAGTCGCCCAGCAGGTGCATCGCGGCCGGTACCAGAGCCGTCCGCAGGATGAAGGCGTCCAGGGCGACCGCCGCCGCGAGCCCGACGCCCGCCATCGCCGCGCCCGCGTCGCCGCTCAGCACGAACGCCAGGAACACACAGACCATGATCAGGGCGGCGGAGTTGATGACCCGGCTGGTCTCGGCGAGGCCGACGCGCACCGCGCGGGCGTTGTCGCGCGTGTGGACCCACTCCTCGTGCATCCGGCTCACCAGGAACACCTGGTAGTCCATGGAGAGGCCGAAGAGGAGGGAGAGCATGATGACGGGCAGGAAGGCGTTGATCGGGCCCTCCTTGCCGAGGCCGAGCAGCTCCAGGCCCCAGCCCCACTGGAAGACGGCGACGAGAACGCCGAAGGAGGCGGCCGCCGCGACCAGGTTCATCACGGCGGCGGTCAGCGGCACCACCAGGGAGCGGAACGCGATCAGCAGGAGCAGGAAGCCCAGGCCGATGATCGTCGCGACGAAGAGGGGCAGCCGGTCCCCGGTCACCGTCGCGAAGTCCTTGGAGACGGCGGTGACTCCGCCGACGTGCGCCTGGGCGCCCGCCTCGGGGATGATCTCGCCGCGCAGCCGGTCGATCAGGTCGTCCGTCTCCGTGGACTGCGGCGAGGTCGTGGGGACCACCTGGATGACGGTGACACCCTGGGAGGGCGGCAGCGCGGCGGCCTGGGCGACGCCTGGGGCCGCCTCGATGCCCTTCACCAGGGTGTTCGCGTCACCGCTGGAGACGACGACCTGGAGGGGGCCGTTGAAGCCCGGTCCGAAGCCCTCGGCGAGCAGGTCGTAGGCCTTGCGGGTGGTCGTGGAGGCGTCGTCGTTGCCCTGGTCGGTGGCGCCCAGGTGCAGCGACAGCACGGGGATCGCGAGGACGGCCATGACGGCCAGGGCGAGCGCGGCGATCCGGCGCGGGCGCCGCTGCACGCCCGCCGACCAGCGGGCCGCGGGACCGCTCGCCTTCTCGGGCTCCAGCTCTCCGGCCGCGAGCCGCCTGCGCTGCTTGCGGCTGACCACGCGCGGGCCGAGGAAGCCCAGCAGGGCGGGCAGCAGGGTGGAAGCGGCGAGGACGCTCAGGACGACCGTCAGGGAGGTGCCGATGACGACGCCGTCCAGGAAGCGCAGGTTCGTCACCAGCATGCCGGCCAGCGCGATGCACACCGTGCCGCCCGCGAACAGCACCGCGCGGCCCGAGGTGTTGAGGGCGGTGACCGCGGACTCCTCGGGGTCGACGCCGCGCAGGACGCCCTTGCGGTGCCGGGTGACGATGAACAGGGCGTAGTCGATGCCGACGCCCAGACCGATCAGCGAGGACAGCAGCGGGGCCAGGTCGGGGATGTCCGTGACATGGCTCAGCAGCTGGGTGCCGAACAGGCCCATGCCGACGCCGAAGACGGCGATGGCGATCGGCAGCAGCATCGCGAAGAGCGAGCCGAAGGCGAGGAACAGGACGATCGCGGCTGCGGCGAGACCGACCATCTCGGCGAGGCCCGTGGGCGGCTCCTGCACCCGCATGATGGCCTGGCCGCCCAGCTCGACCTCCAGGCCGTCCCGTTCGGCGCCCCGCGCGGTGTCCACGACGTCCTGGACGAGCTCCTTGGGCACGGCGTTCGCCTGGTCCGCGAAGGTGATCTGGGCGTACGCGATCCGCCCGTCGTCGCTGACCTGCGCCGCACCCCGGCCGCCCGCGTAGGGGCTGGTGACCCCGCCGACGCCCTTCATGCCGGCTATCTCGTCGAGCGCGGGCTGGATCCGGGACCGTACCGCCTCGTCCCGGACCGATCCCCCGTCGACCTTCCAGACGACCGTGTCGGAGTCGCCGGCGCTCGCCGGGAACGCCTTCTCCATCAGGTCGTACGCCTTCTTGGAGTCCGTGTCGGGGAGGGAGAACACGTTCGCGTAGTCCGTCCCGGCCGACGAGGCCGAGAACCCCAGTCCGAACAGCGCCCCCACCCACAGCAACAGGACCACCAGCCGATGCCGATAGCACCAGCGTGCCAATGCCGCCACGATCAAACTCCTCACGCCGAGTCGGTCGGTCCCCCCAGGTCCTGGCAATACCTTGGCGGCGCCGCGCGTGCGTGGACACGAAGTGCCCATGACTCTCAAGGAACTCCAAAGCGCGAACCGGAGCCGATTGTCAGTGGGCCCGCCGATACTGGGGGCATGTCGACGGCTCCCGGCACCGTGCTGGTCGTGGAGGACGAACCGAGCATCGCGGACGTCCTCACCATCGCGCTGCGCTACCACCGCTTCGAGGTCATGACCGCGGGCTCGGTCCGCGAGGCCCTCGGCCTGGCCGGCCGCACCCGCCCTGACGTGGCCCTGCTCGACGTCATGCTCCCGGACGGCGACGGCCGGGCGCTGGGGCGTGAGCTGCGCGAGCGGCGGCCCGACCTGGCGCTGGTGTTCCTCACCGCGCGGGACGCGCCGGCCGAGATCGTCGGCGCGCTCGGCTTCGGCGACGACTACATCACCAAACCGTTCGACATCGACGTCGTGGTCGCCCGGATCACGGCCGTGCTGCGGCGCACCCGCCCGGCGGACGTCCTCCCGCAGCGCCCGCCCCTGCGCTACGGCGATCTGGAGCTGGACGAGACGACGTACAGCGTGCGCCGCGCGGGCCGCTCGGTCGAGCTGACCCCCACCGAGTACGCGCTGCTGCGCTTCCTGGTGCGCAACGGCGGCCGGATCGTGCCCAAGGAGCAACTCCTGCGCCATGTCTGGCAGTACGAGCACACCCCGCCGGAGTCCACGGTCGTGGAGACCTACATCAGCTATCTGCGGCGCAAGCTGGACACCCTGGGACCGCCGGTGATCACCACCCGGCGGGGCGTGGGATACGGGCTGGCATGAGGCAACCGGTGGCGCTGCGGTGCAAACGCGGGATGCGCTCCCTGCGGGTGCAGCTGACCCTGGCGAACGTGGCGCTGCTCGCGGTCGGCGTGGTGGCGGCGACCGCCGTCAGCCTGATGGGGATGCGGCACTACCTGCTGGACCAGATCGACTCCGAACTGGTCAAGACCCGTGACTCGCTGGCCGGTACGCAGCTCACCCTGCGGGAGATCGACTCCCTGTCCGTGCTGAGTTTCGTCAAGGACCGGCTGATCCCCGGGAAGTCCGGCGAACACTCCACGCCGGACACGGTGTTCGCCGCGATGGACGGGACGACGGGGGAGGCCGTGCCGCTCTTCGGCGTCGCGCCGACCCCGGCCCAGCGCGGCCTCGCGGACGCGGTCGACGACCCGCGCGCGCTCGTCGGCGACAGCGGCCCGCGCGACGTCACCCTGCACGGAGCGTCCTACCGTGCGACCGGGACCCGGCTCGTGGACGGCACCTACGTCCTGATGGCGACCTCCACCCAGGCCCTGCACCAGGGCATAGCCAAGGCCCTGAAGCTCGACCTCGCCGTCGGCACCCTCCTGCTGGCGCTGCTCGCCTGTCTGACCCTGTTCAGCGTGCGGCGGCGGATGCTGCCGCTGGAGGACATGGTGGAGACGTCGTCGGCGATAGCCGAGGGCGACCTGACCAGACGGGTGCCCTCCAGCCGGGAGGCCACCCAGGAGGTGGAGCAGCTGCGGCTCGCGCTGAACTCGATGCTGCACCAGGTGGAGACGGCGTACCGCACACGCGAGCGCAGCGCGGCCCAGCTGCGCCACTTCGTCGCCGACGCCTCGCACGAGCTGCGCACCCCGCTGTCGGCGATCCGCGGCTACCTCCAGCTGTACGACCAGGGCATGCTGACCGAGCCCGACGAGCGCCGGCGCGCCTGGGACCGGATGAACGGCGAGGTGGACCGCATGGGCCGGCTGGTCGACGAACTGCTCACCCTGGCCCGCCTGGACCAGCGCCCCGAACTGCGGCTGCGGAACGTGGACCTGAGCCGCCTGGTGCGGGACGCGGCGGAGGACCTGCGGGCGCAGCAGCCCGACCGCCCGGTGACCGTGGCGGCGGACGGCGCGCTGCTGATCCGGGCCGACGAGTCAGGGCTGCGCCAGGTGCTGGGCAACCTGGTGGCCAACGTGCGGACGCACACGCCCGCGGATGTCCCGGTGCGGCTCGCCGTGGAGCGCGCGGACGGCGTCGTACGGCTGACGGTCGAGGACAAGGGCCCGGGCCTTGAGGCGGAGGACTCGGCCCGCGTCTTCGACCGCTTCTTCCGCACGGGAGGCTTCGCGGGCAGCGGCTTGGGCCTGGCGATCGTGCAGGGGGTGGTCCGGGCACACGGAGGAGAGGTCGACGTGCGGACGGCCCCGGGCGAGGGCCTGGAGGTGACGGTGGTCCTCCCGGCACAACCGAAGGCCTGCGCCTAGGTCCGTCCGCGGGCTCAGATCCAGTCGAGTTTCCAGAGCCGGAACACGCCGTTGCCGTCCGCGAGGTACTGGCCGCCGCCGACGTCCGAGGTGGTCACGACGTACTCCTTGCGCTGCCACAGCGGGATCACCGGCACCTCCTGGGCGATGACCTGCTGGATGTCCTTGAAGTCGTCGGAGACCCGGGTGCGGTCGGCGTACTGCTGGCTGTTGGCGATGTACTGGTCGACGGTCTTGTTGCTGTAGCCGGTGTTCATGGTGGAGCCGGTGCCGACGAGCGGGCCGGCGTAGGTGTCCGGGTCGGGGTAGTCGGCGACCCAGCCGACGGCGTACGCGTCGAGCTTGCCGCCCGCCCAGCGCTTCTGGAAGTCGGTCCACTCGTAACCCTTGACGTTCACCTTGAACAGACCGCTGGCCTCCAGCTGCCGCTTGAGCTCCTTCGCCTCGGCCTCGGCGGCGCCGCTGCCCAGGCCGTAGCCGTAGGTGAAGCTGACCGGGATGCTGACGCCGGCCTCCTCCAGGAGCTTGCGGGCCTTCTCGGAGTTCTGGTCCGGGTAGTCGTCGAAGAAGGACGTGGTGTGGCCGGTGAGACCGGCCGGGATGAGGGAGTACAGCGGCTCGACGGTGCCCTCGTACACACCGGCCGCCAGCTGCTCGCGGTCGATCAGCCAGGCCATCGCCTTGCGGACGTCGACACTGTGCAGCGGTGAGGAGTCACGGGTGTTGAAGTAGAGGTTGCGGGTCTCGGAGCTGTCGGCCTCGGTGACGCGCATGTCGGGGTCGCTGGCGTTGAGGGAGGCGAGGACGTTGGGCGGCAGCTGGCGGGTCGCCGCGTCGACCTGCTTGGCCTGCCACGCCTTCTCGAGGGCGTCCGGGTCGGCGTAGTAGCGCAGTTCGATGGGCGAGCCGGTGTCGACGGCGCCCTTGTAGCGCGAGTTGGGCTCGAGGTGGACCTGCTTGCCCTTCGTGTACGACGTCAGGGTGTACGGGCCGGTGCCGTCGACGGAGCTGCCGACGCGCAGGCCGTCGGCCGGGTACTTGGTGGGGTCGACGATCGAGCCGGCTCCGGTGGCCACCTTGAACGGGAAGGTGGCGTCCGCGGCGGATAGATGGAAGGTGACCTTCAGACCGTCGGCGTCCACGGACTTCAGGGTGGACAGCAGCGAGGCGGGCCCGACGTCGGCGTTGATCTTCTTGACCCGGTCGAAGGAGTACTTCACGTCCGTGGCGGTCACCTTGCGACCGCTGGGGAAGGTGAGGTCGTCCCGCAGTTCGCACTGGTAGGTGGTCAGGCCGCCCTTCTCGAAGGAGCAGCTCTTGGCCGCGTCCGGGACGGGCGAGACGCCGCCCGGCTCGTACGTCAGCAGCGACTGGAAGACGTTGCTGAACAACGCCCAGGAACCGGCGTCGTAGGCGCCGGCCGGGTCGAGTGAGGTGACGGTGTCCGTCGTGCCGACCGTGATGGTGGCCCCGCTGTCCCCGTCGGACGGCAGCAGCTGCCAGCCACCGACGCCGACGACCGCGAGAACCAGCACTGTCACGAGGATCCGCATGCGAACCGATCGCATGGTGATGCCCTGCCCTCCCCGGGCCACGAAAGGGCCCAGCAGTACACAGAAAGCGACACAGGATGCCACTCCCCTTGGTGGCGCGGATCACCTAACCACACGTGTTTCAACTGAGGAAAGGGGGTCCAGGGAGGTAAGACGCCAGATGAGAAAAGACTTACCGACCAGTTGTTACAACATGGTTTCCTGTGCGGTTCACATCCGCAGGGACGCCAGCTCGATCACCGTGATGTCGGAGGGGGCGCCCACGCGGGTGGGCGGGCCCCAGGCGCCGGCGCCCCGGGAGACGTACAGCTGGGTGTCGCCGTAGCGATCCAGACCCGCGAGGGTGGGGTTGGCCGCCCCCGCGATCAGGTTGCCGGGCCACAGCTGGCCGCCGTGGGTGTGGCCGGAGAGCTGGAGGTCGACGCCGTGGCGTACGGCGTCGTCGATCTGGACGGGCTGGTGGGCCATGAGCACGCACGCGCGCGTGGTGTCGCGGTCGTCGAGCGCCTTGCCGAAGTCGGGGCCCTGGCCCTCGCTCTCACCTGCGAGGTCGTTGACGCCGGCGAGGTCGAACCAGGGGAGTTCGGTGCGGGCGTTCTCCAGCGGGCGCAGGCCGAGCCGCCGTACCTCCTCGACCCACTGCTCGGCGCCGGAGAAGTACTCGTGGTTGCCGGTGACGTAGAAGCTGCCGTGCCGGGCCTTCAGCTGGGCGAGGGGCGCGGCGGCCGGGCCGAGGTCCTTCACACTGCCGTCGACGAGGTCGCCGACGACGGCGATCAGGTCGGGCTGGGTGGAGTTGATGGTGTCGACGACCTTCTGCGCGAAGCCCCGCCCGAGCACGGGCCCGAGGTGGATGTCGCTGACGACCGCGATCCGGTAACCGTGGGCTCTGCCCGGAAGCTTGGCCAGCGGGACAGTCACCCGCTTCACCTTCGGCCCCCGCAGCACCCCGTAGGTGCCATAACCGACGGTCCCCACGGCCACCGCGGCGGCGGTCCCGCCGACGACCCGTGAGACGAAGACCCGCCGCGAGGGGGCGGCCGGGGGTTCGGGCTCCGTGGTGGATTCCGGCCGTTCCGACGAGGGCGGTACGGCCGGTGCGCCCACCTGTACGGGGTGCGCGACCGGTTCCTCGGCCGCGGCACCGTTCCGCGCGCGTCGCTCCAGGAAGCGGCGCAGCAGGGGCCGTACGGCCTCGCCCACGAGAACGCCCAGGAGGAGGTAGATCGACAGGGCCAGCCACAGGAAGCCGGGCCAGGCCAGGGTGCGCTGGAGCCAGAAGGGGGCGCCGGCGCGCTCGGTGACCAGGGCGGCGACGGCGAGGATCCAGCCGCCCGCGATCAGTACGGCGCCCGCGCGGCGCGGCAGTCCGGGCCCGGCGGTGGTGTCGCGGAACAGGCGGCGCCACAGGTACCAGTTGGCCGTGACCAGGACGGCGAGCACCAGCGGGACGAGGAGGAACGCCATCGCTATGACGTCCCCCGCAGTGCGCGCAGTCCGCGCAACCCGATGGCCCCGACGGCCGTCCCCCATACGAAGGAGACGACGGCCAGCGTCAGGTGGACCCAGAAGAACGCGGTCGGATGGCCGTCGTCGAACGCCTGCCCGCTGCTGTCCTTGACCAGGTTTTTGACGAAAGTGACCCAGATGATCCAGCTCCACACCCCGAAGGCGAGCAGGAACCAGGAGAGCGGGCGGCTGAGCTTCATGACTTCAGTATCGCCGCCGGGTGTCCGGTTCGATGAACGGGGTGGGGAGGGGGGCGGGACTTCCCGTCGGCCGCCAGGTACGTTCTCCGTCGTGCCCGCACCCATGAAGCAGACCGTCAGGCGATCCCTGCTGGTCACCGCAGCCACGTCCGTGTCTCTCGCGCTGACCGCGCCGGTGTCCCTCGCGGCGCCGAAACCGTCCACGAGTCCGTCCGCGAGCCCGTCGGCCACTCCGCCGGCGAACATGTCCTCCGTCGGCGGTACCCGCCTGGGGCAGGCCGGGACTCAGGTGGCGCTCGCCGGGGGCGCGCCGGTGGTGCCGAAGGATCTGACCGCGCGGTCGTGGATCGTCGCGGACGCGGAGTCGGGCGAGGTGCTCGCCGCGCACAACGCGCACTGGCGGCTGCCCCCGGCGAGCACGATGAAGATGCTGTTCGCCGACACCGTGCTGCCGAAGTTCCCGAAGACCACCACGCACAAGGTGGCGGCGAAGGACCTGGCGGGCATGGGGTCGGGTTCCAGCCTCGTCGGGATAAAGGAGAACGAGACGTACACCGTCCACGATCTGTGGCTCGGTGTGTTCCTGCGCTCCGGCAACGACGCCGTGCACGTGCTGTCGGCGATGAACGGCGGTGTCGCGGAGACCGTGAAGGAGATGAACGAGCACGCCGAGGAGCTCCAGGCCCTCGACACGCACGCGGTCTCCCCCGACGGCTACGACGCCCCCGGCCAGGTGTCCTCCGCGTACGACCTGACGCTGTTCGCGCGCTCGGGGCTGCAGAAGAAGGACTTCCGGGAGTACTGCTCGACGGTGACGGCGAAGTTCCCCGGCGAGACGAAGAAGAACAAGAAGGGCAAGAAGGTCCGCGGCACCTTCGAGATCCAGAACACCAACCGGCTGCTGAGCGGGGACTACGACATCTCGCAGTACCCGGGCATCGCGGGCGTCAAGAACGGCAACACCACCAACGCGGGCGCGACGTTCACCGGAGTCGCCGAGCGGGGCGGCCGGGTGCTGCTGGTCACGGTGATGAACCCGGCGAAGAGCGACCACAACGAGGTCTACAAGGAGACGGCGAAGCTGTTCGACTGGGGCTTCGCGGCGGCCGGCAAGGTGACCCCGGTGGGCGAGCTGGTCCCGCCGAAGTCCGCCGAGCGGTCCGCGAGCCCCTCGGCGGCCCCGGCGTCGGGTCAGGCGGGCGGCGCCGAGGACGCCTCCGGACGGCCGGTGGCGAGCGCGGTGACCGACGAGGGCTCGCGCGGCATGTGGACCGCGCTGGGCGTCACGGGCGGGGTGGTGGTGCTGCTGGCCGTGGGCGTGTTCCTGGTCAACCGTCGCTGGCCGCTGCCGGACCTGGTACGACGTCGTCGGTGACGTCCTCGTCGAACTCGCTGTCGGAAGCGCTGCCCGTCGCCGTCCACGAGGCGCTGTAAAGGACCAGTTTCGCGGTGAAGTTGATCCACAGCAGCAGGGCGATGGGCACCCCGAACGCGCCGTACATGTTCTTCGCGGCCACGCCCTGCATATAGCCGCTCAGCAGCAGCTTCAGCAGTTCGAAGCCGATCGCGCCGATCAGCGCGGCGACGACCAGCCGGCGGCGGGCCGGTTCGACGCCGGGCAGCAGGGTGAGGACGTACAGCAGGAGCAGGAAGTCGGCGAGCACGGCGATCGCGAAGGCGGCGGCGCGCAGCAGGAAGCCGCCCAAGCCCGCCTTGTCGATGCCGAGTTCGTCGGTGATCCGGTCGATCAGGGCGGAGGCGACGGTGGAGATGGCGATCGTGGTCAGCACGGCGCCGCCGAAGCCGACCAGGATGCCGGTGTCCTTGGCCTTGGCCAGCACCGGGTTGTCGTCCTTGTCGGGCAGTTCCCACACCGCGCGCAGGCATTCCCGCATCTGGCCGACCCAGCCGATGCCGGTGAACAGCAGGACGGCGCCGGCGATGAGCCCGACGGTGCCGGCGTTCTGGACCAGGCCGTGGATGTCCAACTGGTCGGAGATACCGGGGACCTGGTCGGCGATCTTGTCCTGGAGCTTGTTCTGCTGGGAGTCGCTGAGGGTGGCGGCGGCGATCGCTGCGGCCAGCGTGAGCAGCGGGAACAGCGCGACGAAACTGACGAACGTCATCGCCGCCGCGAGCCGCGTCCACTTGACCCGGTCCAGGCGTTCGTACGACCGCCACGCGTGCGTGGCCATGAGCCGCGCGACCCACGGCCCGATTCCGGGAAGCTTTTTCAGCCAGTCCATGATCCGAACTCTGCCCCAGGTGTCCGCAACCGATGTGCGAGTACCCCGAAAACCAATCACCCATTTCGGGTAGCGGACGAATGTTGGTGAACCAGGAGAACCAAGGGGATTTATCCGGGCGATACGGTCGTCTTCATGCCCCGATCCTCTGAACGTCTCCCGCAGTCCCTGCTCGTCCTCGGCGGTACGTCCGAGATCGCGCTGGCCACCGTCCGTCGGCTGATCGCCCGCCGCACGCGCGTGGTGTGGCTGGCCGGCCGCCCCTCCCCCGCCCTGGAGACGGCCGCCGAGGAGCTGCGCGCCCTCGGCGCCGACGTCCGCACGGTCGCCTTCGACGCGCTCGACCCCGACTCCCACGAGACGGTCCTCGGCAAGGTCTTCACCGAGGGCGACATCGATCTCGTGCTGCTCGCCTTCGGTGTCCTCGGCGACCAGGCGCACGACGAGCGCGACCCGGCCGCCGCGGTGCGCGTCGCGCAGACCAACTACACGGGCGCGGTGTCGGCGGGCCTGGTGAGCGCCCGCGCGCTCCAGACCCAGGGCCACGGCTCGCTGGTCGTGCTCTCCTCGGTCGCCGGGGAGCGCGCCCGCCGCGCGGACTTCATCTACGGCTCCAGCAAGGCCGGCCTCGACACGTTCACACAGGGCCTGGGCGACGCGCTGCACGGCACCGGCGTGCACGTCATGGTCGTACGCCCCGGAGACATCGGCACGGCCGGACGTGGGGAGCCTTTGACGACCACTCCGGAGGCGGTCGCGACGGCGATCGAGCTTGGTCTGCGACGGCGCTCGGAGATCGTGTGGGTGCCGGGCCTGCTGCGGGTGGTGATGGCGGCGCTGCGGCACCTTCCCCGGGGGGTGTTCCGGAGACTGCCGCTCTAGGACTGCTCCAGGACCCGTCCTAGCGGGCGGGCAGCGAGCCGCGGTCTATGCGGGCCGCCTGCGAGGGGACCACCGGGCTGCCGAAGGCGTAGCCGCGCAGTTTGCGCCACACGCCGTCGGGGCCCTGCTCGGCGAGGGCGAAGCCGGTGCAGGACCACTCGGCCTCATAGCCGGCGAGTTCCTCGAAGGCGCGGTCCATCGCCTCGTCGTCGATGCCGTGCGCGACGGTGACATGTGGGTGGTACGGGAACTGCAGCTCCCGCGCGAGCGGCCCGGAGGCGTCGCGGACCCGCTGCTGGAGCCGGCCGCAGGCCTCGACGCCCTCGACGACCCTGACGTAGACGACCGGGGACAGCGGCCGGAAGGTGCCCGTGCCGGACAGCCGCATCGGGAAGGGTCTGCCGGCCGCGGCGACCTCGGTGAGATGCGCCTCGACGGCGGGCAGCGCGCTCGCCTCGACCTCGGTCGGCGGCAGCAGGGTGACATGGCTGGGGATGCCGTGAGCCGCGGCGTCGCCGAAGCCCGCGCGCCGCTCCTGGAGCAGGCTGCCGTGAGGCTCCGGGACCGCGATCGACACGCCGATCGTTACGGTCCCCACGTCTTCTCCTCTGTTGTCATGCCGGGTTCGTACTCAGTCGTGCGGCTATCGACTGTACGGGCACGGCTGTGCTCTGGGCAGGCGCAGGGGAAGTGATGTGCAGCGCTCTGCCCGGTGGAACAGGTGTGCGGTGCGCCCTCGGTGCTCCTGAGCGCTGTCAGTGCTTCGCGGGCAGGAAGCCGACCTGCTGGTACGCCTGCGACAGGGTCTCCGCGGCGACGGCGCGTGCCTTCTCGGCGCCCTTGGCCAGGATCGAGTCCAGCGTCTCCGGGTCGTCCAGGTACTGCTGGGTGCGGTCCCGGAACGGCGTGACGAAGTCGACGACGACCTCCGCGAGGTCCGTCTTGAGCGCGCCGTAGAGCTTGCCCTCGTAGGCCTGCTCCAGCTCGGGGACGCTCTTGCCGGTCAGCGTGGAGTAGATGCCGAGCAGGTTGCTGACGCCCGGCTTCTCCTGAGGGTCGTAGCGGACGACGGTGTCGGTGTCGGTGACCGCGCTTCTGACCTTCTTCGCGGTGGCCTTCGGGTCGTCGAGCAGGTTGATGAGGCCCTTCGGCGTGGACGCCGACTTGCTCATCTTGATCGACGGGTCCTGGAGGTCGTAGATCTTGCCCGTCTCCCTGAGGATGTGGGGCTTCGGGATCGTGAAGGTCTCGCCGAAACGGCCATTGAAGCGCTCGGCGAGGTCGCGGGTCAGCTCGATGTGCTGGCGCTGGTCCTCGCCGACCGGGACCTCGTCTGCCTGGTAGAGCAGGATGTCGGCGACCTGGAGGATCGGGTACGTGAACAGGCCGACGGACGCGCGGTCCGCGCCCTGCTTGGCGGACTTGTCCTTGAACTGCGTCATGCGGCTGGCTTCGCCGAAGCCGGTGAGGCAGTTCATGACCCAGGCGAGCTGGGCGTGCTCGGGGACGTGGCTCTGTACGAAGAGCGTGCAGCGCTCCGGGTCCAGGCCGGCCGCGAGGAGCTGGGCTGCGGCCAGCCGGGTGTTGGCCGTGAGCTCCTTCGGGTCCTGCGGGATCGTGATCGCGTGCAGGTCGACGACCATGTAGAACGCGTCGTGGGACTCCTGCAGGGCGACCCACTGGCGCACGGCGCCGAGGTAGTTGCCGAGGTGGAACGAGCCTGCGGTGGGCTGGATTCCGGAGAGCACGCGGGGTCGATCTGAGGCCATGCGTCTTATTGTCTCAGAGGTGTGGGGGTGGTTTCGGTGCGTGGGGAACCGGCGGATGGGTGGGGGCGTTCGCGCCCCGCGGCGGAGCCGCACATGGATGCGGCCCCGCGCCCCTGAAAGAAGGCTCAGCCGAGGTCGATTTCCGGGTACAGGGGGAAGCCCGCCACCAGGTCGGTCGCCCTGGTCGCGATCTCGTCGGCGATCTTCGCGTCCAGGACGTGGGCGGCCTTGCTCGGGGCGCCCGACTTCGTCGTGCCGGGCTCGGTGGTGGTCAGGACTCGGTCGATCAGGGACGCCACCTCGTCCATCTCCGCCGTGCCGAGGCCGCGGGTGGTCAGGGCGGGGGTGCCGATGCGGATGCCCGAGGTGTACCAGGCGCCGTTCGGGTCGGCGGGGATGGCGTTGCGGTTGGTGACGATGCCGGAGTCGAGGAGCGCGGCCTCGGCCTGGCGACCGGTGAGGCCGTAGGAGCCGGCGACGTCGATGAGGTTGAGGTGGTTGTCGGTGCCGCCGGTGACGAGGGTCGCGCCGCGGCTGGTCAGGCCCTCGGCCAGGGCGCGGGAGTTGTCGACGATGCGCTGGGCGTAGTCCTGGAAGGCGGGCTGCCGGGCCTCGGCCAGGGCGACGGCCTTTGCGGCCATGACGTGCGGGAGGGGACCGCCGAGGACCATCGGGCAGCCGCGGTCGACCTGGTCCTTGAGGGAGTCGTCGCACAGGACCATGCCGCCGCGCGGGCCGCGCAGGGACTTGTGGGTGGTCGTGGTGACGATCTGGGCGTGCGGGACCGGGTCGAAGTCGCCGGTCAGGACCTTGCCGGCGACCAGACCGGCGAAGTGCGCCATGTCGACCATGAGCGTCGCGCCGACCTCGTCGGCGATCTCGCGCATGATCCGGAAGTTCACCAGACGGGGGTACGCGGAGTAGCCGGCGACGATGATCAGCGGCTTGAAGTCGCGGGCGGAGGCGCGCAGGGCGTCGTAGTCGATGAGGCCGGTGGCGGGGTCGGTCCCGTACGACCGCTGGTCGAACATCTTTCCGGAGATGTTCGGGCGGAAGCCGTGGGTGAGGTGACCGCCGGCGTCCAGGGACATACCGAGCATGCGCTGGTTGCCGAAGGCCTGGCGCAGCTCGGCCCAGTCGGCCTCGGAGAGGTCGTTGACCTGGCGGACGCCGGTCTTCTCCAGGAACGGCGCCTCGACGCGGTCGGCGAGGACGGCCCAGAAGGCGACCAGGTTGGCGTCGATGCCGGAGTGCGGCTGGACGTAGGCGTGCCGGGCGCCGAAGAGCTCGCGCGCGTGCTCGGCGGCGAGGGACTCGACGGTGTCGACGTTGCGGCAGCCGGCGTAGAAGCGGCGGCCGACCGTGCCCTCGGCGTACTTGTCGCTGAACCAGTTGCCCATCGCGAGGAGGGTGGCCGGGGAGGCGTAGTTCTCGGAGGCGATCAGCTTGAGCATCTCGCGCTGGTCGGCGACCTCCTGCCCGATGGCGTCGGCGACCCGCGGCTCGACGGCGCGGATCACGTCGAGGGCGGCGCGGAAGGCGGTGGACTCGGTGGAGAGGGGCTGCTGCTCTGGCATGTCTTCGGCCTCCGGTGGCGTGGCGTACGAGCGGTCACGGTTCTCGGTCTGGCCCAGGCGCACGGCACTCTTGCTGCTCACGGGCCGCTCCCCGATGGTCCGTCCCATCCCAGCGCGCCAGTCACGACCCGCTCAGCAGCCTACCGGCTGCCGCGTCAGAGGATCACATGCGGTACGAAGCGGGCGTACTCGTCCGTGATCAGGCCCGAGGACTCGCGGATGCCGAGCCCCGCGGACTCGTCGCCCACCACCCATGCGCCGAGGACGACGTGGTTGCCGTCGAAGGCGGGGAGGGGGGCGAGCTGCTGGTAGCAGCAGGGTTCGTCGTCCCGTACGACGGGTTCCGCGCCCTTCTCGTGGATCGTGACGCCGGCGCCCTCGCGGCCGAGGAGGGGCTTGGCGACGTAACCCGTGGTGGTGGCGAGGTCACGGGGGCCGTCGAGGTGGGCGGGGAGGAGGTGGGGGTGGCCGGGGTACAGCTCCCAGAGGACGGCCAGGAGGGCCTTGTTGCTGAGCAGCATCTTCCAGGCGGGCTCGATCCACATCGTGCTGCCCGTGCCGCCGCCGTTGTCGAGGGTGCCGAGGACGTGGTCGGCGAAGCGGTCGGTGGTGAGCCACTCCCACGGGTAGAGCTTGAAGCAGCCGCGGATGAAGCGGAGCCGGTTGTCGACGAAGCGGCCGGACAGCGGGTCCCAGCCGATCTCCTCCATGGAGATCCAGTCGGTGTCGAGGCCGGCCTGCTCGGCGGTCTCCTTCAGATAGGCGACCGTCATCAGGTCCTCGCCGAGCTCGTCGGCGGAGGAGTGCGCGAAGTACAGCGGGCCGCCGGGCGGGAGGAGGGGGGCCTGTTTCCGCCAGGCGGCGACCAGGCGTTCGTGGAGGGAGTTCCACTGGTCGGCGCCGGGGAAACGGTCCTCCATCCAGAACCACTGCGGGGAGGCCGCCTCCACCAGGGAGGTGGGGGTGTCGGCGTTGTACTCCAGCAGTTTCGCCGGGCCCGTGCCGTCGTAACGCAGGTCGAAACGGCCGTAGAGGGAGGGGAGTTCGGCACGGCGGTGCCAGGCCTCGGTGACGGCGGCGGCGACGCGGGGGTCGGTGATGCCGAGGTCGGCGAGGCGGTCGGTGTCGACGATGTGCGCGGCCGCGGCGAGGCACATGCGGTGGAGTTCCTCGACGGTCTCCTCCAGGGCCTCGACCTCGTCGAGCGTGAAGGAGTAGTAGGCGCTCTCGTCCCAGTAGGGGCGCAGGGTGCCGTCGGGGTGGCGGGTGAGCGGGTAGATGAGGCCCTGTTCCTCGACGGTCCGCTGCCAGTCGGGGCGGGGGGTGAGGGTGTGGCGTCGCACCGCGGTCAGCTGCCGGAGCTGCCGTGGCCGTCGCCGCCGTCGCCCCCGAAGCCGCCGCGGTCCACCTTCGAGCCGCCGGAGCCGGAGCCGGAACTCTTGGCGGGCTTGGTGAAGGAGCCGCCCGCGACCCAGGAGCCCTTCTTGTTGCCGCCGTAGTACCAGGCGCCGGCCGACGAGGTCTTGGTGGACTTGCAGTTCTTGTCGGCGACGACCTTGTAGCCCTTGGCGAGCTGGTAGCTGTCGCGGTCGACGCAGCGCTTGTCGGGGTCGGAGGAGCAGGAGGTGAGGGCCACGGCGAGCAGCCCCATGCCGCCGAGTACGACCGTGCCCGAGCGAAGTTGCCTGCGTGCGTCCGCCATGCTGTCCGTCCCCCTGGTGGCTTGCTGTGGTGGCCTAGCGTTGGTTTTCGGCCATCAGCCTAGAGATGGGTGAGAAGGCACGTGCACCGGCCCCCCGTCCCGCCCGCTCCCCTACAGTCCGTCTGTGCTGTTCGGAATGGTGTGCGCGTTGGGTGCGGCGGTGTGCTTCGGTACGGCGACGGTGTTGCAGGCGATGGCCGCGCGGGCCGCGTCCGGCGGGGCTGGCGGGGACGCGGCGCTGTTGCTGCGGGCGCTGCGGCAGTGGCGGTATCTGGCGGGGCTCGGCCTGGACGGGCTGGGGTTCGTCGGACAGGTGCTCGCCCTGCGCTCGATCCCGATCTACGCCGTGTCGGCGGCCCTCGCCGCCAGCCTCGCGGTGACGGCGGTGGTCGCGGCGCGGCTGCTGCGGGTGCGGCTGAGCCGGCCGGAGTGGGGTGCGGTGGGGGTGGTGTGCGCGGGGCTGGCCCTGCTGGGGCTGGCTTCGGGGCCGGAGGGTGACCGGGCGGGCTCGGACGCGCTGCGGTACGCGGTGCTCGCGGCCGGGGTGGCGGTGCTGCTGCTCGGCCTCGCGGGCGGACGGCTGCCCGAGCGCGGGCGGCCCCTGCTGCTGGGCCTGGGCGCGGGCTTCGGGTTCGGGGTGGTGGAGGTGGCGGTACGGCTGATCGACGGCCTCTCCCCCGGCGCGCTCCTCACCAACCCGGCAACGTACGCGCTGCTGGTCGGCGGCGGGGCCGCCTTTCTGCTGCTGACGTCCGCCTTGCAGCGGGGGTCGGTGACGGCGGCGACGGCCGGGATGGTGATCGGCGAGACCATCGGCCCGGCGACGGTGGGCGTCGTCTGGCTCGGCGACCGCACCCGCGAGGGCCTGACCTGGCTGGCGGTGTGCGGCTTCGCCCTCGCGGTGGCGGGCGCGCTGACCCTGGCCCGCTTCGGCGAGGCCCCGGAGGAGGGCAGCAGCGCCGACGTGGCGGCACCGGACCAGCCCGTGCGACGCACCTGAAGCCCCGCGTCTCCCCCCTCCGGCCTACCCCCTGAGCGCCGCGCCGCTGCGCACACGGGGCGTACGCGTCGCCGTCATCTCCACCGCCTCAGCCCTCCGTCAGGACATCGCCTCTGTGATGCCGTCCCACAGGCGGGACCTTGCCTCCAGGGCGAGGAGGACCGTGTCCACCGCCTCCTGCCAGCGGGTTTCGTTGTTGGCGCAGAGGTCGGCGACCATCTGGAGGGCCATGGGGGTGTGTTCCTCGCCGTCGACCTCGATGTGGCGGGCGAGGTAGTCGCGGAAGAGGGGGAAGCTGTCGGTGCCCTCCTCCTTGATGACCTGGTCGAACATGTCGGGGATGAGGTCCTCGCGGGAGAAGGCGAAGACGGCGGCCCGGGAGTGCAGCGGGCTGTCGGCGATGATCTCGAAGGTCGTGGTGACGAACTCGGCTGCCGGGTCCGGGACTTGGGCGACCTTCAGGGCGGCCGGGAGGTCGTGGCCCTCGCTGATGAGTCCGATGAAGGCGTCGAGCCGGGTGGTGTCGGCGCCGGCCTCGGTCATGGCGGCGCGGTACAGCTCGAAGTGGCTGGTGAAGCCGCCGTTCAGCTCGTCGCTCTCCTCGACCAGGACGATGTCGTTGATGAGGCGCCGGGCGACCGTGGAGCCGCGCGGGACCCAGGGGACGTCCACGCATGTCAGCTCCCGCTGGAGCGACTTGAGCAGGGACATGAAGTCCCACACCGCGAACGCGTGGTGCGCCATGAACGTCGCCAGGTGTTCCCGCTCTGAAATGCGCTGGTAAATCGGGTGCGCGGTCACTTCTTTCCGTGCTGATTCCATCACGGAACGAGCCCGGGCGATTCCTTCGTGTCCCTCTTGGGTCAGATTCCATACGTACCTGGACATGAAGAACTCCTTCGCTCTCGAATTTCGATCGTGCAACGAATCAGAACACCACCGCAACCGCTTCTCCGAATTCCGGGAAAGTTACCCACAGTATGTAAAGACAGAAGGCGGCAAGGGTGCCGATAGGCGAACAAAGAGTCACGATACGGACAGCCGAAAAAACTCGTTGAATCTTTGAACGGGGCCGCGCTTCTTCGCGTACTGCACCCTGTGACCAGTAATCCCGTCACCGTCACCGTGGCCTATCACGTGGTGCCGGGCCGTGAGGCCGACTTCCATACCTGGGGGTGGGCGATGCTGGGCGCGAGCTCCAGGCAGCAGGGCTTCCTCGGGGGTGGCGTCCTAGTAGACCGAGAGGCGGAGTGGCATGTCGTCTATCGCTTCGCCAGCGACAGCGCGGCTACTGCCTGGGAGAACTCCATCGACCGGGTGCAGTGGGAGGCCCGGACGGAGGGGGTCGCCCAGCGGACCGGGCGTCAGAGCGTGCACGGCTCCAAGGAGTGGTTCGACTCCCAGGCCCCCGTACCCCCGCCGCCGCCCCCACCTTCCCCGCCGGCGAAATGGAAACTTTGGTTCGTGAATATGAGCGCCGTTTTCCCACCGGTGCTCCTGTTCAATCTGATCGTGCTGCCCTATCTCGGCGGCCTCAATCCGTTGCTTCGCACGCTGTTCCTCTGCCTGTGCGTGACGGCCATCGTCACCTGGATTCTCATGCCGCGCCTTCAGCGTTTCTTCAAGAAATGGCTGTATCCCCCGCTCCAGGCGCTGCGCGGGCGGCACAAACGGCGGACCGCTCAGGTTCGTTAACGACAAAGGAGGTGGGCGGGTGAAGACCCTGCTCATCGACAATTATGACTCGTACACGTACAACCTGTTCCAGTTGATCGCCGAGGTCAACGGCGAGGAACCGGTAGTGATCACGAACGACGTTTCCGCAGATCGGCTGCCGGATCTGGCCGGGTTCGACAATGTGGTGGTGTCCCCGGGACCCGGGCATCCGGGCAACGCCCGTGACTTCGGCATCAGCGCCCGCGCGATCGCCGAGGCCACCGTGCCGGTGCTCGGCGTGTGCCTCGGCCACCAGGGCATCGCCCTCGGGGAGCGGGGCGGCCGGGTGGTGCCGGCCCCCGAGCCCCGGCACGGGCATCTGACGTCGGTCCGGCACGACGGGCGGGATCTGTTCCAGGGGCTGCCGCAGCAGTTCACCGCGGTCCGCTACCACTCCCTGGCCGTGCACGAGCCGCTCCCGTCGACCCTGGAGGCCACGGCATGGGCCGAGGACGGCGTCCTGATGGGCATCCGGCACCGCGAACGGCCCCTGTGGGGCGTGCAGTTCCACCCGGAGTCGGTGCTCACCGAGTACGGCCACCGCATGCTCATGAACTTCCGCAACCTCACGGCCGATCTGGCACGCAGACCGCGGAGCAAGAACACCTCCGTGCCGCCGGCGGCCCCGGCACCCGTCTCGATCCGCGGGGTGTCCATCCCGCACCAGCGGCAGGCCAACCGGACCGCCTACCGGCTGCACACCCGCCGGATCGCCGGCGCGGTCGACACCGAGGCCGCCTTCGGGCGGCTGTTCGCGGCCTCGCCGCGCTCGTTCTGGCTGGACAGCTCCCGGGTCGAACAGGGACAGTCGCGCTTCTCCTTCCTGGGGGACGACAGCGGGCCGCTCGCCGAGTTCGTCCGGTACGACGTCCAGGCCGGCCGCTGTGAGATCGAGCGGGCGGGGAAGCCCCCGCGGAAGGTCACGGCGTCCGTCTTCGACTACCTCAAGCGGCAGTTGACCAACCGTCAGGTGGACGCCACCGGGCTGCCCTTCGACTTCACCTGCGGCTACGTCGGCTACTTCGGCTACGAGACCAAGGCCGACTGCGGCTCCCCGAACCGGCACCGCGCCGAAACCCCGGACGCCTCCTGGCTGTTCGCCGACCGGCTGATCGCGGTGGACCACCAGGAGGACCTCACCTACGCCGTCTGCCTCGCGGAGGACACCCCGCAGGCCGCGCGGGAGGCCACCGACTGGCTGGAGAGCACGCTGGCCGAGCTGACGTGCGTCGTCGCCCCGGACGGGCGGCAGGCGCCCCCGCCGCCCGCACCGGAGCCCGACCTCGGCGCCGCCGAACCGTGGCTCGTGCGCGACCGGGACACCTACCTCGCCGACATCGAGGCCTGCAAACGGGAACTGCGCGCCGGCACCAGCTACGAGATCTGTCTCACCGACGCCGTCCGGATGCCGGCGCCTGCGGACTCGTACGCCTTCTACCGGGAGCTGCGCCGCGTCAACCCGGCGCCGTACGCGGCCTTCCTGCGGTTCGGCGACCTCGATGTGGCGGGCGCCTCGCCCGAGCGTTTCCTGCGGATCACCCGGGACGGCGTCGCCGAGGCCAAGCCCATCAAGGGCACCGCGCCGCGCGGCGCGGACCCGGTGGAGGACGCCCGGCTGCGGGACGCGCTCGCGGCGGACGCCAAGACCCGCGCCGAGAACCTGATGATCGTCGACCTGCTCCGCAACGACCTCGGCCGGGTCTGCCGGACCGGCACCGTGCGGGTGTCCCGGCTGATGGCGACCGAGACGTACGCGACCGTGCATCAGCTGGTCTCCACCGTCGAGGGCCGGTTACGCGCCGACACGGACGCGGTGGACTGCGTCCGCGCCTGCTTCCCCGGCGGCTCGATGACCGGCGCGCCGAAGCTGCGCACGATGGAGATCATCGACGAGCTGGAGACCGAGGCGCGGGGCGTGTACTCCGGCGCCCTGGGCTACCTGGGGTGCAGCGGCGGCGCCGACCTCAACATCGTGATCCGTACGGCCGTACTGGCCGACGGCCGGCTGCATCTGGGCGCGGGCGGCGCGATCGTCCTCGACTCCGACCCGGTCGCCGAGTACGACGAGATGCTCCTGAAGACGGCGGCCCAGATGCGGGCCCTGCGGGAGCACACCACGGCCCCCGCGGGCACGGCCCCCGAGGAGGCGGCCCGATGACGATCCACCAGCCCCCTCCCCTGTCAGCCACCGTCCCCGCCACGACCGGGGCCAACCTCGCCGCCCACCTCGCCCGGCTCTCCGGGCAGCGGGGCTGGGAGGCTCGGGCCGCGTTTCATCAGGGGCATCGGACCTGGACACACGGCGAGGTGCACGACCTCGCGGCGCGGGTCTCCGGAGTGCTGGCCGACGAGGGAGTACGGGCCGGGGACCGGGTGGTGCTCGCGCTGCCGGACTCGATCGCCTGGGTGGCGGCGTTTCTGGGGGTCGCGCGGCTGGGCGCCGTGGCCGTGCTGGTGAACCCCGAACTGCCCGCCACCGACCACGCGTTCGTCGCCGCCGACACGGCCGCCGTGCTGTGTGTGACCGGGCCCGGCCTCGAGGACGACCGGTTCGGCGGCGCGGCCCGGATCGGCGCCGACCAGCTGCTCGCGCTCGCCGCGACGTCCGGCGCGGCCGAACCGCACCCCGTGGACGCGGACAGCCCGCTCTACATCCAGTACACCTCCGGGACGACCGGCCCGCCCAAGGGTGTCGTGCACACGCACTCCGACCCGGCGGCGTACCACGAACTCATCGGACGGCCGCTGCTCGGGATCACCCCGGACGACGTCACCCTGTCGGTGTCCAAGCTGTACTTCGCCTACGGCTTCGGCAACGCCTTCGTGTTCCCGCTCTTCTCCGGGTCGTCCGCCGTGCTGGTGGACCGCAGGCCCGCGCCCGCCGCCGTGGACGAGCTCGTCGCCCGGCACCGGGTCACGCTGCTCTACTCCGTGCCGTCCGCGTACGCCGCGCTGGTGGCCGACCGGGGCAGCGGCCACGAGGCCTGCTTCGCCTCCGTACGGGCCGCCGTCTCGGCCGGCGAGGGCATGCCGGACGGGCTCGGGGAGCGGGTCACCGAGCTGCTGGGCGCGCCCGTCCTGGAGCAGATCGGCTCCACGGAGGCCGGTCACGCCTTCTGCGCCAACAGCTTCGGCCACAACCACCCGGGCACCGTCGGCCGTCCCGTGCCCGGCTTCGAGGTGGAACTGCGCGACCGCGCGGGACGCCCGGTGCCGGACGGCACCGAGGGCGAACTGTGGGTGCGCGGGCCGACGGTGACGCCCGGCTATCTCAACCGCCCCGAGGAGACCGCCCGCACCCTGGTCGGCGGCTGGCTCGCCACCCACGACCGGGCGCGCCGCGAACCCGACGGCGCGTTCCGGCACCTGGGCCGCGCCGACGACATGGAGATGGTCGGCGGCATCACCGTCTCCCCGCTGGAGGTGGAGGCGGTCCTGCGCACCCACCCGGCGGTACGGGAGGTCGCGGTCGCCGCCGTCACCGACACGAGCGGCGCCGGCCGGCTGCGCGCCTTCGTCATCCCCGTCACCCACGCGCCGGACGGTCTCCAGGAGGACCTTCTGCGGCTGGCCCGGGAGCGCCTCGCCGCGTTCAAGGTCCCCCGCAGCGTCAGCGTCGTCGCGTCCCTGCCCCGGACCCCCACCGGAAAGCTTCGCCGCCATCTGGTCCGCCAGGGGGCCTGGTGACCACACCCAGAGCCATGCCCAGAGCCATGCCCAGAGTCACGTCCGAGAGGAACAGTCTCATGTCCCAGCAGCCCCTCCTCGCCGACCGCGGGTTCTACCTGGGCCCGATGTTCCGCCAGGCAGCCGACCGGCACGGAGCCGTGTTCGTCACCCTGGACCGTCCGCTGGACACCCACCCCGATCTCGGGACGGCGCTCAGCTACACGGTCCTGGCCGATGTGGTGGACGACCTGTCGGGACGCCTGTGGGCGGCCGGGGTGCGGCCCTCGGAGCAGGTCGTCGTCCACAAGACGGACAACGTCGACATCGTGCTGCTGACCTGCGCGATCTCCCGGATCGGCGCGGTGCCGGTACTGCTGTCGCCCGCGCTGGCCGGACCGGTGGTGGGCAAGCTGCTCGCCCGGCTCCAGCAGCCGTGGCTGGTCACGGACGCCGCGAAGCTGGCCGGGCCCCTCAAGACGGAGGACCTGGACGGTCTCGTACGGCGCACCCTCACCGTGGCCGACGCGCCGGGCGCCGAGTCGCTGCAGAAGCACGCCGGAGCCGAGACCCCGCGTCCCGTACGCCTCCACCCCCGCGAACCCGCCCTGATCACCCACAGCTCGGGCACCACCGGGGTGCCCAAGCTCGCCGTGCACTGCGCGAACACCATGTGGAACCGGCTCGTGCCGCAGAAGGCGATGGGCTGGCCCACCCGCGGCGAGGTCGCGGCGCTGCACATGTCGTTCGTGCACTCGCGCTTCTACCATCTGCTCGGCGTGCTCCTGCACTTCGGCAGCCCGCTGCTGCTGATCACCGACCCGGACCCGGCGTCCGTCGGCCCGCTTCTGGTCCGGCACCGGCCGGGCATCGTCGAGACCCACCCCAACACCTTCGTGCTGTGGGAGGAGTTGGCCGACGCGCCGGGCGCGCCGCTGTCGCGCGTGAAGTCGTACGGCTCGACGTTCGACGCGATCCACCCGCGTACCGTACGGCGGTTGCTGGACGCCTCGAAGCGCCGTACGCCCTGGCTCATCCAGCTGTACGGGCAGAGCGAGAGCGGACCGGTGGCGTTCCAGTGGTTCACCCGGCGTTCCGTGTCCCGGGCGGACGGCCGCCGGGTCGGCACCGGCATCCCCGGCTTCACCCGGGTCCGGGTGACCGGAGAGGACGGGCGGCGGGTCGCACCCGGCACGCCCGGCCGGATCGAGGCCCGCACCCGGGGCCGCATCCTCACCTACCTGGGCGCGCAGGACCAGTACGACCGTCAGCTCACCGGCGGCTGGTGGCAGATGGGCGACATGGGGTACCGCAGCCGGCTGGGCGGGCTGTACCTGATGGACCGTGAGGTCGACCAGATCGACTCCGTGCACAGCAACCTCGAGGTCGAGGACACCCTGATGGACCGCCTGGAGGAGCTGCGCGAGGTGGTCATCGTGCCCGGCGCGGACCGCGAGCCGGTGCCGGTGGTGTGCGTGCGCGGCGAACGGCCCCTGGACCCGGACCGCTGGCGGGAGGCCACGGCAGATCTGCCGGCGATGGCCGAGCCGAGGCAGTGGAGGTTCGAGGAGCTGCCGATGACGGCCACCTGGAAGGTGAAGCGTCTGGAGATCACCCGCATGCTGGCGGAGGCGCGAGAGCCGGTGCGCGCGTGAACCCTGTGATCGTGGTGGGTGCGGGCCCGGTCGGTCTGTCGGCCGCGCTGGGCCTGCGCTCGCACGGGCTGGCGGTCACGCTCCTGGAGGCGGACCCCGAGGACCGTCAACGGCCGGGCAGCCGGGCCCTGTTCGTCCACCGGGAGACCCTGCGGCTGCTGGACGGGATGTCCCCGGGCCTGGCCGCCGAGATCACCGCGTACGGCCGGACCTGGCACACCCGGCGCACCCTCTACCGGGGCCGCGAGGTGTACTCCCGTACCTTCCCGCCCCCGTCCGGGCTGCCGCCGTTCACCAGCCTGCGCCAGGTGGACACCGAGCGCTTCCTGCGCGCCGCGTGCGAGCGGGCCGGGGTGGAGTTCGTCTGGGACGCCCGGATCGCGGGGGTGCGCACGAACGCGGACGGCGTCACGCTGACCGGCGAGGACGGGCGGGAGTGGCGCGCCGGGTACGTCGTCGCGGCGGACGGCGCCCGTTCGGCGGTCCGGCACGAGCTGGGCATCGCCATGGAGGGCACCCGCGGCGAGGGCTTCCACGTCGTCGTCGACATCGCGGACGTGCCGGGCGCCGAACTCCCGCTGGAGCGGGTGTTCCACTACGAGCATCCGGGCGTCGGGGGCCGCAGTGTGATGCGGGTGCCGTTCACCGGGGGCTTCCAGGTCGACCTGCAGTGCCGCGACGACGACGCGGAGGAGGCGTACGGCACCGAGGACGCCGTACGCCGATGGCTGCCCGGGGTCGTGGGCGACGGGTACGCCGACCGGATCCTGTGGGTGTCGACGTACCGCTTCCTGCGCAAGGTCGCGGCCTCCTTCACCGACCCGCACCGCAGGGTGCTGCTGGTCGGGGAGGCGGCGCATCTCTTCCCGCCGTTCGGCGCGCGGGGCATGAACAGCGGGATCGCCGACGCGGCTGCGGCCGCGGAGGCCGTCGCGGCCGGGACGGCGGAGGCGGTGGACGGTTTCGCCGACGTACGGCGTGCGGCGGGGCTGTTCAACAGCGACGCCGCCGGGATCGCCCTGGACCATCTGCGTCCGCACCGCCGGATCGTACGGCTGCGGCAGCGCGCGGCGGCGGCACTCTCGCCGGTGCTGCCGTCGTGCGGGTCGTGGCTGGAGCACGCGCCGTACGGACCCCGGGGCGGGGCGCCGGCGGTCGCGGGCGGCAAGTACTGAGGAGGACCGATTGGGTGCACAACTGACGCTCGGGGAAGGCTTGTTGAGCTGGTCCCCCAGCCGCGGACTGACCTCGGAGACGGACCCCGTGCCCGACGGACGGCTGCTGGTCGCGGACTCGTGGCTGGTGCGCGAGGGCCGGGTGCGCGGGTACACCAGGCACCGGGAGCGGTTTCTGCGGGCCTGCGCGGAGTGCGGCGGGCCGGGGCCGCGCCGGCTGGTCGAGTTCTGGCAGGACGTGACCGACGCGCTGCCCCGCACCGGCGAGTGGTTTCCCCGGGTGGAGCTCGCCGCCGGTTCCCTGGAGTTGAGACTGCGGCTGCGGCACGCCCCGCCGCTCGGCACGGAGATACGCCTGTGGGCCGTCGGCCAGCCGGACCTGCGGACCGTACCCCGCCGCAAGGGGCCGGACCTGGACGCGCTGGCCCGGGTGCGCGGACGGGCGTCCGGCGCGGGCGCCCAGGAGGCGGTGCTGGTGACGCCGTCCGGGGTGGTGCTGGAGTCGCCGACGGCGAGTGTGCTGTGGTGGGAGGACGACACCCTGTGCCTGCCCCCGCCCCGGCTGCCCCTGCTGCCCGGCGTGACGGCCGGACTCGTCCAGGAGCGGGCCGTACGGTCCGGGACCACCATCGCCCACCGCGAGCGGACCCTGGCCGAGCTGGACGGGCGGGAGGTGTGGACGGTGAATGCGCTGCACGGACTCCGGCCGGTGACGGGCTGGATCGGGGAATCGATGGCAGCCGGTCCCGCGACGCGGGCGGGGGAATGGCGGGAATGGCTGGAGGGATTGTCCGAGCCGCTTCCGGAGAAATAAAAAGCATGAAAGGCGGGCATCGGCGAACAACGCCGATGCCCGAATTTCGCGTTTCTTTCTACGGGTATTACGGGTATTACTTCTTGGCGGGCTGATATGCCCCCGGCGCCATCCGGGTCGCGATGGCGATCCGGTTGTACGCGTTGATGACGGTGACCGCCCAGATGAGTGCCGCGATCTGCGCCTCGTCGAACACCTCGGCCGCCTCCGCGTAGACGTCGTCCGGGACGTGCCCGTCGGCGACGAAGGTCACGGCCTCGGTCAACGCCAGTGCGGCGCGCTCCCGTTCGGTGAAGAACGGGGTCTCCCGCCAGGCGTTCAGCGCGTAGATGCGCTGCTCGGTCTCGCCCTCGGCGCGGGCGTCCTTGGTGTGCATGTCGAGGCAGAACGCGCAGCCGTTGAGCTGCGAGGCACGGATCCTGACCAGTTCGAGGAGCTCCGGCTCGACCTTGGCATCGGCCGCGGCGGAAACAGCGGCGGCATGCAGGGAACCCATCGCCTTGGAAACGTCGGGGGTGATTTTCTTCAGGGCCACACGGGATATCTGATCGCTGTTGCTCATGAGCTGACTATAGCCACTTCTTCCATGTGGACGCGTGCGAGTCCACCCACTTTTCCGCCGCCTCCTCCGGCGTCAGTTTCTGGTCGGCGATCATCAGGGAGACCGCGTTCTGGTCGGCGGTGGTCCACTGGAACTTCTTCAGGAAGGCCGCCGCCTTGCCGCCGTCCTTCGCGAAGTCCGTGTTGAGGTACTTCTGGAGCGGGGTGTGCGGGTAGCCGCAGGCGACCTTCGCGGGGTCGGTGTCGCAGCCCTCCTTGTAGGCCGGGAGCTTCACCTCCGTCATGGGGACCTTCTCGAACAGCCACTGCGGGGCGTACCAGTAGGTGAGGAAGGGCTTCTTCTCCTTGGCGAACTGCCTGATCTGGGTGATCTGGGCGGCCTCCGAACCGGCGAACACCACCTGGTAGTCCAGGTTCAGGTTCTTCACCAGGGCCTTGTCGTTGGTGACGTAGGACGGGGAGCCGTCCAGCAACTGGCCCTTGGCGCCGCTCTCGGCGGTTCGGAAGAGGGAGGCGTACTTGTCCAGGTTCTTCCAGTTCGTGATGTCCGGGTGCTGCTTGGCGAAGTAGGTCGGCACGTACCAGCCGATGTGCCCGGTGACGCCGAGGCCACCGCCGCGCGTGATCGTCTTCTTGTCGTCGACATACCGCTTCTCCTGGTCGGGGTGGCCCCAGTCCTCCAGGAGGGCGTCGACCCGGCCCTGGCTGAGGGCGTCCCAGGCGGGGACCTCGTCGACCTGGACGGTGTCGACGCGGTAGTGCAGCTTGTGCTCCAGGATGTACTGGGCGACGGCCACGTTCGACTGGGCGCCGACCCAGGACTGCACGGAGAGGGTCACCGTGTTGGAGCCCTGGGCGTCGGCGAACGGGGACGCCTGCTTGGTCATGTCGGCGGCACCGCAGCCGGTGAGCAGCACCAGCGTGCCCGCGAGGGCTGTCGCACTTGTGCGGATACGCATGTCAGGCTCCCTTCCGCGAGTCGTGCGCGCGGCGTTCCGTGGGCTGGGTGACCCGGTCGAGCATCAGGCCGAGGCAGACGATGGCCGCGCCCGCGACCAGACCGGTGGCCAGATCGCCCTGGGCGAGGCCGAAGACGGCGTCGTAGCCGAGCGCGCCACCGCCGACCAGGCCGCCGATGACGACGACGGCGAGGACGAGCACCACGCCCTGGTTGACGGCGAGCAGCAACGCGGGCCGGGCGAGCGGGAGCTGGATCTGGCGCAGCTGCTGCGCGGGGGTCGCGCCGAGGGACCGCGCGGACTCCAGGGCGGCCGGGTCGACCTGGCGCAGGCCCTGCGCGGTGATCCGTACGACGGCCGGCAGCGCGTAGACGACGGCGGCGGCCACGGCGGGCGCGCGCCCTACGCCGAACAGCGCGACGACGGGGATGAGATACACGAACTGCGGCATCGTCTGGAAGACGTCGAGGACGGGCCGCAGCAGGCGTTCGAAGCGTTCGCTGCGGGCGGCGGCGATACCGGTCGCGAAGCCGAGGACGAGGGTGACGGCGACGGCGGCGAGCACCTGGGAGAGGGTGTCCAGGGCCGGCGCCCACACGCCGAGGACGCCGATCGCGGACATCGCCAGGACGGCGGTCAGCGCGGTGCGCCAGGTGCCGATCGGCCAGGCCACGGCGGCGATCAGCAGCAGTACGGCCCACCAGGGCAGGCCCTGCAGACCGTCCCGGAGCGGGTCGAGGACCCAGGTGGTGAAGCGCCCGGCCCAGTCGGCGGTGCCGCCGACGACCGGTACGCCGGTGTAGAGGTGGTCGGTCATCCAGCCGACGGCGTCGTTGACGGGGGCGGCGATGGCCACCGTCCAGGACTCGGGCCAGTCGAGCCGTCCGGCGGCCCGGCCGACGAGGGCGACGAGTACGGCGGCTGCGGCGGCGCCGAGGTAGGCGCGGGTCGAGAAGCGGGGCCCCTCGTCGTCTGCCGTGCCGGCCGCGGCTGTCACACGGTCCAGGACGACCGCGAGCAGCACGATCGGGATACCGGCGGCCAGGGCCGCGCCCACGTCGACCGAGGCCAGCGCCTGGTAGACGCGGTCACCGAGGCCGCCCGCGCCGATGACGGACGCGATGACGGCCATGGACAGCGCCATCATGATCGTCTGGTTGAGGCCGAGGAGGAGTTCCTTGCGGGCGAGGGGGATGCGGGCGGTCAGCAGCCGCTGGCGGGCGGTCGCGCCGAGGGAGTCCACCGCCTCCAGGACCTCCTTGTCCGCGTTGTGCAGCCCGAGCGCGGTGAGCCGGGCCATGGGCGGGGCCGCGTAGACGACGGTGGCCAGGACGGCCGCCGGGACGCCGATGCCGAAGATCAGGACGACGGGGAGGAGGTAGGCGAAGGCGGGGAGCACCTGCATGGTGTCCAGGACCGGGCGCAGGGCGCGGTCCAGGCGGGGGGAGAGACCGGCGGCGAGGCCGAGGACCGCGCCGACGACGACCGATGCGAGGACGGCTACGACCATCAGGGCGAGCGTCTGCATCGTCGGGACCCACATGCCCAGTGCGCCGCAGGCGAGAAACGCGGCGGCCGTGCCCAGGGCCAGGCGGGTGCCGGCGGCCCGCCAGGCGGCGAGGGCCGCGATGGCCGTGACGCCTGCCCAGCCTGCGGCCAGGAGGATCAGGTAGACGGCGCGTACGGCGATCACCACGCCGTTGCTGAGGTAGCCGAGGAAGTAGAGGAACAGGGGGTGGGTGTCGCGGTTGTCGATGATCCAGTCGCTGGCCGTGGTGAGGGGTTTGGTGAGGTCGATGGTCAGTTTTTCAGGCCAACTGCCGCTGTCCCAGTGGGCGTTGGCCAAGGGCACGAGGATCGCTGCGGCCAGGGCGAGGAGGATTAGTTTGCGGGCGGTAGGAGGGATGGCTAGGCGGGCGACCGGTGTCGTGATCGTTGCCATCAGATCGCCTCCGGGGTGGGGGCGGGGGGCGGGGACACTGGCCCGCGTTTGCGGGGTGCCGCTGCGCCCACCCGTGCCGCCCCAGCGGCACGATTGCCCGCAGTGGGGGCTACGCCCGCTACGACGTCTAGGAGTACCTCGTGGTCCACGACTCCTACGCACCGGCCACCTTCCATCACCCGCGCCGGTTCGCCCGCTCGGGCCACTGCCTCTATCGCCTCCGACACCGTTGCCGTCGGGGGGACGGCCGGGCCCGATGTCTCGCCTGCGGCCTGCGGGCGCATCGCCGTGCGGACCGTCAGGACCTGTTCGCGCGGTACGTCCCTGACGAACTCGCGGACGTAGTCGTCGGCCGGGGAGCCGACGATCTCCTCCGGGGTGCCGAGCTGGACGACGCGGCCGTCGCGCATGAGGGCGATGCGGTCACCCAGCCTCAGGGCCTCGCTGAGGTCATGGGTGATGAAGACCATCGTGCGGCCCTCCTCGCGGTGCAGCCGGATGACCTCCTCCTGCATGTCCCGCCGGATGAGGGGGTCGAGGGCGCTGAAGGGCTCGTCGAAGAGGAGGACCTCGGGGTCGACGGCCAACGCCCGCGCCAGGCCGACGCGTTGGCGCTGGCCACCGGAGAGCTGGCCGGGCCTGCGCCGCTCCATGCCGTCCAGGCCGACCTTGGCGACGACGTCGGCGGCCCGCGCCCTGCGCTCGGAGCGGCCCATGCCCTGGATCTCCAGGCCGTAGGCCACGTTGTCGAGGACCGTGCGGTGCGGGAGGAGGCCGAAGTGCTGGAAGACCATCGCGGCTCGGTGGCGGCGCAGTGCGCGCAGCCGGGTGCGGTCCATGGCGCCGACGTCCTCGCCGTCGATGGCGATGGAGCCGGCCGTCGGCTCGATCAGCCGGGTGAGACAGCGGACGAGGGTGGACTTGCCGGAGCCGGAGAGGCCCATGACGACGAAGACCTCGCCCTTGCGGACGTCGAAGGAGACATCCCGGACGGCGGCCGTGCAGCCGGTGCGGGAGCGCAGTTCGGCGGGCGGCAGGGCGGTCAGCTCGGGGTCGGCGGGGACGCGGTCGGCCCTGGGGCCGAAGACCTTCCACAGGCCGTTGACGGAGAAGACGGGCGTGCTCATGCGGCACCTCCGATCAGGTCGGCGGCTCGTTCCCCGACCATGAGGACGCCGAGCATCGGGTTGACGGCGGGGATGGTCGGGAAGACGGAGGCGTCGGCGACGCGCAGTCCGTCGAGGCCCCGCACCTTCAACTGGGGATCCACGACGGCGAGTTCGTCCTCGTCGGCTCCCATGCGGCAGGTGCCGGCGGGGTGGTACACGGTGTGGGCGGCCTTGCGGGCGTACGCGCTCAGTTCCTCGTCGCCGGTCACCTGCGGGCCGGGGCAGACCTCGCGCTTGAGCCAGCCGGCGAGCGGTTCGGTGCGGGCTATCTGCCGGGCGAGGCGGATGCCGTCGACGAGGGTGCGGCCGTCGTAGTCGTCCTCGTCGGTGAAGTACCGGAAGTCCAGGGCGGGTTTGACGGACGGGTCGGCGCTCGTCAGGTAAAGGCGGCCCCGGCTGCGGGGCTTGGGGATGTTGGGGGTCATCGACACGCCGAACTCGGGGCGCTCGTAGCCCAGTCGCTCGGGGTTGTCGGTGAAGGGGACCTGGTAGAAGTGGAACATCAGGTCGGGTCCGGGGGACGCGGGGTCGCGGCGGACGAACAGGCCGGCGTCGGAGTCCATCGCGGAGTTCTCCGGGATCGGGCCGTGGGTCTCCCAGACGATCACCGACTCGGGGTGGTCGAGGAGGTTCTCGCCGACGCCCGGCAGGTCGTGGGCGACCGGGATGCCGAGGGCGTCCAGGTCCGCGCGCGGGCCGATGCCGGAATGGAGCAGCAGGCGGGGCGAGTCCACGGCGCCGGCGCACAGCACGACCTCGTGGCGGGCCCGTACGAGGATCTCCTCGCCGTCCTTCGTGCGGACGTGGACGCCCTCGGCCCGGGTGCCGTTCAGCTCCAGGCGGTACGCCCAGGTCTCCAGGAAGATCCTCAGGTTGGGGCGCTCGTCCATCACGGGGTGGAGGTAGGCGACGGACGCGCTCGACCGCTTGTTGTTCTCGGGGTGGTAGGCGAGGTCGAAGAAGCCGACGCCCTCGGTGAAGGGCTTGCGGTTGAAGCCGTCGACATGTGGCACGCCGAGGGCCGCGCCCGCCGAGTCGAC
Source organism: Streptomyces vulcanius (assembly GCF_042653945.1). NCBI lineage: Bacteria > Bacillati > Actinomycetota > Actinomycetes > Kitasatosporales > Streptomycetaceae > Streptomyces > Streptomyces vulcanius. The sequence goes on along the minus strand of NZ_JBHSFK010000005.1, from coordinate 16,118 downwards.
GAAGTCGCGGGCGACGGCGTTCCGGTCCTTCTCGTCGACCGGGACGATGTTGTTGAGCAGACGCGCGTAGTACGCCTCCATCGGCACCGCGCCCCAGCCCTTGGCACCGGCCGCCTCCCACTCGTCCCAGTCGGACGGCAGCGGCTTGAAGGCGATGAGGGTGTTGTGGGAGGAGCAGCCGCCGAGGACGCGGGCGCGGCTGTGCCGGATGTGGGAGTTGCCGCGGGGCTGCTCGGTGGTGGGGTAGTCGTAGTCGAGTTCGCCGCCGAGCAGGCCCGTCCAGCGGCGCAGGGTCAGGACGTCGTCCCGGTCCACGTCAGTGGGGCCGCCCTCGATGACGGCGACGGTGACGTCCGGGTTCTCGGTGAGACGGGAGGCGATGACGGAACCGGCGGTTCCGCCTCCGATCACCACATAGTCGTACTCATGCGGGGGCATAAGGGTGCTCCAGAGAAGTCTGAGGGGTGCAGGGGGTGCGGGGGGGCTGGGGTGGCTCAGCCGGCGAACCAGCGCACCGGCTTCGGCGCGAGGTTCTGGTAGACGTGCTTGGTCTCGCGGTACTCGGCGAGCCCGGCGGGCCCGAGTTCGCGGCCCACGCCGCTCTTGCCGAAGCCGCCCCACTCCGCCTGCGGGAGATAGGGGTGGAAGTCGTTGATCCAGACGGTGCCGTGCCGCAGCCGGCCGGCGACGCGCCGCGCCCGGCCCGCGTCGGCGGTCCAGACGGCGCCGGCCAGGCCGTACTCGGTGTCGTTGGCGAGCGCGACCGCCTCGTCCTCGGTGCGGAAGGTCTCGACGGTGAGGACCGGCCCGAAGACCTCCTCCCGTACGACCTTCATCTCGCGGTGGCAGCAGTCGAGGACCGTCGGCTCGTAGAAGTAGCCGGTGGCGGGGCGGGTGTCGGTCGGCTGGGGCCGCTTGCCGCCACTGCGCAGCACCGCGCCCTCCGCGAGCGCGGACTCGACGTACACCTCGACCTTGGCGCGCTGCTGCTCGGAGACGAGCGGTCCGCACTCGACGCCGTCCTCCGTGCCGCGTCCGAGGCGGATCCTCTCGGCCCGGCGGGCGAGTTCGGCGACGAAGCGGTCCCGGACCGACTCCTCGACGATGAGGCGGGAGCCCGCCGAGCAGACCTGGCCGCTGTGGATGAAGGCCGCGTTGAGGGCCTGGTCGACGGCGGTGTCGAAGCCGTCCGCGGTGGCGCAGGCGTCGGCGAAGACGACGTTGGGGTTCTTGCCGCCGAGTTCGAGGGCGACCTTCTTCACCGTGGGGGCGGCGGCCTGGGCGACCTTGACGCCGCTGACCAGGCCGCCGGTGAAGGAGACGAGGTCGACGTCGGGGTGTTCGGCGAGGCGGGCGCCGACGGTGTGCCCGGGTCCGGTGACGATGTTGGCGACCCCTGCGGGCAGCCCGGCCTCGGCCAGCAGCGCGATCAGCGCGACCGTCGTCAGCGGCGTGATCTCGCTCGGCTTGACGACGAAGGTGTTGCCGGCCGCGAGGGCCGGGGCGATCTTCCAACTGGCCTGGAGGAGGGGGTAGTTCCACGGCGTGATCAGCGCGCACACACCGACCGGCTCGTGTACGACGACGCTGTGCACGTCGGCCGTGCCCGCGTCGACGACCCGCCCCGGGGCCTCCCCCGCCACCAGGTCGGCGAAGTAGCGGAAGGCGTCAGCGACGCAGTCGATGTCGACCCGGCCCTCTTCGAGGGTCTTGCCGGCGTCACGGCTCTCCAGCAGGCCGAGCCGTTCGCGGTCGCGTACGAGAAGATCAGCGACGCGGCGCAGCAGGGCGGCGCGTTCGGCGGCCGGGGTGCGCGGCCAGTCGCCCGTGTCGAAGGCGTGCCGGGCGGCGGCGACCGCCAGGTCGGTGTCCTTGTCGTCGCCCTCGGCGACCACGGCGAAGGGGCGTCCGTCGGCGGGGTCGATGATCTCGCGGGTCGCTCCGGAGCCGGCCGCGCTCCACTCGCCTCCCGCGTGGACGGTCTCGGGTGCCTGCGCTGTCGTTCTGTCGGCCATGGTCGGTGTTGCCTTCCGTTCCTGTGCGGTCCCCCTGCGCCACCGAAGAACCTTCCTCGGGGACCGCCGTCGCCTGCCCTCCCCTTCCGGATTGCATGCGCAATCGAGGGCGGAAAGTGCGCCGAGTCACTGAACGGGAGGGCATTTCTGGACAAACGTCCCTGGACGGAGTTCATCCTCACCCTGTAACGCAGCTCAACATACGACGATCCCCGGGCGGCCGATGCCGTCCGGGGATCGTCGTATGTGCGGGACTCAGATGAGGCCGAGGGCGCGGACCGCCTCGCGCTCCTCCTCCAGCTCCTTCACCGACGCGTCGATGCGGGCGCGGGAGAACTCGTTGATGTCCAAGCCCTGGACGATCTCGTACACGCCGTCCTTCGCGGTGACCGGGAAGGACGAGATCAGGCCCTCCGGGACGCCGTAGGAGCCGTCCGACGGGATGCCCATGGAGGTCCAGTCGCCGTCCGCCGTGCCGTTGACCCAGGTGTGGACGTGGTCGATGGCGGCGTTCGCGGCGGAGGCGGCCGAGGACGCGCCACGGGCCTCGATGATGGCCGCGCCGCGCTTGGCGACGGTCGGGATGAAGTCCTCGGCCAGCCACTTCTCGTCGCCCACGACCTCGGCCGCGTTCTTGCCGGAGACCGTCGCGTGGAAGATGTCGGGGTACTGGGTGGCGGAGTGGTTGCCCCAGATGGTCAGGCGCTTGATGTCGGCGACCGTCGAGCCCGTCTTCTTCGCGAGCTGCGTCAGCGCGCGGTTGTGGTCGAGGCGGGTCATCGCGGTGAAGCGCTCGGCCGGTACGTCCGGCGCCGCGGCCTGCGCGATGAGCGCGTTGGTGTTGGCCGGGTTGCCGACGACCAGGACCTTGATGTCGTCCGCGGCGTTGTCGTTGATGGCCTTGCCCTGCGGCTTGAAGATGCCGCCGTTGGCGGAGAGCAGGTCGCCGCGCTCCATGCCCTTGGTGCGGGGGCGGGCGCCGACGAGAAGGGCGACGTTCGCGCCGTCGAAGGCGACGTTCGGGTCGTCGCTGATGTCGATGCCCTGGAGGAGCGGGAACGCGCAGTCGTCGAGCTCCATGGCGGTGCCCTCGGCGGCCTTCAGCGCGGGGGTGATCTCCAGCAGGCGCAGCTTGACCGGCACGTCCGCGCCGAGCAGCTGGCCGGAGGCGATGCGGAAGAGCAGGGCGTAACCGATCTGGCCGGCCGCGCCGGTGACGGTGACGTTCACGGGAGTGCGGGTCATGGCGTTCTCCGTATGACAGCTGTCGGTGGGGCGTCCCTGCCCCTGGTGGGACGTACAAATGATCGATCTCTCGGCATCAAGAGATCCATCCAGCGGTCAGGCTATCGCGCATCCGGGATCGCGGACGGCCGGGGTTGTGTGGCCCGTCCCACAGAGTGGACACCACGCGCGCGCAAGGGCGGCGGTCGCCCGTTCGGGAGAGGTGAAAGCGGGCGACCGCCGCCAGTGGGGGCCGGGTCGTGCCGGACTCCCGTGGGGGTCACTGTTCCGCGTTCCCGGGGCGGAGGGAGGTATTCCTGCCCTTCGCCGATTTCCTCGGCTTTCCTCGGCCTCCCTCAGCCCGTGCAGCCCCGCTCCCCCGACGCCAGCACCACGCACGCCGTCGCCCGGCGGGCGTCGGTCACCGCGATCATCGGGGTGTACGCGATCGTGTCGCCGGGAACCGTGACCGTGCCGGTGCGCTGCGCCCGGCCGACGGTCACCCGGACCTCGTCGCCGGACGCGGCCCGCGTGATGCGGCCCCAGGCCGCGCCGCAGGTCCGGCTGTAGCGGACCTCGACCAAGACCGTGCCGACCGTCGCGCTGTCCGTGGTGGTGACGAGATCGCCGCTGCACCCCATCGCCTCCGCGTCCTTGCCGGTGCAGGTGACGCCCTCGCACCCGACCCCGGAGGGCGGCGCGCTCCTCGGGCCGGCCGACGGCGACGACGGCGTCACGGCGGTCGCCGCCCGCCCGGCCTGCCCGGCGTCCCCGCCGTCCGTCAGCAGGAACGCCCCTACGACGACCATCACGACGGCCATGACCCCGCCGAGGAACAGCGCCCAGCGGCGGGAGCCGCGACCGGCGGCGGAGTCCGGGCGGGGCGGTGTCGGCGTGACCCCCGTCGAGCGGCTCCAGGCCCGCTCGGCCAGCTCCCACATCGTGGTCAGCTGGAGGACGGGCGTCCCGGTGATCTCGGCGAGGGCGACCACCGCGCCCTTGGGGGCGAGCATCCGGCCGTCGAGATAGCGCTCCCAGGACGTCCTGCCGTAGCCGGTCCGTTCGGCCAGCTCCGTGACGCCCAGCCCGTCGCGGTCCACGACCTCACGCAGCTGCACGACGAACTCCCGCACCCGCGGATCGAGTTCGTCCGGCAGTTCCCGTCGGCGCGCCATCGGACCACCACCCTCTCTGACAACGTACCGGTACAAGCCACCGGTATCACCCCAGGGCGACCGCACCTCCGACCGCCGCGAGCAGCAACGTGAGCAGCAGCAGGACGGCGTAGAGGAGGAGTCGTCCGTGCGGCGCGGGCGCGGGCTCCTCCGGGCGGTCCCACCAGGGGACCGTGGGGTCGTCCTCGTACTCCCCGCCGCCCGTCTCCGTCGCCGTGACCGGCTTCGGCCACGCCTCGACGGCCACCTCCCAGCGCACGACGTGCCGTTCGGCGTCGGCGCCGGTCAGCCCCGCGACCCGGCAGAGCGCGGCGACGGCCTGCCGGGGCGGCGGCTGGACGGCGTTGAGGTAACGCTGCCAGGAGGACTTGCTGTACGCGGTGCGGGCGCCGAGTGCGGCGAGGCTGAGGCCCGTGCCGTCCTTGAGCTGCCGCAGTCGTTCCACGAAGTGCCGTACCTCCGGCGGCAGCCCGTCCGGCAGCGACTGCCAGGCACCCATCCCGCCCACCTCCTCGTCGTTTCCGTGGGACGGGACGACGTGCGACGGCCGGACGGTTCCCGCGGCGGCGGGCGGCGCCGGGCGCGAGTGGGGCACGGAACCGTCACCTCCGTGCCACAGCGCACGGCCGGCTGTTGAAGACGAGGTGTGCCTGGGGCAGCGTGGAACGCGGACGGCCCGTCCTACTCGGGGGAGGGGACGGGCCGTCGGCAACAGGCGTGCGTCAGCTGCTGACCGTGAAGTGCAGGGTGTCCTTGAGGAACGGGATCTGCAGCCACGGGTCGGGCTGGGCCATCAGCGCCAGCAGCACGATCGCGGTGCCCAGCACGGCGTACGTCGCGATGTCCGTGAAGCGGGAACGGACGGCGAGCATGCCGACGCCGGGCAGTATCCAGCGCAGCGCGGCGCCGGTCAGCAGGCCGACACCGATCAGTATCGAGCCGATCCGGAACTGGTCGAGCGCGGTCACGAGCAGACCGAGCGCGATCAGCCCGAGCACGGCGATGATCGGCCACTGCCGGGCGGCCAGCGCGTCGCCGGCTGCGGCCCTCCCGCCGCCCTCGGGCCGCGCGGTGTCCCGGGTGAACTTGGGGAAGCGCCGAGTGGCGCGACGCGGCACGCCCTCGGCATCCGGCGCACTGATGGCATCCCGCACCTCGATCTCCTCCCCCTCACCGCCACTCCCGGCCCCGGCCTCGGCGCCACTCCCGGTCCCGGCCTCGGCGCCACTCCCGGCCTCGGCTCCGATGCCGCTCCCGGCCCCGACTCGGGTCTTAGCGCCGGTGTCGGCCTGGGCCCCGGCCCCGGTATCGGCTGGGGCGCCGGTCTCGGCTCGGGCCCCGGCGCCGGTCTCGGCTCGGGCCCCGGCGCCGGTCTCGGCTCGGGCCCCGGCGCCGGTCTCGGCTCGGGCTCCGGCGCCGGTCTCGGCTCGGGCTCCGGCGCCAGCGCGGGTCTTGGCGCCGGTGTCGGCCTCAGCCCCGGCCTGGGTCTCGGCCCCGGTATCGGCTGGGGCCCCGGCGCCGGTCTCGGCTCGGGCTCCGGCGCCGGTCTCGGCTCGGGCTCCGGCGCCGGTCTCGGCTCGGGCTCCGGCGCCGGTCTCGGCTCGGGCTCCGGCGCCAGCGCGGGTCTTGGCGCCGGTGTCGGCCTCAGTCCCGGCCTGGGTCTCGGCCCCGGTATCGGCTGGGGCCCCGGCTCGGGTCTCGGCTCGGGCCCCGCCGTCGGCGCGGGTCTTGGCGCCGGTGTCGGCCTCAGCCCCGGCCTGGGTCTCAGCCCCGGCCCCGGTATCGGCTGCGGCCCCGGCTCGGGCCCCGCCGCCGGTGTCGGCTCGGGCCCCGTTCTCGGCCCCGGCCCCGGCCCCGGCTCGGGCCTTGGTCTCGGGCTCGGGCCGGGCCTTGGCTCCGGGCTCGATCCCCGTCCCCGTCTCCGTCCGGCGCTCGGTCTCGGTCTCGGTCCCGGTCTCGCCGGGGGTGCCGCCGCGGGCGTTGCCGCGGGTGTCGTCAGCGCGCACTGCGCTCCGCCGCCTCGACCACGTTGACGAGCAGCTGGGCACGGGTCATCGGGCCGACGCCACCCGGGTTCGGGGAGATCCAGCCGGCCACCTCACGGACGTCCGGGTGGACATCGCCGACGATCTTCCCCTCGGCGTTGCGCGAGACGCCCACGTCGAGCACGGCGGCGCCCGGCTTGACGTCCTCGGCGCGGACCAGATGGGCGGAGCCCGCGGCGGCGACGATGATGTCCGCACGCTTCAGATGCGCGGAGAGGTCACGGGTGCCGGTGTGGCACTGCGTCACGGTCGCGTTCTCGCTGCGGCGGGTCAGCAGCAGCGGCATCGAACGGCCGATGGTGACCCCGCGCCCGACGACCACGACCTCGGCACCCTTGATCTCGACGCCGTGGCGACGGAGCAGGGTGAGCACGCCGTTGGGGGTGCAGGGCAGCGGCGCGGGCTCGTTGAGGACGAGCCGGCCCAGGTTCATCGGGTGCAGCCCGTCGGCGTCCTTGGCCGGGTCCATCAGCTCCAGGACCCGGTTCTCGTCGATGCCCTTGGGCAGCGGCAGCTGGACGATGTAGCCGGTGCAACCGGGGTCGTCGTTGAGTTCCCGTACGACCGCCTCGATCTCCTCCTGCGTGGCCGTGGCGGGCAGTTCGCGCTGGATGGAGGCGATACCGACCTCGGCGCAGTCGCGGTGCTTGCCCGCGACGTACTTCTGGCTGCCGGGGTCTTCCCCGACGAGGATCGTGCCGAGGCCGGGCGTCACGCCCTTCTCCTTCAGCGCCGCCACACGGGCGGTCAGATCCGACTTGATCTCGGCTGCGGTGGCCTTGCCATCGAGAATCTGGGCGGTCATGAGCCCATCCTCCCGGATGACCGGCTCCCGGTTCCAATCAGGGACGGAACCGGGACGGAATGCGGCTGGACAAGAAACAGGCCATTGCAGAACGATTGACGCCACAGTGCCGCGGGCAGCACCGGGGGGACGCAACCGCATCTGTGACCTTCCTCCGCAGCAGGCCGCCCTCGTTCCCCGCACTCGACAGCAGACGGAGGAAGGACCGCCATGAGTTTCGGCGACCCGAACAACCCCTACGGCCCGCCCCAGAACCCCCCTCCGGGCTACCCGCAGCAGCAGCCACCGCCCCAGCCGGGATACGGCTACGGCCAGCCCGGGTACGGCCAGCCGGGTTACGGCTATCCGCAGGCCCCGCCCGTCTCCCAGCCGTACGGCTACGGCGTCCCCGAGCAGATGCCCGGCCTGGTCGTCACCGCCCGCGTGCTGCTGTTCATCCTCGCGGGCCTGCAACTCCTGTTCGGCGTGATCTTCGGCGTCATCGCCGCGTTCGTACAGACCTCCGGCTCGCGGAGTTCCAGCGACGACATCAACCTGGCGACCGGTGTGGTCGTCCTGATCGCGCTGGTGATGCTGGCGCTGGGCAGCCTGTCGCTCTTCCTGGGCCTCAAGTTCAGAACCGGCCGGGCCGGAATCCGCATCACCACGATGGTCTACGCCGCGTTCATGCTCCTGGGCAGCATCGGCAACATCGTGCAGGGCGGCGGGGCGGGCACCTTCGGCGGGGTGCTCTCCCTCGCGATCGGCGGCATCATCCTCGCCGCGATGATCAACGGCGGGGCCTGGTTCAACCGGCCCCGGTACTGAACAAACGCAAGCGAACGCAGCGGCGTCTTCTCGCCATTCCTCCGTGCGGCCGTGTCACGTCGTGACACGGCGCCGTCCCGTCGCCCACCCTGGGGCGGTAGGCGCGGGTGGGACCAGGAGACACACCGTGTACAGCATCATCGTGGTACCTCCGGTGGACCCGGAGGAGGGGTGCGCGGGCCACGAGCCCCGGCCCCGGTTCCGGCTGGCCCCCGGTGAGCGGCTGGCCTTCGGGCGGTCGGCGGGCGAGAACGGGCTGGAACTCCCGCACGAGGGGGTCTCGCGCCGGGCGGGCGAGATCACCGCGCAGGGCACGTTCTGGACGCTGAGCAACTTCAGCCGCGAACAGACGTACGTCGTGGAGAACCCGGAAGGGGCGGGCGAGCACATAAAGGTGGCGCCGGGGCGGCTGGACGCGCCGGTCCCCTTCGAGTTCGGGCGTCTCGTGCTGCCCGCGGCGGGCGATCTGCTGCCGGTCGAGGTGTGGGCGCCGCGCCACGACTATCTGTGCCCGTCGTCCGGGCTCGACGGCGCGACCACCGCGCCCGCGTTCTCCCTGGACCGCAGCAAGCGCTACTTCGCGGTGCTCGCCGCCCTGTGCGAGCCCCGGCTGCGCGGAGAGCCGCATGCCCCGCTGCCCACCGTCGAGCAGGTCGTCACCCGGCTGCGGCCCGGCTGGCCGGCCTCCTCGCGCACCTCGGTGCAGTGGAACATCGACTACCTGGCCGTGAAGCTGCGCATCAAGCCCGGCCCGGACACCGCGGAGCCGGGCCCGCGCCTCAACGGCAAGAAGGAGACCCTGGTCTCCCTGGCGCTCCGCTTCGACCTGGTGCGCGAGGACGACCTGGCCGTCCTGGCCGGGCCCGGGACCCCGCCGGCCGGCCGGGCGGCGGTGCGGTGACCGAGCCGTACGCCGTCCGGGTCCCCAGTGGCTACCGGGTCGGGCGGTGGGAGGTGCGGGAGCCGATCGCGACGGGCGCCTTCGGCAGCGTGTACGCGGCCCGGCGCCGCCCGGACGACGGCAACTCGCCCCACCACGACAACTCGCCCCGCCACGGCACCACCGCCCTCCCCGATACCACCGCCCTCCCGGAAAGCGTCGCCCTCCCGGAGAGCGTCGCCCTCAAGTTCCTGCCGACCGGCACCCACACCCCCCGCCACCTCACCCATCTGCGGGAACTGGCCGAGCGCGAGACGGAGTTGCTGCGCCGGCTCAGGAGCCCGCGGCTGATCCGCCTGTACGAGACCCTCACCGTGGACGACCCCGCCCACCCCGACCTGGACGGCGCGACCGTGCTGGTGCTGGAGCGGGCCGAGGGCTCGCTGGCGTCGCTGCTGGGCCGTACGCCCGCTCCCGAGGGCGGCCCGGTCCTGCTCGCCCAGATCTGCGCGGGCCTGGCCCAGCTGCACCGCGCGGGCTGGGTGCACGGCGATCTGAAACCAGCCAACGTGCTGCTGATGGCGGACGGTTCGGTCCGCCTCGCCGACTTCAACATGGCCGCCGAGCTGGAGGGCACACACGCCTACACGCCCGCCTTCTCCACCCCCGACTACACCCCGCCCGAACTGCTGTGGGCCGAGATCGGCGAACGCGGGCGCCGGATCCGCCCGTCCGCCGACGTCTGGGCCTTCGGCGTCCTCTCCCACCTCGTCCTCACGGGCTCCTTCCCGCTGCCCGGGGGCACACCGGCGACCCGCCGCGACGCGGCCGTCGCCTACGCCCGCGGCACCGCCGAACTACGGCTGTCCCCCGGACTCCCGGACGCCTGGGAAGACATCGTGCGGGCCTGTCTGACCCGCACCCACGCCGAGCGCGTCTCCACCCGGGCCCTGCTGCGCCGGGTGGAGACGGCGGGGGCAACGGGGGCGGCGGGCGTCTCCGGCGGGGGGCTCCGGCTGTTCTCCCGACGCCGTCCTGGACGTCGTACGACTGTGGTGGGCGCGGCGCTCGGCGCGGTCCTCGTCGCGGCCCTCGGCTACGGGATCGCCAGCCGGGCGGGCGACGGCCCCGTCGGCGGCGCCAAGGGCGGCGGGGTGTCGGCGAACACGGCCTCCCTGTACGGCGCCGAGCACCTCCGTACCGACAAGGGTGTGCCGGCCGCCTACCGGCTGCTGATCGTCGAGACCGCGCACGACTGCGACCAGCGGCCCGTCACCCCCGCCCTGATCGCGGCCATGCTGAAGGTGGAGAGCGACTTCGACCCGGCCCTCTCCGACCCCGGCAAGGACGAGTACGGCATCGCCCGCTGGACGCCCCGGGTGCTGCGCTGGTGGATGAACCCCGACGGCACGCCCGGGGAGGCCGTCCCGTCTCCGCCGTTCCCGCCCGCCGAGTCCATCCCGGCGATGGGCCGCTACCTCTGCTGGATCGCCCCGCGGCTGGACACCGACCTCACCGGCGACCGGGGTGTCCTGGTCGCGGCGGCCTACCGGACGTCCTGGGACGTGGTGAACAAGGCCGGCGGGGTCCCCGAGGAGTACCGCGCGTACGCCGCGCAGGTCGCCCACTACCTGAAGGAGTACACGCCCCAGTCCACGCCCCCGGCCGCCGGTGACCCTGAGAAGTCCTAGGTACCCGTCGCTGCCCGCGTGCCCCAAGGTGAGAGTGCCGCACCGGGAACGGGCGGCACGGGGGAAACGGGGGGCTTCCCATGAAGCGAGCACTCGCTTCGCTGTGTGCGGTCGCGGCGGTTACGGGGGTCGTCGCGACCGGATGCGGCCACGGCTCGGAAACCGCCCGGCAGGGCCTGCCCGAGCCGCTGACCTGGCAGCAGGAGCTCCGCGTCAGCGACGCCCAGCAGCGGCTGACCAGCCGGTGCATGAAGCGCCACGGCTTCACGTACGGGGAGGACCGCACCCTGACCCTGCGCGAGAGCATGCCGGTGCGGTACGTACAGGACGACGTCGCCTGGGCACGGACGTACGGGTACGGCGGACGGATCGAGGCCGAGCAGGAGCGGCTGCGCCTGCACCACCCCGTCCGCGTGTACCGGGAAACGCTGTCCGCCGCGCGCCGCGCCGCCTTCGACAAGGCACTCGACGGCGGCAGCTTCCAGGTGCTCTCGGCCCGGCTGCCCGGCAGCACCCGTGAGGTCCGCAAACGCCTCGGCGGCTGCACGGCGGAGGCGGAGCGGGCCCTCTACGGCGACCCCGCCGAGTGGTTCCGCGCGTCCAAGACCGCAGGCGGCCTGAACGCCCTGTACGCCGACGACCTGATGCGCGACCGGCAGCTGACCACTGCCGTGGCCGCGTGGTCGCGGTGCATGAAGAAGGCCGGCCTGTCCTACGCGGACCCGCAGGCGGCCCGGGACGCGGTGCGGGAGAACACCGCCCGGCTGGGCCCGGCCCGCGCCGACAAGGCGTTCGCGACCGAGCGGAAGACCGCCGTCGCCGACGCCGGGTGCGCCCGCGCGACCTCCCTGAAGTCCGTGGCCACGGCCCGCGAGGCCCACTACGTCGACCGGCTGACCGACCGGTACGGCGAGGCGCTCGACACCTGTCGGCGCCTCCAACGGCAGGCGTACGACCGCGCGGTACGGACCGTGCCGCAGCGCGCCTGACCAACACCGCACCACACATCACCACCGCACATCACCACCGAACGAGGGGAACCATCATGCGCAAGTTCGCCATCACGGCGGCCGTCATCGGCCTCACCGCGCTCGGGCTGGGGGTACCGGCCACGACCGCCCAGGCGGCCGACACGAGCGTGCAGGTCATCGGCTGCAACAACGCCTGGCCGGGCCGTAACGGCAACGTCTACGCCTGGGACGGCTACGACTGCCAGGGGTCGCTGCTGGGCTCCACCCCGGGCAACGACGTCGACTGGAACGCCGCGGGCGGCGGTTTCGCGGGCGCCTGGGACAGGGCGTCGTCCGTCATGAACGCCGGCTACACCGGTGGCCGGGACGTCGTCCAGTTCTTCTTCTTCGCCTCGTACGACGTCACCGCCGAGAACGGCAACGGCTACGGCTGCCTGTCCCCGAACGAGTACTTCGCGGACAGCCTGTCCGACAACCACCTCACCAACGGCGCGAGCGCGGACAACAACATCCGGGCGCACCGCTGGGTGACAGCCGGCTCCTGTGCCGCCGGCTCCTGGCTCACCTGACACACCGCACGGCGGGGTGGGCGGTGCCACCGCCCACCCCGCCGGATACGGACGTCCGGTCAGTGGAAGAAGTGCCGCGTCCCCGTGAAGTACATCGTCACGCCCGCCTTCTGCGCGGCCTCGACGACCAGTTCGTCGCGGACCGAACCGCCCGGCTGGACGACGGCCTTGACGCCGGCGGCGGTCAGGATCTCCAGCCCGTCGGGGAACGGGAAGAACGCGTCGGAGGCCGCGTAGGCGCCGCGCGCCCGCTCCTCGCCCGCCCGCTCGACGGCGAGCTTCGCGGAGTCGACCCGGTTGACCTGCCCCATGCCGACGCCGACCGAGGCGCCGTCCTTGGCGAGCAGGATGGCGTTGGACTTGACGGCCCGGCAGGCCTTCCAGGCGAAGGCGAGCTCGGCCAGCTCGCTCTGGGACAGCGCCTCGCCGGTGGCGAGGGTCCAGTTGGCCGGGTCGTCGCCGTCGGCCTGGAGACGGTCGGTGACCTGGAGCAGGACACCGCCGTCGACGGGCTTGACCTCGACCGGGTTGGCGGGGGCGCCCGGTGCCTTCAGCACCCGGATGTTCTTCTTCTTGGCGAGGGCCTCGAGAGCCCCCTCCTCGTAGTCGGGCGCGACGATGACCTCGGTGAAGATCTCCGCGACCTGCTCGGCCATCTCCTTGCTGACCGGCCGGTTGACGGCGATGACCCCGCCGAAGGCCGACAGCGGGTCGCAGGCGTGCGCCTTGCGGTGCGCCTCGGCCACGTCCGCGCCGACGGCGATACCGCACGGGTTGGCGTGCTTGATGATCGCGACACAGGGCTCGGTGTGGTCGTACGCGGCACGGCGGGCGGCGTCCGTGTCCGTGTAGTTGTTGTACGACATCTCCTTGCCGTGCAGCTGCTCGGCACGGGCCAGACCGGCGCCGCTGCCGTCGACGTAGAGCGCGGCGGGCTGGTGCGGGTTCTCGCCGTAGCGCAGGGTGTTCTCGCGCTCCCAGGTGGCGCCGAGGAAGTCGGGGAACCGCGACTCGTCCACGGGCGCGTACGAGGACGCGAACCAGGAGGCGACGGCGACGTCGTAGGCGGCCGTGTGCTGGAAGGCCTCGGCGGCGAGCCGCCCCCGGGTGCCGAGGTCGAACCCGCCGTGCTGCGCGGCGGCGAGGACGTCGGCGTACCGCGCGGGGCTGGTGACCACGGCGACCGACGGGTGGTTCTTGGCGGCGGCCCGCACCATGGAAGGACCGCCGATGTCGATCTGCTCGACGCACTCGTCGGGCGAGGCCCCGGAGGCGACGGTCTCCCGGAACGGGTAGAGGTTGACGACCACGAGGTCGAACGGCTCGACGCCCAGCTCGGCCAGCTGCTCGCGGTGGCTGTCGAGACGCAGGTCGGCGAGGATGCCGGCGTGCACCTTGGGGTGCAGGGTCTTGACCCGGCCGTCCAGGCACTCGGGGAAGCCGGTCAGCTCCTCGACCTTGGTGACGGGGACGCCGGCGGCGGCGATCCGGGAGGCCGTGGAGCCGGTCGACACCAGCTCGACGCCGCTTTCGTGGAGCCCGCGCGCGAGCTCCTCCAGCCCGGTCTTGTCGTAGACGCTGACGAGCGCCCGTCGGATCGGCCGCTTGGTGCTCTCGGCGGTGGCGGTCACTGGATTACTACCTTTCGTCCCTCAATGCGATAGCCGTTGCGGGCGAGCCGCCCCACGACCTCGACGAGCAGCCTTCGCTCGACTTCCTTGATGCGCTCGTGCAGCGCGCTCTCGTCGTCCTCGTCACGGACCTCGACCACGCCCTGGGCGATGATCGGTCCGGTGTCGACACCGTCGTCGACGAAGTGGACGGTGCAGCCGGTGACCCGGGCGCCGTACGCGAGCGCGTCGCGGACGCCGTGGGCGCCGGGGAAACTGGGCAGCAGCGCGGGGTGGGTGTTCACGAACCGCCCGCCGAACCGCGCGAGGAACTCCTTGCCCACGATCTTCATGAAGCCGGCGGACACGACGAGATCCGGCTCATGGACGGCGACGGCATCGGCGAGCGCGGCGTCCCACTCCTCCCGGGTCCCGTAGTCCTTGACCTTCCGGACGAACGTGGGGATCCCGGCCCGCTCGGCCCGCGCGAGCCCCTCGATGCCGCCGCGGTCGGCTCCTACGGCGACGATCTCGGCGCCGTACTCCTCGGTGCCGGTGGCGGCGATCCCGTCGAGGAGCGCCTGGAGATTGGTGCCGGATCCGGAGACCAGCACGACGAGGCGCTTGGCAGCCACGGGTGGGGGCCCTTTCTCGGGGAGTTCTCGGAGAGTTTTTGTACAGTCGTACGAATGCTTCGCGCCCTTGGATACGGGGAACTCTACGAAGCGGCCGACCGTCAGCAACGATACCGGCACACCGGACGGCCCCCACGGGACGGGGGCGTGGCCGGAAGGTAGCGTCTGCGGAGAGCGGGATCGGGAACGCGGTGGTAGTGCGGTGCGTTCCCGGAATGACAGCTCATGCCAGACGCCCGATTCGCCTAGGGGAAGACGCTCACTTGATGCCGGACCGCAGCCTGCGACTCCACTTGCCCCCCGCACAGCCGGTGCCGGGAGGGGTACGCGACACCCTGCTGCGGCGCGAACACCCGACATCACCGACGGACGCCCGCACGAATCCCGACGATTCTTCGAACACCCCTTCGAGCACCTCTGGAGGCACCCCGGCGGGAGGCACCCCGGCGGGAGGCGCCCCGGCGGGAGGTGACGCTGCTCAGGGTCACCCCGGTGAGGGTGGCCGTGGTGGCGGTAGCCCTGCTGTGGGTGGCCCCGGTGGCGGTAGCCCTGCTGGAGGTGGCCGCGGTGGCGATGCCCCCGGCAGCGGTGGCGGTGGCGCCGGCAGCGGTGGCGGTGGCGGTGGCGCCGGCAGCGGTAGCAACGGCAGCGGCAACGGCAGCGGCAACGGCAGCGGCAACGGCAGCGATGGCACCGGTGGCGGTAGCGCGGCCCCGGATGACAATCCCTTCGCCCCGCCGCCCGAGGGGGCTCCGGACCGGCCCTGGCAGCCTCGGCGGCCGGCCGGTGGGGACGCCCCCGAGGAGGGTCGTCCCGCTTGGGGCAACCAGTGGAGCGACCAGCAGCCGGGCCGTTCCTCCGGCGGCGGCTTCGGCGAGCGCCCCGGTCACCACCCCGAGGGCCCCGGCCAGGGCCAGGGTCAGGGCGGCAGCCCCCGCTGGGACCCCACCGACCCGGCCCAGCGCCGGGCGCGCTACGCCCTGCTGTGCGGCATGTGGGCCTTCTTCTTCGCCCTCTTCGGCTGGCCGTACGTCGCCCTGCTCCTCGGCGCTCTCGCCCTGAACTGGGGTATCGGCGCCCTGCGCGCAAAGCCCCGCACCCCCGACCCCGACAGCCCGCCCCCCGCCGAGCCCACCGGCCGCCCCCAGACGACCGCGGCGATCAGCGGCATCGTCACGGCGTCCCTGGCCCTGGTCCTGGTGGCGGTCACCTTCACCGCGCAGCTGGTCTACCGCGACTACTACACCTGCACGAAGGACGCGCTGACCAACGAGGCGAAGCAGTCGTGCAACGACCTGCTGCCGAAGGAACTGAAGAGCATCCTGGGCGCGAACACCTGAGCGAGCTTCGGGGGGGTCCGGGGGCAGCAGCCCCCGGGGGACGGGTTCGGGTAGGGGCGGCGGGGGCGAAAACTCACTCCCCTTCCCCGACCTCCCCCACCTCCCGCAACGCCGCCCACCGAGCCTCCCGAGCCGCATCCCCGTGCCACACCGGCTCCCCTTCCCCCTCGCCGTCACCGTCACCGTCACCGGAGCCCTCCGCACCGCCAGCCCCCTCCTCCCCCTCGGCCACGAAGTCATACGGCGCCTCCCCCACCGCCTCCGACTGCGCGGGCACCACCGCCCCCCGCGTCTTCCAGGAGAACTCCCGCCCCCCACCGCCCCCCCGCCTCCGCGCCAAGACGGAGGCCA